>NZ_JBSHHY010000003.1:259073-284709 GCF_053618675.1 Streptomyces sp. NPDC055632 | reverse complement strand
TGCCGCTCGGGCCGCGGCGGGGGGCCCCCACACCCCACCTCCCCCCCCCGCAACCCCCCCCCCCCCCCCCGCCAAACACCCCCCCCGGCGGGGGGGGGCCCCGGGGGGCCCCCCCCCCGGCCGTCGTACGTCCGCCGCCGGGTCTAGCCCAGCGCCTGCCGCAGGTCGGCGAGCAGGTCGTCGGCGTTCTCGATGCCCACCGAGAGGCGGACGAGGTCGGCCGGGACCTCCAGGGCGGAGCCCGCGACGCTCGCGTGGGTCATCCGGCCCGGGTGCTCGATGAGGGACTCGACGCCGCCCAGGGACTCGCCGAGGGTGAAGAGCTTCGCGCGGTTGCAGACCTCGACGGCCGCCTCCTCGCCGCCCTCCACGCGGAAGGAGATCATGCCGCCGAAGGACCGCATCTGCTTGGCGGCGATCTCGTGGCCCGGGTGCTCCGGGAGGCCCGGGTAGAGGACCTGGGTCACCTTCGGGTGCTGGGTCAGCATCTCGGTGACCTTCTCGGCGTTCTCGCTGTGCCGGTCCATGCGCACGGCGAGGGTCTTGATGCCGCGCAGCACGATCCACGAGTCGAACGGCCCGGCGACCGCGCCCATCGCGTTCTGGTGGTACGCCAGCTCCTCGCCGAGGGCCGCGTCGGCCGTCACCAGGGCGCCGCCGACGACGTCCGAGTGGCCGCCCATGTACTTGGTGAGCGAGTGCACGACGATGTCCGCGCCGAGCGCCAGCGGCTGCTGGAGGTAGGGCGAGGCGAAGGTGTTGTCGACGACGAGCTTCACGCCGGCCTGGCGGGCGACGCCCGCGACGGCCTCGATGTCGGTGATGCCGAGGAGCGGGTTCGAGGGGGTCTCGACCCAGATCAGCTTCGTACGGTCGTTGATCGCGTCCCGCACGGCGGCGACGTCGGAGGTGTCCGCGACCGAGAAGTCCACGCCCCAGCGCTGCACGACCTTGGCGAAGAGCCGGAAGGTGCCGCCGTAGGCGTCGTTCGGGATGACGACGTGGTCGCCGGGGACCAGCAGCGCGCGCAGCAGGCAGTCCTCGGCGGCGAGGCCGGAGGCGAAGGCGAGGCCGCGCCGGCCGCCCTCCAGGGCCGCCAGGTTCTCCTCCAGGGCGGTGCGGGTCGGGTTGGCGCTGCGGCTGTACTCGTAACCGCCGCGCAGCCCGCCCACGCCGTCCTGCTTGTACGTGGACACCTGGTAGATGGGCGGGACGACCGCGCCGGTCAGCGGGTCGGCGGTGTTGCCCGCGTGGATCGCGCGGGTCTCGAAGCTCTGGTGGATGTGCTGGTCGCTCATGCTCAGGAGCGTAGTGCCGCCGGGCCCCTGCCGCCGCGTTCGTCTCACGGCCTGTCCTGGACAATGGACACATGGAGATTCTCTGGTTCCTCATCGCGCTCGGGCTGCTGTTCGGCGTCCTCGGCCCCTACGTGCTGCGCCGCCGGGGCGGTGGCATCCGGCTGGCCGTGCCGGGGTCGCCCGACGCGGCGGACCCGGAGGCGTACGGGTTCGTGCCGCAGGAGGACCAGGACGTGCGGCTGCCGGGGGCGGACGAGGACCTGCTCGACGTGCTGAACGTCGTGCAGGCCACCCAGGACTGGAAGGCGGCCTCGCAGCTGCTCGCCGGGACCGGCAAGGACGGCGAGCTGCGCTGGCAGCGCGTGCAGGCGTTCGCGGGCGCGGCCTCCCTGGAGCTCGGGGAGAGGCCGGGCGTCGGCGGGGCGTGGCTGCGGGCGTGGCGGGCGGACGCGCCGAAGGACCCGGGCGGGGCGGCGGTGCACGCCGAGTTCCTGGTGCAGCAGGCGTGGCGCTCCTCGGCGGCCGGGAGCGACGACTTCCGGATCATCCTGGAGGAGGCGCTGAAGGTCACCGAGGAGGCGGCGCTGCTCGCCCCGGGCGACCCCGTCCCGTACATCACGCAGCTGGCGGTGGCGCGCGGTCTCGGTTACGAGCACGAACGGTTCGACCAGGTGTGGGCGCAGGTGATCGACCGGGCGCCGCAGCACATGGGGGCGCACCTTGCGGCGCTGCACTACTGGTGCGAGAAGTGGCACGGTTCGCGCGAGGAGGCCGACCACTTCGCGACGACGGCGGCGGCGCGCGCCCCGCGCGGCTCGCTGCTCGCCGCGCTGCCGCTGTTCGCGGTGTACGAGCACGTGCCGGACGTGGTGCTCGTGCAGGACTTCTTCCGTACGCAGGTGGTGTCGAAGGCGGTGGAGGGCGCGCTGTACGCGGTCCACTCGGCCCGTCCGGACGACCCGATGCCGGCGCACGTCCGCCATCTGCTGGTGTGGTTCCTGGTGCGGGGCGAGCGCTGGGCGGAGGCCATGCACCAGCTGGTGAAGGTGGACGGGCACGTGGGCGCGGTGCCGTGGACGCTGAGCGCGGACCCGGCGGCGGAGTACACGGTCTTCCGGAACCTGGCGGTGGCGGGGTACGAGGCGAACGGCGGCAGCCCGCTGACGCTGCCGCGCTGAGGGAATCCCGGCGCTCCCGCGCTTGTTGTGCGGACTGCCGACGACCGTCGAGGAGAGATGCAGCATGTTCCTGTCCCGCACCCCCGTCCTCCCCACCCCCGAGCAGGCCCTGCCGGGCCGCGCCGAGCCGGAGTTCTCCGTGCCCGCGCGCCACACGGTCCTCGGCAACCCGCTCGTCGGCCCGTACCCGGAGGGCCTGGAGGTCGCCGACTTCGCCCTGGGCTGCTTCTGGGGCGCCGAGCGCAAGTTCTGGCAGACCGAGGGCGTCTGGACGACCCTCGTCGGCTACCAGGGCGGCTTCACGCGGAACCCGTCCTACGAGGAGGTCTGCTCGGGCCTGACCGGCCACACGGAGATCGTCCGGGTGGTCTTCGACCCGTCGAAGGTCTCGTACGAGTCCCTCCTGAAGCTGTTCTGGGAGTCCCACGACCCGACGCAGGGCTTCCGCCAGGGCAACGACGTGGGCACCCAGTACCGCTCGGCGGTCTACACCCACTCCCCCGCCCAGGCCGCCGCGGCCGAGGCCTCCCGCGAGGCCTACCAGAAGGTCCTGACGGGCTCGGGCTACGGCGAGATCACCACCCACGTCCTGCCGGCCGCCGACCGCCCGTTCTACCCGGCGGAGGCCTACCACCAGCAGTACCTGGACAAGAACCCGGCGGGCTACTGCGGCATCGGCGGCACGGGGGTCTCGTGCCCGATCGGGGTGGCGAAGGCGGAGTAGCCCCTGTCATTGGCCCTTGACGTCCGCCCTCGTCACCCCGCCGCTGCCGCCCTCAGCGCGGCCGCCGTCGTCGCCGGGTCGTAGTCGTCCGGGACCCCGTCGATCAGGAGGACGTCGCCGGCCATGTGGCGGGTGCGGAGGGGGATCAGGGCCTGGTAGGGGGCGGAGGCGTACCAGGCGCGGGCGTTCTCGTAGGTCGGGAAGGCGATGATCACGAGGGCGCCGGGCCAGGTGCCCTCCGGGACCTCGCGGGCGGGGGCGCCGTGGACGAGGAAGCGGCCGCCGTAGGGGTCCAGGGTGGCCTGGACTCGCTCCATGTACGTGAAGACCTCCTCGTCGAGGACGGGCTTCGGGTGCAGGTTTCCGAGTGCGTATGCGGTCATGGGGACAGCGTGCCGGGGCATGCCGTGCGGGTCGATTACTCCCGACGTCATGCCCCGGCACGCTGTCCCGGACCCGTCAGATGGTCGACGCGTCGATCACGAAGCGGTAGCGGACGTCGCTCGCGATCACCCGCTCGTACGCCTCGTTGATCCGGTCCGCCGCGATCACCTCGATCTCCGCTCCCAGGCCGTGCGCGGCGCAGAAGTCGAGCATCTCCTGCGTCTCGGCGATGGAGCCGATCATCGAGCCGGCGAGGGTCTTGCGGCCGCCGATCAGGGAGAACAGGCTGACCCGGACCGGCTCCTCGGGGGCGCCCACGTTCACCAGGGCGCCGTCCGTGCGCACCAGGCCCAGGTAGGCGTCGAAGTCCAGCGGCGCCGAGACGGTGGAGATCACCAGGTCGAAGGTGCCGGCGAGCGCGGTGAAGGTCTCCGGGTCGCTCGTCGCGCGGTAGTGGTCGGCGCCCAGCCTCAGGGCGTCCTCCCGCTTCTTCTCGGACTGGCTGAGGACGGTCACCTCGGCGCCGAGCGCGTGCGCGATCCTGACGCCCATGTGGCCGAGCCCGCCGAGGCCGACGATCGCGACCTTCTTGCCGGGGCCGGCCTGCCAGTGGGCGAGCGGCGAGTAGAGGGTGATGCCGGCGCAGAGCAGCGGGGCGGCCTCGTCGAGGCCGATGCCCTCGGGGATGCGCAGGGTGTAGTTCTCGTCGACGACGATGTGGGTGGAGTAGCCGCCGTAGGTCGGCTCGCCGTTCTTGTCGCGGGCGTTGTACGTGCCGGTGCCGCCCTCGACGCAGTACTGCTCCAGGCCCTGGCGGCAGTACTCGCACTCCCGGCAGGAGTCCACGAAGCAGCCGACGCCGACCCGGTCGCCGACCTCGAACCCCGTCACGCCGGAGCCGGTCGCGGCGACCACGCCGGCGATCTCGTGGCCGGGGACCATCGGGTAGATGCCCTCGCCCCAGCCGTCGCGCGCCTGGTGGATGTCGGAGTGGCAGATGCCGGCGTACTTGATCTCGATGAGGACGTCGTGTTCGCCGACCGGCCGGCGCGGCACGGTGGTGCGTGCGAGGGGGGCGTGGGCGGCGGGCGCGGCGTAGGCGGGGACGGTGGTCACGTTCGTGGTCATGGCCCCGAGCCTGCCCGGGAACAGCGGCTTCACCCAGCCACCTGTCCTGCCTACGACCGGTGTGCCTACTACTGCCAGGGACAGGAACGCGCGTCCGCCGGCGCGGACCGGCGGCGATAATGGGCCGGGTGGACCCCAGTGCCGAACTCAGTGAATTCCTGCGCTCCCGCAGGGCCCGGCTGAAGCCCCAGGACGTGGGGCTGCCCGAGTTCGGGCGGCACCGGCGGGTGCCGGGGCTGCGCCGGGAGGAGCTGGCGCAGCTGGCCGGGGTCTCGGTGGCGTACTACACCCGGCTCGAACAGGGCAACGGCCGGAACGTGTCCATGGAGGTCCTGGACTCGATCGCGCGGGCGCTGCGCCTGAGCGACACCGAGCGGGCGCATCTGACGCACCTGGCGAAGCCGACGGTGAAGAAGCGGCAGCGGGCGGCGATCTCCCGCCCCCAGCAGGTGCGGCCGGGCATCGCACACCTGCTCGACTCGATGGACGGGGTGCCCGCCGTCGTCCTGGGGCGCCGCCTCGACCTGCTCGCCTGGAACCGGATGGCGCGGGCGCTGCTCGGCGACTTCACCACCTGGGAGCCGCACGAGCGGAACATGGCCCGGATGGTCTTCCTCGACCCGAACGCGCGCTCCCTCTACCTCGACTGGGAGTGCAAGGCGACCGAGGTGGTGAGCGTGCTGCGGCTGTACGCGGGGTGCTATCCGGACGATCCGAAGCTGCTCGCGCTCGTGGGCGAGCTGTCGGTGCGCAGCGAGGAGTTCCGCTCGCTGTGGGCGGCGCACACGGTGGCGGACAAGGGCCACGGCACGAAGCGGATGCGGCACCCGCTGGTGGGCGAGATGGAGCTGTCGTACGAGACGCTGAAGGTGTCCGGCGCCGATCCGGACCTGGTGCTCGTGACGTACCACGCGGAGCCGGGGACGCCCTCGGCGGACGCGCTGCGGCTGCTCGCGCAGTGGGGCGTGGACGAGGCCGTGGACGCGCGGTAGGCCGGTGGGAAGAGCGCGAAGGGCCCCCTCCTGGTGGAGGGGGCCCTTTCCGCGTGCGTGCGGGGGGCGAAACCAGGTCAGGCGGCCGAGCCGGCCTTCCAGTCCGACCAGCTCATGTTCCAGCCGTTGAGGCCGTTGCTGGGGGCGATCGTCTTGTCCTTGGAGTTCTTGACGATCACGACGTCGCCGACGAGCGAGTGGTCGTAGAACCAGGCGGCCATCTGGTTGGGGTCGCCGGCGCCCTTGACGTCGTTGAGGCCCACGCAGCCGTGGCTGGTGTTGGAGGAGCCGAAGATCGAGTCCGGGCCCCAGTAGTTGCCGTGGATGAAGGTGCCCGAGCTGGACAGGCGCATGGCGTGCGGCACGTCCTTGATGTCGTACTCGCCCTTGCCGTCGTCGTCGGTGAAGCCGACGGTGGCGCCGTTCATCCGGGTCTCCTTGAACTTCTCGGAGATCACCATCTGACCGTTGTAGGTCGGGTTCTCCGGGGAGCCGGCGGAGATCGGGATGGTCTTGACCGTCTTGCCGTCCTGCTTGACCGTCATGGTCTTGGTGGCGACGTCGACGGTGGAGACCTGGTTGCGGCCGATCTTGAAGGTGACGGTCTTCTGCTGGACGCCGTAGACGCCGTCGGCGCCCTCGACGCCGTCGAGGTTCAGCTTCAGCGTGACCGTCGAGCCCTCGGTCCAGTACGCGTCGGGGCGGAAGTCGAGGCGCTGGGGGTTGAACCAGTGGCCGACGACCTCCTGGCCGGAGCTGGAGCTGACGGTGACGGCGCTCTGGACGGCCTTCTTGTCGGTGATCGCCTTGTTGAAGTTGATCGAGACCGGCATGCCGACGCCGACGGTCGAGCCGTCCTCGGGCGTGAAGTTGCCGATGAAGCTGTTGGCCTGCGAGACGGTGGTGAACGAGGAGTTCTCGTGGGCCTCCAGGCCGGCCGCGTCCGCCGCGGTGGCGGTGATCTTGTAGACCGTGGCGCGCTTGAGCGCGACGGTCGGCTTCCAGCTGAGGCCGTCGGCCGCTATCTCGCCCTTGACCGCCGTGCCCTCGGCGGAGGTCATGACGACCTCGGTGAGCTTGCCGTCGGCGACGGTGACCTTGGCGTCGTTGTTGATGGAGGCGTCCTGGGCGCCGTTCTTCGGCGAGATGGTGATCCGGGCCTTGGAGGTCTTCTGCGCCGCCGCCTCGTCGACCTGCTCCTGGGACTGCGGGGTCGCGGTTCCGGAGGCGCCGCTGCCGCCCTTGTCGCCGTCGTCGCACGCCGAGAGCACCAACACACCGCTGAGCAGGGCAGCCGCGGCCGCCAGGCTCCTGCGGCGCTTGCCGTCCGTCATCACACGCTTCTCCATCGTCGCCGATTCCCTGTGCACGCTTGCTTCCATACCCATGACAACGCGTTCGGTTCGGGAACCGAACGATTTGTGGGGAACACCACTGATCGACACGCGTCGGCGGAGCGTCCGGTTCCCGTCGCGCGCCCGGTGTCGCGGGAGGGCCCCGGAACGGTGTCCCGGGGCCCGCGAGCAGGCAGGACACCGGCCCTACGGCTGGTCGTCGTCGTCTTCCTCCGCCCCATCCTCCTCCCCGAGGTCCCATTCCAGCGCATCGGGGTCGTAGTCGATCTCCTCGCTGCTCCAGGAGGCCTGGACCATCTCGATGCCGGGGACGTCGCGGATCAGGTCGAAGGGTTCGACGAGGTAGGCGAGGGCCTCGGCGCCGTCCTCGCGCGCGGCGGCACGGGCGTGCTCCCGCTCCTCCTCGGGCATGAACTCGTCGGCGTCGATCCGGGCCTCGGCGGCCTCGGCCAGTTCGGCCGGTCCGTCGATCTCCAGGACCACATCGACGCGAAGGCGTACATAGCGCGTGGTGTCAGAAGTGCTCATGGTTCGGAGCGTAGGGGTCCGAGGGGCCTCGGCTTTCCCGCGACCCGCTGTGTTCATTAGCATCAACACGCCGCCCTGTTCGTGGTTTCCGCAAGGAGGATCGAAATCTCCGTGTCCGCCGCCCGACGTCTCCTGCTGACCGCCGCCGTCGCGGGAACGCTGTTGTGCGCCCTGTGGTTCGTACCGTCCGCGAACGCCGTGGACCAGCGGGGCGGAGTACGGGTCGGGGTGCCCGCGAACGGTCCCGCCGCGGACGACGGGCGCCTCGCGGAGACCGGCGGCCGGGACACCGTGCCGTACGTGCTCGGCGGGACGGCGTTCCTGGCGGTCGGCGCGAGTTTCGTGGTGCTCGCGATGCGCCGCCGGGGCCGGGCCTCCTGAACCGCGTTCCCCCGCCGCGCACTTGCGCGTGAGGGCCCGCTCCGGCCGGAGAACTCCGGCTGGGGCGGGCCCTTCACGCGTGCTCCAACGTCCTTACGCCAGCGGACCGGTGACCGGCTCCACGGCGGCGACGACCCCGCCCTCGCGCACGAAGGCGTCGGCGGCGGCCAGGTCGGGGGCGAGGAACCGGTCCGGGCCGGGGCCCTGGACGCCGGCCGCGCGCAGGGCCGTGATGACGGCCCGTGAGGCGGGGGCCGGGGTGAGACCCGTGCGGAGCTCGACGCCCCGGGTGGCGGCGTACAGCTCGACGGCGATGATCCGGGTGAGGTTGCCGATCGCGGTGCGCAGCTTGCGGGCGGCGGACCAGCCCATGGAGACGTGGTCCTCCTGCATCGCGGAGGACGGGATGGAGTCGGCGGAGGCCGGGACGGCGAGCCGCTTCATCTCGCTGACCAGGGCGGCCTGCGTGTACTGGGCGATCATCAGGCCCGAGTCGACGCCGGCGTCCTCGGCGAGGAAGGGCGGCAGGCCGTGCGAGCGGTTCTTGTCGAGGAGCCGGTCGGTGCGGCGCTCGGCGATGGAGCCGAGGTCGGCGGCGGCGATCGCGAGGAAGTCGAGGACGTACGCGACGGGGGCGCCGTGGAAGTTGCCGTTGGAGCGGACCTCGCCGTTCGACAGGACCACGGGGTTGTCGACGGCGGCGGCGAGCTCGCGCTCGGCGACGAGGCGGGCGTGGGCCAGGGTGTCGCGGCCGGCGCCGGCGACCTGCGGGGCGCAGCGGACCGAGTAGGCGTCCTGGACGCGGGGGGCCTCGCCGGCCTGGAAGTGGCCGGTGAGGCCGGAGCCCTTGAGCACGGCCAGCATGTTGGCGGCGGAGGCGGCCTGGCCGGGGTGGGGGCGGATGGCGTGCAGCTCGGGTTCGAGGACCTTCTCGGTGCCGAGGAGGGCTTCGAGGGAGAGGGCGGCGGTGACGTCGGCCGACTTGTAGAGGGTGTCGAGGTCGGCGAGGGCCATGACCAGCATGCCGAGCATGCCGTCGGTGCCGTTGAGGAGGGCGAGGCCCTCCTTCTCCTTGAGCTCGACGGGCGCGATGCCGTGCTCCGCGAGCAGCTCGCCGGCGGGGCGGACCCGCCCGTCGGGGCCCTCGGCGTCGCCCTCGCCCATGAGCGCCAGGGCGCAGTGGGAGAGCGGGGCGAGGTCGCCGGAACAGCCGAGGGAGCCGTACTCGTGCACGACCGGGGTGATGCCGGCGTTGAGGACGTCGGCCATGGTGCGGGCGACCTCGGGGCGGACGCCGGTGTGGCCGGAGGCGACGGTCTTCAGGCGCAGGAACATCAGGGCGCGCACGACCTCGCGCTCCACGCGGGGGCCCATGCCGGCGGCGTGCGAGCGCACGATGTTGCGCTGGAGCTGCGCGCGGAGCTCGTGGCTGATGTGCCGGGTGGCGAGGGCGCCGAAGCCGGTGGAGACCCCGTAGACGGGCTCGGGCTTGGCGGCGAGCGCGTCGATGACCTCCCGGGCGGCGGCGAGGGCCTGCACGGCCTCGGTCGACAGCTCGACGCGGGCGCCGTGGCGGGCGACGTCGACGACGTCCTGCGGGGTCGTGCCGGACGTGCCGAGGACGACTGTCTGCATATCCATATTCAGCACCCTACGGATTGAAGACCGACCTGTCACTAGGGGATTTCGTCACCGGCCCGGCGGGGGGTTGTCCCTTACCGAGCCGCCGCCGTTCCCGGCGCCGCCGAGGGAGCCCGTCGCGAGGGCGGTCAGGAGGGAGACGACGGAGGTCGCCGCCAGGCTGCCCACCATGACCGTGCCGACCCCGATCACGAAGAGGCCGCTGCCGTCGTCCGACCAGTCGTGGAAGGCGGCGGCGGTCAGGCCGGCCGTGGTGCCGAGGACGGCGCCCGGGGCCTGCCGCCGGGCCGCCGCCCAGCACACCGGCACCAGGAGGGTCAGCACCAGGCCCGCCACCTGCCAGACCTCGTACGGGCCGCTCACCGACCCGTCGGGGTGCTGGTCGCGGTGCTGGTCCCAGCCCAGCCAGGCGGCCCAGGCGCCGGCGGCGAGGAGGGCCGTCAGGAGGAGGACGGCGAGTGCCCGCTGCGTGTTCTGCCCCGTGTTCTGTCCCGTGTTCTGTTCCATGCGCCGAGTCTTGCGCCGCGCCCCCGGGCCGGGGCAGCGCGCGCGTACTCACTTCCGGTGAGTACCCGGGGCCCGGCCTCACCGGTCCGCCGACGGGGGCTCCTCGGGCCGGAGGGCCGTCCCTGTCGGCCCCTCGGGCCGGAGGGCCGTCTCCGTCGGCTCCTCGCCCGGCGGCTCCACGGGCCAGGCCGCGGATTCGGGACGCTCCGGTCCCGGACTCGTGCCCGGGTCCGGGGCCGGGTTCGGATCCGGGGCCGGGTTCGGATCCGGGTCCGGCTCCGGCGGTCCGGCTGCCACCGTCCCCGGCTCCGGCAGCTCCACCGTCGGCGCGTCGCGGAAGCGGCGGCGGTCGCGGGCGCCGGGCGGCGCGTCCGCGAGGCGCACGACCGTGCCGTCGCGCCCCGCCACCACGGGCTTCGCCGAGCGGCCGGCCTTGGCCTGGTACTGGGCGGCGTCCGCGAGCCGGAAGAGGCGGCGGGCCGACTTGAGGGGCCCGATGGGGTCGCCCGTGGACGCCACCCCGCAGGCCACGCCCTCGCCCAGCTCCAGCTCCGCCGCCCGTACGCACAGCTCCTCGGCGACCGCGACCACCTCGTCCGCCGCCGGGCCGACCGTCAGGAGGCAGAACTCGTCGCCGCCGAGGCGGGCCGCGAGGGCGCCGTGGAGCCGGGCGCCGCAGCGGGAGAGGACGGAGCCGAAGCGTTCGAGGAGGCGGTCGCCGACCGCGTGGCCGTGGGTGTCGTTGACCCGCTTGAGGCCGTTGAGGTCGCAGACCACCAGGCTCACCACGGAGCCGTCCGTCCGGTAGCGCTCGATGGCCTCGTCCAGACGGGTGTCGACGGCCCGCCGGTTGGCCAGGCCGGTCAGGGGGTCGGTGAAGGCGAGCTTGCGGACCTCCTCCAGGCGCTCGGCCTGGGCGATGCCCGCCGCGACGACCGCCGCGAGGACGGTCGCGAAGCCCGCGTCCGCACTGGTGAAAGGTTTCACCTCGGGCGGCCGGGCCACGTACAGCTCGCCCCAGGCCCGCCCGTGGAGCACGATCGGGGCGACCACGCAGCAGCCGCGCCCGCGCCGCCGCAGACCGGTCACCCGGCCGGTCGGGACGGGGTCGGCGGCGGTCTCCACCCAGGCGTCCGGCTCGCCGCCGCCCGCCCAGCGCTCGTGCAGGAACTCGGTGATCTCGGGGAACTGGTGCACCGGGTACGTCTCCGCGTCCGGGAACTCCTCCTCCCCCACGGCCCGCTCCCCGGCGTTCACCAGGACCTTGAGCCGTCCGTGGTCCCGCTCCCAGACGGAGAGGGCGGCGAAGCTCCCGTCGAGCCCGTCGCGGGCCCCGAGCGCAGCCGCCCGCCAGAACTCCCGTGGAGTGTGCGCCGCCGCCATCCTCTGCGCCAGCGCCACTACGGCCCGCAGCCGCCCGTCCTCACCCATTCCTCCAGCTTAGGGAGGTTTGATCCGTTTTCCCCTTCGGGGCGTCACGGAAAGTCACCCACCGGGCGAACCGACGCCGGCGGATCGGCTCCGGGAAACCGGCACCGGACGAACCGGCCGGGTCACTCCCCCGGCCACTCCGGCTTCCGCTTCTCGTTGAAGGCCGCCACGCCCTCGGCCCGGTCGCCCGAGAAGGCCACCGAGCGCCAGGCCGCGTCCTCGACCTCCAGGCCGGCCCGCAGGTCCAGGCCCTGGCCGAGCCGCATGGCCTTCTTCGCGGCGCGCAGGCCCACCGGGGAGTTGACCGCGATCCGCCCGGCCAGCTCCAGGGCGCCCGTGCGCGCGTCCTCCGCCAGGAGGTCCACGAGGCCGAGCTCGCGGGCCTCGGCCGCCTCCACCCGGCGGGCCGTGAAGACCAGCTCGGCGGCGCGGGCCGCGCCCACCCGGCGCGGGAGGAGCTGCGTGCCGCCGCCGCCGGGGATGACGCCCACGGAGACCTCGGGCAGGCCCACGACGGCGGTCGCGTCGGCCACGATCACGTCGCAGGCGAGCGCCAGCTCGAAGCCGCCGCCGAGGGCGAAGCCGTGCACGGCGGCGACGGTCGGCATGGGCAGCTCCAGGACGCCGGTGTAGGCGGCGCGGGCGGTCGGGCGCTGGCGGACCAGCTCGGCGTCGGTGAAGGAGTTGCGCTCCTTGAGGTCGGCGCCGACGCAGAAGGCCCGGTCGTTCGAGGAGGTGAGGACGGTGACGCGGACGGCGGCGTCGGCGGCGAGCGCGTCGCAGGCGGCCGCGAGGGAGCGGGCCATCTCGGAGGAGACGGCGTTCATCGCCTTGGGCCGGTCGAGGACCAGCTCCGCGACGTGCTCCTCCCGCCGGACCACCACGAACTCACCGAAACGCTGCTCGGACATGACCGCACACCCTCCCACCGACCAGGACCCACCCGTTAACGGCTGTTAACCGGCGTTCACGGGGAGATCCTAGGACGGACGACGGCCCAGGAGCCAGGGTTCGATGACGCCGAGGCCGCGGACCGGCCGCTGCCACATCGGCTGGAGCGCGAAGCGGTACGCGGCGGGCGTGCGGCCCTCCTTCTCCGCGCGGCCCGCCTCCTCGGCCGCCTCCGCCTCCGAGACGGGCGCCTCGCCGGTCCTGGTCAGCTCCTTCGCGAAGGCGCTGTCGACCAGGACGGCGTCCTTCGGGGCTATCGAGGTGAGCCGGCTGGCGAGGTTCACGGTGGTGCCGAAGACGTCGCCCATCCGGGTCGTCACGGTCCCGAAGGCGATGCCGACGCGCAGCGCGGGCATCGTGTCGTCGTGGCCGAGGGTCTCGATCAGCCGGAGCGCGATCTCGGCGGCTATGCCGGCGTCGTCCGCCGCGTAGAGCACCTCGTCGCCGAGGGTCTTGATGAGCCGGCCGCCGTGCGCGGCGACGAGGTCGGCGCAGGTCGTCTCGAAGGCCTCGACCAGCTCGCCGAGCTCCTCCTCCTCCAGACGGCGGGTGAGCCGGGTGAAGCCGACGAGGTCCGCGAAGCCGACGGCGAGCCGCCGGTCCACCATCTCCTCGTCGTCGGCGGCCTGCACGACCCGGCCGGTGGCGGCGGCGAGCTGCCGGCGCCACACGTAGATCAGGAACTCCTCCAGCTCGGGCAGGAGCAGCTCGACCAGGGGGTACGTGACCTCGGTGCGGGTCATGCCGGGCTCGGGCGGCTCGGTGAGGCCCTCCAGGAAGGAGTCGATCTGCCACTCGGCGAGCCGGGCGGTGGTCTGCCCGGTGGAACGGGCGACCTGCACGGCCATCGGCTCGCTGAGCAGCCCGGCCTCGACGAGGCCCGCGAGCCGCCGCAGGGCGAGCACGTCGGCCTCGGTGAGGGCCTTGGCCTGCCCGATGTCGGCGAAGCCCATGGCGCGCCAGAAGCGGGAGGCCAGCTCCATGGAGACGCCGGCCGTGCGGGCGGCCTGGAAGGGGGTGTAGCGGCGGTCCGCGCCGAGGATGAGCTGTTCGAGGCGGATGGCGAGGGGGTCGTCGCTCGGTTCGGCCGTGTGGTCGACCTCGTGATGGGGGGTGGGGTACGCAGGAGGCTCGGGCGTTCCGCCCGTGTTCTCGTCGTCGACGGTCACCGGCCGCCTCCTGCCCGTTCCCTGCCCACTTGCCCTGCCGATCTGTCGCCTGGATCGCGCTCCACGATACGACAGGTGTGGAATGGCTCACGCCCCGACGGCGAGCCGTTCCGTCCCTCGGACGGGGTCCGGACCCCCGTACGGCCGGGCTCCGGACCCTTCTCCGGCCGGGCACGGCCCGTTCCGGAGCCGCGCCTCCGCCCCGGCGGGGCGGTCAGAGGTCCGGCGTCCGCACGTGGACGATGTCGCCCGCGCCCACCGCCTCCGTGCCGCCGCCCTCCGTGGCCACCACCAGGCGCCCGTCGCCGTCCAGGGCGATCGCCTCGCCCTCCAGGGTGCGCTCGCCGGGCAGCTCGGCCCTGATCCGGCGCCCGAGGGTCGCGCAGCCGGCCGCGTAGGCCTCCTGGAGCCCGGAGGCCTCGGGGTCGCCGCCGGCCCGCGTCCACGCGCCGTACCACTGGGCGAGGGAGCGCAGGACGGCCCGCAGGAGGGTGTCGCGGTCGGTGGAGACCGCGTCGGCGAGGAGGAGGGACCCGGCGCCGGGGACGGGGAGTTCGTCCTCGCGGAGGGTGACGTTGAGGCCGAGGCCGACGACGACGCCGTCCGGGCCGGCCCGCTCGGCGAGGATGCCGCCGGTCTTGCGCTCCTCGTCCCGGACGGAAACCAGGAGGTCGTTGGGCCATTTGAGGGACATGTCGACGCCGGCGGCCTTCGCGAGGCCGGTCGCCGCCGCCACGCCGGTGAGCAGCGGGAGCCAGCCCCAGCGGTGGGCGGGCACGTCCGGCTTGAGCAGCACGGAGACGAAGATCCCGGAGCGGGCGGGGGCGGTCCAGGTGCGGTCGAGGCGGCCCCGTCCCGAGGTCTGCTCCTCGGCGACGAGCACCGCGCCCTCGGGCAGGTCGGCGGCCCGGGCGGCGAGGTCGGTGTTGGTGGATCCCGTGGTGGGGACCACGTCGAGCGAGGTCCACAGTCCGTCGGGGAGGACGAGCGCGCGGCGCAGTGCGGTCGCGTTGAGCGGGGGACGGTCGAGGTCGGACCAGCGTCCGCCGGAGCCTTGTGAGGACGTCATGCAAGCCAGAGTAGGTGTGGCAAAGACCGCAGTGCCGAACCGTATCGGCGTGGATACGCTACGGGTCAGTAGGGCAGCAGTAGCCCATTCGCAGTCAACGAACCCCCCGTGACCAGGCAGGGAGCCGCATCCCGATGTCCGAGCCGGCAGAGCAGTACGAGATCGACATTCACACGACCGCGGGCAAGATCGCGGACCTCAAGCGCCGTATCGACGAGGCCACCCACGCCGGCTCGGAGCGTGCGGTGGAGAAGCAGCACGCGAAGGGGAAGCTGACCGCGCGCGAGCGGATCGCCCTCCTCCTCGACGAAGGGTCCTTCGTCGAGCTGGACGAGTTCGCCCGGCACCGCTCCACCAACTTCGGCCTGGAGAAGAACCGTCCCTACGGCGACGGCGTCGTCACCGGCTACGGCACGGTCGACGGGCGCCCGGTGGCGGTGTTCTCGCAGGACTTCACGGTCTTCGGCGGGGCGCTCGGCGAGACGTACGGCCAGAAGATCATCAAGGTGATGGACTTCGCGCTGAAGACCGGCTGCCCGGTCATCGGCATCAACGACTCCGGCGGCGCCCGCATCCAGGAGGGCGTGAGCGCGCTCGGCATGTACGGCGAGATCTTCCGCCGCAACACCCACGCCTCCGGCGTGATCCCGCAGATCTCGCTGGTCGTCGGCCCGTGCGCGGGCGGCGCGGTGTACTCGCCCGCGATCACCGACTTCACGGTGATGGTGGACCAGACCTCGCACATGTTCATCACGGGTCCCGACGTCATCAAGACGGTGACCGGCGAGGACGTGGGCTTCGAGGAGCTGGGCGGCGCCCGGACGCACAACGCGACCTCGGGCGTGGCGCACCACATGGCAGGGGACGAGAAGGACGCCATCGAGTACGTGAAGTCCCTGCTCTCCTACCTCCCTTCGAACAACCTGTCGGAGCCGCCGGCCTTCCCGGAGACCGCGGACACCGAGGTGTCGGACGAGGACCGCGAGCTGGACGCGCTGATCCCGGACTCGGCGAACCAGCCGTACGACATGCACAAGGTCATCGAGCACGTCCTGGACGACGGCGAGTTCCTGGAGACGCAGGCGCTGTTCGCGCCGAACATCCTGACCGGCTTCGGCCGCGTCGAGGGCTTCCCGGTCGGCGTGGTCGCCAACCAGCCGATGCAGTTCGCCGGCTGCCTGGACATCGACGCCTCCGAGAAGGCCGCGCGCTTCGTGCGCACCTGCGACGCCTTCAACATCCCGGTCCTGACCTTCGTGGACGTGCCGGGCTTCCTGCCGGGCGTGGACCAGGAGTACGGCGGCATCATCCGGCGCGGCGCGAAGCTGATCTACGCGTACGCGGAGGCCACGGTCCCGCTGATCACGGTCATCACCCGCAAGGCCTTCGGCGGCGCGTACGACGTCATGGGCTCCAAGCACCTGGGCGCGGACCTGAACCTGGCGTGGCCGACGGCGCAGATCGCGGTCATGGGCGCGCAGGGCGCGGTCAACATCCTGCACCGCCGCACCATCGCGGAGGCGGACGATGTCGAGGCCACGCGGGCGCGGCTGATCCAGGAGTACGAGGACGCCCTGCTCAACCCGTACACGGCGGCCGAGCGCGGGTACATCGACGGCGTGGTCCTGCCGTCCGACACGCGCCCGCAGATCGTCAAGGGCCTGCGTCAGCTCCGTACGAAGCGGGAATCCCTGCCTCCGAAGAAGCACGGCAACATCCCGCTGTAGCAGCCCCTCCGGACCTCCAAGGAGCCGACATGATCAAGGTCGTACGAGGAAACCCGACTCCGGAGGAGTTGGCCGCCGCACTGGCGGTGGTTCAGGCCCGGGCCGCGGCCACGGCGGCGGCGTCCGCCGGGGACGGCGGCCCGGCGGTACCGGAGGGGTGGTCGGACCCCTCCCGTATCGCGCGGGCCGTACGGCAGCGCCCGGGCCCGCGGGCCTGGGCGAGGTCGTACTGGCCCGCATAGGGAAGTCAGGGCCGGAGGGCCGGGTCCCGTGTGCGGGGGGCCCGGCCCTTCGCGCGCGTGCGTCCGGTCCTCCGGCACCGGCGCGGTTGAGTATCCGTACTCAGGCGCCGCGGCCCTTCCGGCCGCAGGATCGGAGGCATGCTGTGGTCCGACCCGAAGAACCAGCCGCCCAAGTTCATGCGCGAGACGCAGGCGATGCTCCGCCGCGCGGGCGTGCTCCTCGCGCTCGCGATGGTGGTGGCGATGTTCGCGGTCGGCGTGCGCTGAGCCACGCGCGCGCGTGCCCCGGCGGTCCGGTGGGTCCGGGCCCTCCGCACTGGCTACGCTGCCCCCATGACTGCTGATCCGCGCCGTGTCGTGCTCGCCTCCGCCTCCCCCGCCCGGCTCGGTCTGCTGCGGCAGGCCGGACTCGCTCCCGAGGTGATCGTGAGCGGCGTCGACGAGGACAAGGTCCACGCCCCGACCCCGGCCGAGCTCGCGCTCGCCCTCGCGGAGGCGAAGGCGGCCCACGTGGCCGCCCGGCCGGAGGTGTCCGGCGCGCTCGTCATCGGCTGCGACTCGGTCCTGGAGCTGGACGGGAGGGCGCTGGGCAAGCCGGCCGACGCCGAGGAGGCCGTCGCCCGCTGGAAGGCGATGCGGGGCCGGGTCGGCATCCTCCAGACGGGCCACTGCGTGTACGACACGGCCGCCAAGCGCTACGAGTCCGCGACCGCCTCCACCGTGGTCCGCTTCGGCGAGCCGACGGACGAGGAGGTGGCGGCGTACGTGGCGAGCGGCGAACCGCTGCACGTGGCGGGCGCGTTCACCCTGGACGGGCGCTCGGCGCCGTTCATCGACGGCATCGACGGCGACCCGGGCAACGTGATCGGCCTGTCCCTGCCGCTGCTGCGCCGGCTGCTGCGCAAGCTGGGCGTCGAGATCACCGACCTCTGGGCCTGAGGGTCCGGGCAGGGCCTAGGCGGGGGCCGGGGCCTCCTCCGCGACCGGCGCCGCGGACTCCTTCCCGTACGCCACCAGGGTGAGGACGATCAGGCCCAGAACGACCGTCAGGAAGGCGAAGGCCTCCCAGCCGAGGAGGCCGACGGAGACCGCGCCGAGGACGCCGTGGACGATCGCGCAGCCGATGAGCAGGCCCCGGCCGAAGCGGCCCGGGCTGCGGTCGCGGAGGCCCGCGAGGAGGGCGACGAGGGCGCAGAGGACGAGGGCGGCCCCGGAGACGATGCCGAGGGCCCAGGTGCCGGTGACCATCGCGTCGGGGTCCATGCCGTCGAGGGACATCGACTGGGCCTCCACGAAGCGCGCCATGACGGCGTTGACGGCGACGATGCCGGGTGCCTCCAGGAGGAGCACCACGGCCGTCACGAGAGCTATCGGTCTGCGGGCCACCTCGGCCACCCCCTGGATTCGCCTGTTACCGACAGTACGATCGACAGCGGGAAGGCTACTGGCCGGTAAACCCCTGGACAAGGGTTCGCACACGCCGGGCCACGACCGGAGGCCGGGCAAAGAAACGCCGGAGCGTTCGTAGAGACCCGACAAAGAAACCCGAACGGCCACTGGCCACGTGAACAGAGACCTGCGCCACACCTCGGAGCTACTGTGCCGTAAAGGAACCCTGCGTACCGTGGTGCGACAAGGGAAATCACGATCCGAGCAGGCCCGGGGTCACCCTCCGTGTGGGAAAGCTCACCACTGGGGACGGGTCGAAAGGCCGTGTCGGCAGTCCCTAAACTCAGCTTGTTTCAAGGAGGGAGCCATCGTGCGCAAGGTGCTCATCGCCAACCGTGGCGAAATCGCTGTCCGTGTGGCCCGGGCGTGCCGGGACGCCGGCATCGGCAGCGTGGCCGTGTACGCCGAGCCGGACCGGGACGCTCTGCACGTCCGTGCGGCCGACGAGGCGTTCGCCCTGGGCGGTGACACTCCGGCCACCAGCTACCTGGACATCGCCAAGGTCCTGCAGGCCGCGAAGGACTCCGGCGCGGACGCGGTCCACCCGGGCTACGGCTTCCTCTCGGAGAACGCCGAGTTCGCGCAGGCGGTCCTGGACGCGGACCTGATCTGGATCGGCCCGCCGCCGCAGGCGATCCGGGACCTGGGCGACAAGGTGGCGGCGCGTCACATCGCGCAGCGCGCCGGCGCCCCGCTGGTCGCCGGCACGCCCGACCCGGTCTCGGGCGCGGAGGAGGTCGTGGCCTTCGCGAAGGAGCACGGCCTGCCGATCGCGATCAAGGCCGCCTTCGGCGGTGGCGGCCGCGGCCTGAAGGTCGCCCGCACGCTCGAAGAGGTGCCGGAGCTGTACGACTCGGCCGTCCGCGAGGCCGTGGCGGCCTTCGGCCGGGGCGAGTGCTTCGTGGAGCGCTACCTGGACAAGCCGCGCCACGTGGAGACGCAGTGCCTGGCCGACACCCACGGCAACGTGGTCGTGGTCTCCACCCGTGACTGCTCGCTCCAGCGCCGCCACCAGAAGCTGGTGGAGGAGGCCCCCGCGCCGTTCCTGACGGAGGAGCAGAACAAGCAGCTCTACTCCGCGTCGAAGGCGATCCTGAAGGAGGCCGGCTACGTCGGCGCCGGCACGGTCGAGTTCCTCGTGGGCCTGGACGGCACGATCTCCTTCCTGGAGGTCAACACCCGCCTCCAGGTCGAGCACCCGGTGACCGAGGAGGTCACGGGCATCGACCTGGTCCGCGAGATGTTCCGGATCGCCGACGGCGAGGAGCTCGGCTACGGCGACCCGGAGATCCGCGGTCACTCCTTCGAGTTCCGCATCAACGGCGAGGACCCGGGCCGCAACTTCCTCCCGGCCCCCGGCACCGTCACCCTCTTCCAGCCCCCGACCGGCCCCGGTGTCCGTCTGGACGCGGGCGTGGAGTCCGGCTCGGTCATCGGCCCGGCCTGGGACTCGCTCCTCGCGAAGCTGGTCATCACCGGCGCCACCCGCGAGCAGGCCCTCCAGCGCGCCGCGCGCGCCCTGGCGGAGTTCAAGGTCGAGGGCATGGCCACCGCCCTCACGTTCCACCGCGCGGTCGTGGTCGACCCGGCGTTCACCGCGGACCCGTTCCGGGTCCACACCCGGTGGATCGAGACGGAGTTCGTCAACGAGATCAAGCCCTTCGCCCCGGCCGGCGCGGACGCCGACGAGGACGAGTCGGGCCGCGAGACGATCGTCGTCGAGGTCGGCGGCAAGCGCCTTGAGGTCTCGCTGCCGTCGTCGCTGGGCATGTCCCTGGCCCGCACCGGTCTGGCGGCCGGCGCGAAGCCCAAGCGCCGCGCGGCGAAGAAGTCCGGCCCGTCGGCCTCGGGCGACACCCTCGCCTCCCCGATGCAGGGCACGATCGTGAAGGTCGCGGTCGAGGAGGGCCAGGAGGTCAAGGAGGGCGACCTCATCGTCGTCCTGGAGGCCATGAAGATGGAGCAGCCGCTCAACGCGCACCGCTCCGGCACCGTCAAGGGCCTCAACGCCGAGGTCGGCGCCTCGGTCACCTCCGGCGCCTCCATCTGCGACATCAAGGACTGACCGTCGCACCCAGTACGGTACGAAGGGCCCGCAGGCAGCCGCCTGCGGGCCCTTCGCCGAGTGGAGGGCCTCCGTCACCCATGCGCGCCGACGCACGCCGCAACCACGAACGCCTGCTCGCCGAGGCCCGCGCCGCCTTCGCCGGCCGGGGCGCCGACGTGCCCCTGGAGGAGATCGCGCGCCGCGCGGGCGTGGGCATCGGCACCCTCTACCGCCACTTCCCCACCCGCGCCGACCTGTTGAACGGCGTCTTCCAGGAGGCCCTGGCGGAACTCCTGGACCGCTCGCGCGCGCTGGCGGACGCCGACGAGCCGTGCCGGGCGCTCGTGGAGTGGCTGCGGGCCCTGGTCGCCCACGCGGGCGAGTACCGGGGCCTCGCGCACGCGCTGATGTCCGCCTCGTACGACCGGAGTTCGGCGCTCTCCGGGTGCAGCGACCCGCTGCGCGCGGCGGGCGAGCGGCTGCTCGTCCGGGCCCGGGAGGCGGGCCGGGTGCGGGCCGACGTGTCGATCGGCGATCTGATGCAGCTCACCAACGCGATCGCGCTGACGGCGGAACAGTGCCCGGAGGACGGAGAGTTGGCGGACCGCCTGCTGGAGCTGACGCTGCGGGGCATCGAGGCCTGAGGCACGCGCGCGCGTACACGTACGGAGGCACGCGCGGTTCCGAGTCGCGTACGGCTCCGGGCGCGGGACCCCTGGGGGAGGGTCCCTCGGCCTACGGCGGCCCGGGGGCCGCTCCTCAGCGGCGGCGCAGGTCCGCGACCCGGGCCGTGCGCTCCAGCGTCTCCGCGGCCAGTCCGCCGCCCGGGCCCCGGAACTGGCCCGCCGCCATCCGGCCGCGCTGGACCGGAAGGGGCACGTCACGGCGGGGCCGGGCGCCCGGGGGGATCTGGTCACCTCCGGCGGAGCCGGCGCCGCCCGTGCCCGCGACGGCGATCTGCACGCCCTGGTCCGCGAGGGCCTGGAGCTCGGTGGCGGCCCGCTCGTCGTGGGCCGGGGGCTCGTCGGTGACGAGGCGGGTGATCACGTCCGTGGGCACCGTCTGGAACATGGTGTCGGAGCCCAGCTTGGTGTGGTCGGCGAGGACCACGACCTCGGCCGCCGCCTGGACCAGCGCCCGGTCCACGCTCGCGGAGAGCATGTTGGAGGTGGACAGGCCGCGCTCGGCGGTCAGGCCGCTCCCGGAGAGGAAGGCCCGGGAGACCCGCAGCCCCTGGAGCGACTGCTCGGCCCCGCTGCCCACGAGCGCGTAGTTGGAGCCGCGCAGGGTGCCGCCGGTCATGACGACCTCGACCCGGTTGGCGTGGGCGAGGGCCTGGGCGACGAGCAGGGAGTTGGTGACCACGGTCAGGCCGGGCACGCGGGCGAGCCGGCGGGCCAGCTCCTGCGTGGTCGTCCCGGCGCCGACGACGATGGCCTCGCCCTCTTCGACGAGGCTCGCCGCGACGTCGGCGATGGCCGTCTTCTCCGCGGTCGCGAGATGGGATTTCTGCGGGAAGCCGGATTCTCGCGTGAATCCGCCCGGCAACACCGCACCGCCGTGGCGGCGGTCGAGGAGTCCTTCTGCCTCCAGGGCCCGTACGTCCCTCCGTACGGTCACCTCCGAGGTCTGGACGACGCGGGCGAGCTCACGGAGCGACACGGCTCCGTTGGCGCGCACCATTTCGAGGATCAACTGGCGACGTTCTGCAGCGAACACGAAACTGACAGTAACGTGGCCGCGCGATGCTTTTCAGCAGTATGCGGCGAATTGCAGAAGTTGCGCACGGACGGGGCCCCCAAGTGGTATGGGAGGCCCCGTCATTGATCGTTCTATGCCCCGGCTTGCCGGGGGTTGTCCGAGTCGGCGAACCGTTCCCGCAGGCGGGAGCCGGGCCGGACGCGGCGACTAGGCGTCGCCCGCCGACTTTCGGGTCTGCAACTGCCGTGCCACTTCCGCGATCGAGCCCGACAGGGAGGGGTACACGGTGAAAGCATTTGCGATCTGTTCGACGGTCAGATTGTTGTCGACCGCGATCGAGATCGGATGGATCAGTTCGCTCGCCCGCGGGGCGACGACGCAGCCGCCGACCACGATGCCGGTGCCCGGACGGCAGAAGATCTTGACGAAGCCGTCCCGGATGCCCTGCATCTTCGCGCGCGGGTTGCGCAGCAGCGGCAGCTTGACGACCTTGGCGTCGATCTTGCCCGCGTCCACGTCGGCCTGGGTGTAGCCGACGGTGGCGATCTCGGGGTCGGTGAAGACGTTCGAGGAGACCGTCTTCAGGTTGAGCGGGGTCACCGCGTCGCCCAGGAAGTGGTACATCGCGATCCGGCCCTGCATGGCGGCGACCGAGGCGAGCGCGAAGACGCCCGTGACGTCGCCGGCCGCGTAGACGCCGGGGGCGGAGGTGCGGGAGACCCGGTCGGTCCAGATGTGCCCGGAGTCCTTGAGGCGCACGCCCGCCTCCTCCAGGCCCATGCCGGCCGAGTTCGGGATCGCGCCGACGGCCATCAGGCAGTGGGTGCCGGAGATGACCCGGCCGTCCGCGAGGGTGACCTCGACCCGGTCGCCGACCCGCTTGGCGGACTCGGCGCGGGAGCGGGCCATGACGTTCATGCCGCGGCGCCGGAAGACGTCCTCCAGGACGGCGGCGGCGTCCGGGTCCTCGCCGGGCAGGACGCGGTCGCGGCTGGAGACCAGGGTGACCCGGGAGCCGAGCGCCTGGTAGGCGCCGGCGAACTCGGCGCCGGTGACGCCGGAGCCGACCACGATGAGCTCCTCGGGGAGCTCCTTGAGGTCGTAGACCTGCGTCCAGTTCAGGATGCGCTCGCCGTCGGGCTTGGCGTCGGGCACCTCGCGCGGGTGGCCGCCGGTCGCGATCAGCACGGCGTCCGCGGTCAGCGTCTCCTCGGTGCCGTCGGCGGCGGTCACGACCACCTGGCGGGAGCCGTCCATCGCCTGCCGGCCGGAGAGCCGGCCGCGGCCGCGCAGCACGCGGGCGCCCGCGCGGGTGACGGAGGCGGTGATGTCGTGGGACTGGGCGAGCGCGAGGCGCTTCACCCGTCGGTTGACCTTGCCGAGGTCGACGCCCACGACCCGGGCGGCCTGGTCGATGTGCGGGGTGTCGTCCGCGACGATGATGCCCAGCTCCTCGTACGAGGAGTCGAAGGTGGTCATCACCTCGGCGGTGGCGATCAGGGTCTTGGAGGGGACGCAGTCGGTCAGGACGGACGCGCCGCCGAGGCCGTCGGTGTCGACGACGGTCACCTCCGCGCCGAGTTGGGCGCCCACCAGGGCCGCCTCGTATCCGCCGGGTCCGCCGCCGATGATCACGATCCGGGTCACTGGGATCTACGCCTCGCGCTCTCGTTCTGCCGGGGGGTCCCCCCGCTGGGGTGCAGTGCGTACGCCATTGTCCCGCACGCTTCAAGTGCGTACCCCATTGTCCCGCACGCCCGGCGCGGCCACGCGGCGGGGCCTCCGAAGGGGTCCGGCGACGCTCCGGGGAAGCGGCCCGCCCCCTCACCCCCTCCCGTACCCTCGGTCCCATGTCCCTCTACGCCGCTTTCGCCGGCAACCTGGACGCGCGGCTGATGAGCCGCCGCGCACCGCACTCCCCGCTGCGCGGGACCGGCTGGCTGAACGGCTGGCGGCTCACCTTCGGCGGGGAGCAGATGGGGTGGGAGGGAGCCCTCGCCACCATCGTGGAGGCCCCCCGCTCCCAGGTCTTCGTGGCGCTGTACGACATCGCGCCGATGGACGAGGACTCCATGGACCGCTGGGAGGGCGTGGGCCTCGACGTCTACCGGCGCATGCGGGTGCGGGCGCACACCCTGGACGGCGAGGAACCCGCCTGGGTGTACGTGCTCAACGGATACGAGGGCGGGCTCCCGTCGGCCCGCTACCTGGGCGAGATCGCGGACGCGGCCGAGTCGGCGGGCGCGCCGCACGACTACGTGATGGAGCTGCGCAAGCGCCCCTGCTGAGCCGTCCGCGGGACGCCGGCCGCCCGTCGGCGACCCGCCGTCGGACCGGCCCGCTCCGGTTTTCGTCGGAAACGACAAGACAACGATCGCATGTCCGTCAGCACCGTCATCTACGCGCGTAGGGATTCTCCGGCTACGCTTCTTCGGGTATCAAATCGTCCGGGGCCCACCTCGGACTCCCCTCCCCGAGGCGAGAGAAGTCAGTGAACGCAACTGCCACCCCGTACGAGGCCGCCGAGGCCGCTGCCGCACGCCTTCGCGAGCTGACCGGAGCCGAGAGCCACGACGTCGCCCTGGTCATGGGCTCGGGCTGGGCGCCCGCCGTCGACGCCCTCGGCGCCCCCGAGGCCGAGTTCCCGGTGACCGAGCTCCCCGGCTTCCCGCCGCCGGTCGTCGAGGGCCACGGCGGCAAGATCCGCTCGTACAAGATCGGCGAGAAGCGCGCCCTGGTCTTCCTGGGCCGCACCCACTTCTACGAGGGCCGGGGCGTCGCCTCCGTCGCCCACGGCGTCCGCACCGCCGTCGCCGCCGGCTGCAAGACCGTCGTCCTGACCAACGGCTGCGGCGGTCTGCGCGAGGGCATGCGCCCCGGCCAGCCGGTCCTGATCAGCGACCACATCAACCTGACGGCCGCCTCCCCGATCGTCGGCGCGAACTTCGTGGACCTCACCGACCTGTACTCGCCGCGACTGCGCGCGCTGTGCAAGGAGGTCGACGAGACCCTCGAAGAGGGCGTCTACGTGCAGTTCCCCGGCCCGCACTACGAGACCCCGGCCGAGATCAACATGGTCCGCGTCATGGGCGGCGACCTCGTCGGCATGTCCACCGTCCTGGAGGCCATCGCGGCCCGCGAGGCCGGCGCCGAGGTCCTGGGCATCTCGCTCGTCACCAACCTGGCGGCGGGGCTCTCGGGCGAGCCGCTGAACCACGAGGAGGTCCTCCAGGCGGGCCGGGACTCGGCGGCCCGGATGGGCGAACTGCTGACGCGGGTCCTGGACCGGATCTAGCTTTTCTCGCGCCCCGGGGCCGGACGGGCTCCGGGGCGTGGACCGATGCGGGGTCGGGGGCGGGTGGCGGGGCCGCTGCGCGGGGCTCCTCCCCCACCCCGCCCCTTCCCGAAACCGGGGGCGAGCCCCCGGACCCCCCAAACCCCACCCGGCCGGTACGAAAAAGCCCGACCGGGGGAGTTTGCCGACGTGGGCGAAATCCAGCCCCGCCGGCGTTTGAGGCGCGGGGTCCGGGGCGGAGCCCCGGTTACGGGAAGGGGCGGGGTGGGGTGGGGAAAGGCTCCGCGCAGCGGCCCGCACGCCCCCCCCCCCCCCCCCCCCCCCCCCCCCCCCCCCCCCCCCCCCCCCCCCCCCCCCCCCCCCCCCCCCCCCCCCCCCCCCAACCCCCCCCCCCCCCCCCCCCCCCCCCCCCCCCAAAACCCCCCCCCCCCCCCCCCAC
>NZ_JBSHHY010000003.1:0-259066 GCF_053618675.1 Streptomyces sp. NPDC055632 | reverse complement strand
AAACCCGCGCGGGGGTAGTTTTTGGCCGGCGGGGGCAAAACCCCCCCGGGGGGGTTTTGGGGGGGGGGGGGGGGGGGGGCCCCCGGGTTTGGGGGTGGGGGGGGGGGGGGGGGGGCAAAGGCTCCGCGCAGCGGCCCGCACGCCCGCACCCCGCCCACCCCACCGGCACCCGCACCCGCACCCGCACCCGCACCCGCACCCGCACCACCCACACCCGCAAGAAGCGCCCGCACCAGTACAGAGCCCCGTCCCCTCCGAAAGGCACACCGTGACGCAGGACGACGACCTCCTCACCCGGGCCCAGGCATGGCTCGACGAGGACCCCGACCAGGAGACCCGCGAGGAGCTCGCTCGGCTCATCGAGGCCGGTGCGGCCGGTACGACGGACGAGCTCGCCGTCCGGTTCGCCGGCACGCTCCAGTTCGGCACGGCCGGACTCCGGGGCGAGCTGGGCGCGGGACCCATGCGGATGAACCGCTCGGTGGTCATCCGCGCCGCCGCCGGCCTCGCCGCGTACCTGAAGGCGAAGGGGCAGGACGGCGGGCTCGTCGTCATCGGCTACGACGCCCGCCACAAGTCCGCCGACTTCGCCCGCGACACCGCCGCCGTGATGACCGGCGCCG
This sequence comes from Streptomyces sp. NPDC055632, assembly GCF_053618675.1. NCBI lineage: Bacteria > Bacillati > Actinomycetota > Actinomycetes > Kitasatosporales > Streptomycetaceae > Streptomyces > Streptomyces sp. NPDC055632. The sequence goes on along the minus strand of NZ_JBSHHY010000003.1, from coordinate 258,443 downwards.
GGCTGCGCGCCGCGCTGCTCCCCCGCCCGCTGCCGACGCCCGTCCTCGCGTACGCCATAAGGCACCTGGGGGCCGTCGCCGGCGTCGAGGTGACCGCGAGCCACAACCCGCCGCGCGACAACGGCTACAAGGTCTACCTGGGCGACGGCTCGCAGATCGTGCCGCCCGCCGACGCGGAGATCGCCGCCGAGATCGCCGCCGTCCGCTCGCTGCACGACGTGCCGCGTCCGGAGGACGGCTGGGAGACCCTCGGCGACGAGGTGCTCGACGCCTACCTGGAGCGTACGGACGCGGTCCTGACCCCCGGGTCCCCCCGTACCGCGCGGACCGTCTACACGGCCATGCACGGCGTCGGCAAGGACGTCCTGACGGCCGCGTTCGCGCGCGCCGGCTTCCCGCCGCCCGCCCTGGTGGCCGAGCAGGCCGACCCGGACCCGGACTTCCCGACGGTCGCCTTCCCCAACCCGGAGGAGCCGGGCGCGATGGACCTCGCCTTCGAGGCGGCCCGCGCCGTGGCCCCGGACCTGGTGATCGCCAACGACCCGGACGCCGACCGCTGCGCGGTGGCCGTGCCGGACCCGGCCGCCGAGGGCGGCTGGCGGATGCTCCGGGGCGACGAGGTCGGCGCGCTGCTCGCCGCGCACCTGGTGCGCAGGGGCGTCACCGGCGTGTTCGCCGAGTCGATCGTCTCGTCCTCGCTGCTCGGCCGGATCGCGGAGGCCGCGGGCGTCGGGTACGAGGAGACGCTGACCGGCTTCAAGTGGATCGCCCGCGTCGAGGGCCTGCGGTACGGCTACGAGGAGGCGCTCGGCTACTGCGTCGACCCGGAGGGCGTCCGCGACAAGGACGGCATCACGGCCGCGCTGCTCGTCACCGAGCTGGCCTCGGTGCTCAAGGAGGAGGGCCGGTCCCTGACCGACCTCCTGGACGACCTGGCCGTGGAGCACGGGCTGCACGCCACGGACCAGCTGTCGGTGCGGGTCGAGGACCTGGGGATCATCGCGAACGCGATGGCCGCGCTGCGCGAGCGCCCGCCGGTCTCCCTCGCCGGTCTGACGGTGGTCTCGGCCGAGGACCTGACCAAGGGCACGGAGGCGCTGCCGCCCACGGACGGACTGCGCTACCACCTGGAGGGCGACTACTGGGCCCGGGTGATCGTGCGTCCCAGCGGCACCGAGCCCAAGCTCAAGTGCTACCTGGAGGTCGTGGTCCCGGTGGCCGGCGCGGACGCGCTGCCGGCGGCCCGCGCCACGGCGGCGGAGCTGCTCGGAGCGCTCAAGCGGGACCTGTCGGCGGCCGCGGGGCTGTAGGCCCCCGGTACGCGCGTCGGGGCCGGTACGGAATCCACTTCCGTACCGGCCCCGACGCGCGTCCGGGAGGGCGGGCGCTCAGCCCGTCGCGCCCAGGATCACCAGGAGCAGCAGCCCGGCGACGGCGGGCGCGATGATCTCGTACGCCCAGCGCACCTGCGGCTCGCCCTGCGCCTCCGGGCTCCCGCCGTGGCGCTCGGCGAGCTCGCGCAGGTCGGCGACGGTCTGGTCGGTGGGCGCGGTGCGCGCGGCGTTCTGCCGTACGTCGGCGGTGACGGAGGTACGGCCGTGGGGGTCGTCCTGGGAGGCGCGGGCGGCCCGGCGGGCGGCCTTCTTGCGCTGGCGCAGCGAGACGGGGACGGCCCAGAGCTGGTACTTCTCGCCCTCCTGGGTGAAGACCTCGCTGGAGTAGCCGGCGCGGACGTCGGCGACGGAGGCCCAGGGCAGCGTGATCGACCGGAAGGGGTTGCGGACCCGGAGCCGGCGGTCGTTGGCGTACACGGCGGGCCGGATCGTGAAGGCGACGATCAGCGGCACGGCGAGGACGAGGCCCGCGAGCGCGAGCCAGGGGGCCCGGCCCTCGCCGCGGACCATCGCGTCACCGGCGAACACGGCCGCGAGCGCGACCAGGAACACGCCGCTCGCGATCCCGAGGGGCGACCGGAAGGCCCGGTCGGCGTAGGGCTGCTCAGGGGTCGACCCGGGGCTGGGCTCGCGGCTCGGCTCGGGGGTCGGCTCGGGGGTCGTCATGCCGCCGATTCTGCCTCAGCGGGCGGACGGGGGCTCAGGCGGCCCGCACGGCCAAGGGACCGACCGTACGGAACGGCACCACCGGAACGGCACCACCGGAACGGCGACCACCGACCGGCTCGCCGCCACGGACGACGGGACGCGGCCCGAGCCCGGGCACGGCTGATCGGACGCGGCGGCGAGCCGGACCGGACCGGGCGACCGGGCGCGGTTCGGGCCGGGCCGCGCTCCGTACCCCCGGGCCGGACCGCGCCCCATACCCCCGGACCGGACCGCTCTCCATACCCCCGGACCGGTTGGCACCCCACCCGGAGGCGACCGCTCCCAGACGTCCGTCTGTGACCTCGGGCTCCATGACCCCCGCCCCCTGTACAGGTCGCTACGCGCGTAGATATGCTCGACTGGTGACCATGCCCACCACTGCATCCGCAGCACCCGCATTCGCCGACGTGACCACGTCCGACAGTGCGCTGCGCCGCTTCCTCCACGGGCTGCCCGGCGTCGACGCCGTCGGCCTGGAGGCGCGCGCCGCGTCCCTCGGCACCCGCTCGATCAAGACCACGGCCAAGGCCTACGCCATCGACCTGGCCATCTCCATGATCGACCTGACGACGCTCGAAGGCGCGGACACCCCGGGCAAGGTCCGGGCGCTCGCCGCCAAGGCCGTCCACCCCGATCCGACCGACCGCACGACCCCGACGACCGCCGCCGTCTGCGTCTACCCCGACATGGTGGCCACCGCCAAGGCCGCCCTCGCGGGCTCCGGCGTCAAGGTCGCCTCGGTCGCCACCGCCTTCCCGGCCGGCCGCGCCGCGCTCCCCGTGAAGCTCGCCGACACCGCCGACGCCATCGCCGCCGGGGCCGACGAGATCGACATGGTCATCGACCGCGGCGCCTTCCTCGCCGGTCGCTACCTGGAGGTCTTCGAGCAGATCGCCGCGATCAAGGCGGAGTGCGGCGACCGCGCCCGCCTGAAGGTGATCTTCGAGACCGGCGAGCTGTCCACGTACGACAACATCCGCCGCGCCTCCTGGCTCGGCATGATGGCCGGCGCGGACTTCATCAAGACCTCGACCGGCAAGGTCGCGGTCAACGCCACCCCGGCGAACACGCTCCTCATGCTGGAGGCCGTGCGCGACTTCCGCGCGCAGACCGGCGTGCAGATCGGCGTGAAGCCGGCCGGCGGCATCCGCAACACCAAGGAGGCGATCAAGTTCCTGGTGCTCGTCAACGAGACGGTGGGCGAGGACTGGCTGGACAACCACTGGTTCCGCTTCGGCGCCTCCAGCCTGCTCAACGACCTGCTGATGCAGCGCCAGAAGCTGGCGACCGGCCGCTACTCCGGCCCCGATTACGTGACGGTGGACTGATCAACATGGCATCTGCATTCGAGTACGCGCCGGCGCCCGAGTCCCGGTCCGTCGTCGACATCGCCCCCTCCTACGGCCTGTTCATCGACGGCGAGTTCGTCGAGGCGGCCGAGGGCAAGGTCTTCAAGACCGTCTCGCCCTCCACCGAGGAGGTCCTGTCCGAGGTCGCCCGCGCGGGCGCCGAGGACGTCGACCGCGCGGTCAAGGCCGCCCGCAAGGCCTTCGAGAAGTGGTCCGCGCTGCCCGGTTCCGAGCGCGCCAAGTACCTCTTCCGGATCGCCCGGATCATCCAGGAGCGCAGCCGCGAGCTGGCCGTCCTGGAGACCCTGGACAACGGCAAGCCGATCAAGGAGACCCGCGACGCGGACCTCCCCCTGGTCGCCGCGCACTTCTTCTACTACGCGGGCTGGGCCGACAAGCTCGACCACGCCGGCTACGGCGCGAACCCGCGCCCGCTGGGCGTCGCCGGCCAGGTCATCCCGTGGAACTTCCCGCTGCTGATGCTGGCGTGGAAGATCGCCCCGGCGCTCGCGACCGGCAACACGGTCGTCCTGAAGCCGGCCGAGACGACCCCGCTGACCGCCCTGTTCTTCGCGGACGTCTGCCGCCAGGCCGGGCTGCCGAAGGGCGTCGTCAACATCCTTCCCGGGTACGGGGACGCCGGCGCCGCGCTCGTCGAGCACCCCGACGTGAACAAGGTCGCCTTCACCGGTTCGACCGCCGTCGGCAAGGCCATCGCGCGCTCCGTCGCGGGCACGGACAAGAAGGTCACCCTGGAGCTGGGCGGCAAGGGCGCCAACATCGTCTTCGACGACGCCCCGATCGACCAGGCCGTCGAGGGCATCGTCAACGGCATCTTCTTCAACCAGGGCCAGGTCTGCTGCGCGGGCTCGCGCCTCCTGGTCCAGGAGTCGGTCCAGGACGAGCTGCTCGACGCGCTCAAGCGTCGACTGTCCACGCTCCGCCTCGGCGACCCGCTGGACAAGAACACCGACATCGGCGCCATCAACTCCTCCGAGCAGCTGGCCCGCATCACCACCCTGGTCGAGCAGGGCGAGGCGGAGGGCGCCGAGCGCTGGACCGCCGCCTGCGAGATCCCGTCCGCCGGCTACTGGTTCGCCCCGACGCTCTTCACGAACGTCACGCAGGCGCACACCGTCGCCCGCGACGAGATCTTCGGCCCGGTCCTGTCGGTGCTGTCCTTCCGTACGCCCGACGAGGCCGTGGCGAAGGCCAACAACAGCCAGTACGGCCTGTCGGCGGGCATCTGGACGGAGAAGGGCTCCCGCATCCTCGCGGTGGCGAGCAAGCTCCGGGCCGGGGTCGTCTGGGCCAACACGTTCAACAAGTTCGACCCGACCTCGCCCTTCGGCGGCTACAAGGAGTCGGGCTTCGGCCGCGAGGGCGGCCGTCACGGTCTGGAGGCCTACCTCGATGTCTGACGCGAACCGTCTGAGCGTCTTCAAGACCTACAAGCTGTACGTCGGGGGCAAGTTCCCCCGCTCCGAGAGCGGCCGGGTGTACGAGGTGACGGACTCCAAGGGCAAGTGGCTGGCGAACGCCCCGCTCTCCTCCCGCAAGGACGCACGTGACGCGGTCGTCGCCGCCCGCAAGGCCTTCGGCGGCTGGGCGGGCGCGACCGCGTACAACCGCGGCCAGATCCTCTACCGCGTCGCCGAGATGCTGGAGGGCCGCAAGGGCCAGTTCGTGCACGAGGTCGCGGACGCCGAGGGCCTGTCCAAGAACAAGGCGGCCGCGGTCGTCGAGGCCGCGATCGACCGCTGGGTCTGGTACGCGGGCTGGACCGACAAGATCGCCCAGGTCGTGGGCGGCGCCAACCCGGTCGCGGGCCCGTACTTCAACCTCTCCACCCCCGAGCCGACCGGTGTCGTCACGGTCCTGGCCCCCCAGGACTCGTCCTTCCTCGGCCTGGTCTCGGTGATCGCCCCGGTGATCGCGACGGGCAACACGGCCGTGGTGGTCGCGAGCGAGAAGTACCCGCTGCCCGCGCTCTCCCTGGGCGAGGTGCTCGCCACCTCCGACCTGCCGGGCGGCGTGGTCAACATCCTCTCCGGCAAGGCCTCCGAGATGGGCCCGCACCTCGCGGCCCACCAGGACGTCAACGCGATCGACCTGACGGGCGCGTCCGACGACGACCTCGCCCGCGAGCTCGAGATCGCGGCGGCGGACAACCTGAAGCGCGTGCTGCGCCGCCGCACCGAGGACTTCGCGGAGTCCCCGGGCACGGACCGCATGACCGCGTTCCTGGAGACGAAGACGGTCTGGCACCCGACGGGTTCGCTGGGCGCGAGCGGCTCGTCGTACTAGTCCGGAACCATCGGAGGGCCCCTCGGGTGTACGCACCCGGGGGGCCGTTCCGCGTTCCCGGCCGCCCGGGTCCCTCGGGCCGGCCCTTGCACCCCGGGCCGATCCGCCGCAAGATCCAGAGGTGATCGATCGCGGAGGGGACATGAAGGGGCGGGTCGGTACGTCATGAGAGGGCTGGTCAAGGGGGACAACACCTTCGTCCCGACGGTGCCGCTGCGCGTCGCCGTACGGAACGGTGTCGACGTCGCCGCGCTGCTGCTGACGGAGCGGGGCAGGGTCCGGGGGGACGGGGACATCGTGTTCCACGGCGCCCCCGCCCATCCGTCGGGCGCCGTGCGGCTCGCCGTCGGCGAGGACGGCACGGTGTGGCTGGAGGCCGGCCTCACCGCGATCGAGGAGGGGATCTCCCGCGTCCTCGTCGTCACGTCGACGGAGATCGGCGCGCTGCGGGACGTGGACGGGCTGTCCGTGGAGGTGTTCGCGCCGGACGGCACGGCGGTCGTGCGGTACGACGTGACCGACGCGGGCGGCGAGACGGCGATGGTCCTCGCGGAGCTGTACCGGCGGTCGGGGGGCTGGAAGTTCCGCGCGGTGGGCCAGGGTTACCTGGACGGCCTCGAAGGCCTGGCCGCGGACCACGGCGTGGACGTGGCGGAGGAGCCCCCGCCCGCCACCCCGGTCACGGCCCCGCCCGCCGTCGTGACGCCGCCCGCAGCCGCTGCCCCGGACTTCGCGCCGCCGCCCGCACCGGCGCCGGCGGTGGCGGTGCCGCCGTCCGTGCCGGAGCTGCGTCCGCCGGACCGGACGTTCGGGACCGTCTTCGAGCCGCACACGCTCAGCGGCCGGCACAACCAGGTCATCACCGTCGAGGACCTCCCGCCGGGCCCGGTCCTGGTCGAACTCGCCGTCGAAAGGGACGGATACACCGGCCTGTGGCCCCTCGACCACCGCAACAAGGAGGGCGACTACCTCGTCAACAGCGGAGAGGACGACTTCCAGGGCCGCGTGCTCACCACGGTCCCCGGGAACGGGCGGCTGCGGCTGAAGCTGCAGGCGGACCGGCCCTGGCGGATGCGGATCCTGCCGCTGGCGGCGGCCCGGCACCTCACGGAGGACGCCCTGGAGGGCCGGGGCCCGGACGTCCTGCTGCACACCGGAGGGGTGGCCGACATCGCCTTCCACTACCGCGGCAAGGAGAACTTCATCGTCTACGTCATCGACCTGACGGAGCACGACGACCCCGCCACCCTGCCGGAGCCGGATGGCCCCCTCGTCAACGAGATCGGCAGACACCGGGAGACCGTGCCCCTGCCCGAGGGTCCGCTCCTCGTCCAGCTGCAGTTGGCCGACGGCCCGTGGCGCGCGCGTCTGAAGCGGTTGCAGCAGCACAGCGGGTGGACGGACGACGACGGCCCGGTGAAGCTGCCTGAGCCCCGCGGGGCTCAGGGCTGGCTGCGGCGGGGAAGGCGCTGAGCCTCCGGCCCCCTCCGGCCGGAGCTACGGGAGCAGCCCCTGCGACAGCGGTCCGACCACCGGCAGGTCCGCCACGGCCCCGCCCTTCGTGAGGTGGTCGGTGACCAGGTTCGTGCCGACCGGCTTGAAGTCGGCGACCTGGGTGCCGAGTCCGTTGTCGAGGGGGTCGACGCCGGTGTTGGCCAGCGGGTCGAGCTGGAGCCGGGTCAGCGGGCCCAGGGCGTGGCCGACCCCGCCGAGCGCGCCCGCGCCGGCCGCCGCGGCGTCCGTCTGCGTCAGGGAGCCGACCGGCAGCGGCAGCGGGGCGGCGGCCTGGGCCCCGGCCCCCGCGCCGACCAGCGCGGCGCCCGCCGCCGTGACGGTGAGTCCGGCCTTGAGCAGGGCGCTGCGACGGGAGGTGCTGGGGGCTGCGTGACGCGCCATGGCGTTCCTTCCAGGGGGTGTTCGGGCGGACACCGACAGTAGTGGAGGTGTGACGCCCGATACCAACGCCCTCCCTGAGGGTCCCCTGCACGGGGGAATGCCTCACACTGGTGTTCCGTGAGTTCCCAACCGATCCCGACCCGGGTCGTCCTGCTGACGGGCCCCTCCGGCTCCGGCAAGTCGTCCCTCGCCGCCGTCACCGGCCTCCCGGTCCTGCGCCTCGACGACTTCTACAAGGAGCACGACGACCCGTCGCTCCCGCTCGTCGACGGCAGTCCGGACATCGACTGGGACTCGCCGCAGTCCTGGGACGCGGACGCCGCCGTCTCCGCCGTCGTCGAGCTGTGCCGCACGGGGCGGACCGACGTCCCCGTGTACGACCTCGCCACCAGCTCCCGGACGGGCCGGGAGGCGCTGGACATCGGGCGGACCCCGCTGTTCGTGGCGGAGGGGATCTTCGCGGCCGAGATCGTGGCCCGCTGCCGCGACCTCGGCGTCCTGGCCGACGCGATCTGCCTGCGCGGCCGTCCCTCGACGACGTTCCGCCGCCGTCTGGCCCGGGACCTCAGGGAGGGCCGCAAGTCGGTGCCGTTCCTGCTGCGCCGGGGCTGGCGCCTGATGCGGGCCGAGCGCGCGATCGTGGCCCGCCAGGCGGAGCTGGGCGCCCACCCCTGTGCCAAGCCGGAGGCCCTGGGCCGGCTGGCCGCCGCGGCGGCGGGCCGTCACCGCACCCCGGCCACCCGCCCGTAGGGGCTTCCCCCGACACGCAAGAAGCGGACCGTACGAGACCCCCGGGCCCGTACGATCCGCTTCTTCCTTTTCCCCCGTACCCCCGCACGGTTCCCCCGTGCTTCCCCGCGAGCCCCGTCTCCCCCGTGGGCCCCGTGGGTCGTTCCCCCCTCTTTTCCCCCGCTTCCCCCGTTTTCCCCCAGCCTTCAGGCCACCAGCTCGCCGAAGGACTCCTCCTCGTCACGGCCGAAGCTCAGCACCTCGTCCTCGCGCAGTCGCCGCAGCGAGCGCCAGATGCTCGACTTCACCGTGCCGACACTGATGTCCAGGATCTCCGCGATCTCCGGATCGGTCCGGCCCTCGTAGTACCGGAGCACCAGCATCGTGCGCTGGAGCTCGGGCAGCCGGGCCAGCGCCTGCCACAGGACCGCGCGCAGCTCCGTGCCCCGCATCGCGTCCGTCTCGCCGACCGTCTCCGGCAGCTCCTCGGTGGGGTACTCGTTGAGCTTGCGGCGGCGCCAGGCGCTGATGTGCAGATTGGTCATGGTCCGGCGGAGGTACCCGCCGACCGCGGCCTTGTCGCTGATCCGGTCCCAGGCGCGGTACGTGGAGAACAGCGCGCTCTGGAGCAGGTCCTCGGCCTCGAAACGGTCACCGGTGAGGTGGTAGGCGGTGGCGTACAGGGAGGCCCGACGCTCCTGGACGTAGGCCGTGAACTCGGCCTCCGAACAGCCGGGGCGTTCCCCCGTGGCCTCCCCGTACACCGCTCCCCCGTCAGCGACGGCCACCATGTACGGCGCCTTGCGCTGACGTCCGACGCCTCGAACGCACCCCCGTCCGTTCGTATGGGCGCCGGACTTCTCCGTGCTCCGCACGACGTCGTGGAGACGCGTGACAACTGCGCTTGAGCTGGTGCTGTGCAGTGCGTTCATCTCGCGCCCCCCGTCGGCTGGAGTGTGTTTCGGTCCGTGTGCCAAGAAGCTTGCCCGGGGGACTTCATGGCGTTGTCCGCCGACTGTCACAGGCGTGTCACAGGGGTCGTCGCGGAAGCGTGGCGACGGGCATCCCCTTGACGGTCGAACTCGGACGGTCGAATGAGACAGAATGCTGCCGTGCCTTTTCTGTTGCTGATCGAGGACGACGACGCCATCCGCACGGCCCTCGAACTGTCCCTGTCCCGGCAGGGCCACCGGGTGGCCACCGCCGCCACGGGCGAGGACGGTCTCCAGCTGCTGCGCGAGCAGCGGCCGGATCTGGTCGTGCTCGACGTCATGCTGCCCGGCATCGACGGCTTCGAGGTCTGCCGGCGGATCCGCCGGACCGATCAGCTGCCGATCATCCTGCTGACCGCGCGCAGCGACGACATCGACGTGGTCGTGGGCCTGGAGTCCGGGGCGGACGACTACGTCGTCAAGCCCGTGCAGGGGCGGGTCCTGGACGCCCGCATCCGGGCCGTACTGCGGCGCGGGGAGCGGGAGTCGACGGACTCGGCGACGTACGGCTCGCTGGTCATCGACCGGTCGGCGATGACGGTCACCAAGAACGGCGAGGACCTCCAGCTCACCCCGACCGAGCTGCGGCTGCTCCTGGAGCTGAGCCGGCGGCCCGGACAGGCGCTGTCCCGGCAGCAGTTGCTGCGGCTCGTGTGGGAGCACGACTACCTGGGCGACTCGCGGCTCGTCGACGCCTGTGTGCAGCGGCTGCGCGCCAAGGTGGAGGACGTGCCGTCCTCGCCGACCCTGATCCGCACCGTGCGCGGCGTCGGCTACCGGCTGGACGTCCCTGCGTGAGCCGAGGGATCCTCGCGCGGCTGCGCCTCTCCAGCCTGCGCCTGCGGCTCGTCGTCGTCTTCGCCCTGGTCGCGCTCACCGCGGCCGTCGCCGCCTCCGGCATCGCGTACTGGCTCAACCGCGAGGCGGTGCTCACCCGCACCCAGGACGGGGCGCTCAACGACTTCCGGCAGGAGATGCAGAACCGGGTGGCGACGCTGCCGCTGCGGCCCGGCCAGGAGGACCTGCGGCGGACCGCCGAGCAGATGGCGAGCGGCAGCGCCGGCTACCAGGTGCTGCTGCTCGGCGAGCGGGACGAGGGCAAGCCGATCGTGGGCGCCTCGGACCCGGACGACTTCACCCTGGCCGACGTGCCGCGTCCGCTGCGGGACGCCGTGGACACCCGGCGGCCGGTGACGGACGCCAACCCGTACCCGTACCACCTCTTCTGGCAGCGCACGGAGCGGAACGGGACGCCGTACCTGGTCGGCGGGGTGCGGATCGACGGCGGCGGGCCCGCCGGCTACATGTTCAAGTCGCTGGCGGCGGAGAAGGCCGACCTGAACTCGCTGGCCTGGTCGCTCGGGATCGCCACCGCGCTCGCGGTGGCCGGTTCGGTGCTGCTCGCGCAGGTCGCGGCGACGACCGTGCTGCGTCCGGTGCACCGGCTCGGGGAGGCGGCCCGGCAGCTCGGCGAGGGCAAGCTGGACACCCGGCTGCGGGTGACCGGCGCGGACGAACTGGCCGACCTCTCGCGGACCTTCAACGGCGCGGCCGAGTCGTTGCAGAAGAAGGTCGCGGACATGAGTGCGCGGGAGGAGTCCAGCCGCCGCTTCGTGGCCGACATGTCGCACGAGCTGCGGACCCCGCTGACCGCCCTGACGGCCGTCACGGAGGTCCTGGAGGACGAGCAGGACTCCCTGGACCCGATGATCGCGCCCGCGGTGGCGCTCGTGGTGAGCGAGACCCGGCGCCTCAACGACCTGGTGGAGAACCTGATGGAGGTGACCCGCTTCGACGCGGGCACCGCGCGGCTCGTCCTCGACGACGTGGACATCGCCGACCAGATCACCGCGTGCGTGGACGCGCGCGCGTGGCTGGACGCGGTGGACCTGGACGCCGAGCGCGGGATCGTGGTGCCGCTCGATCCGCGCCGGCTCGACGTGATCCTGGCGAACCTGATCGGGAACGCGCTCAAGCACGGCGGTTCGCCGGTGCGGGTGTCGGTGCGCACGGAGGACGGGGAGCTGGTCATCGCGGTCCGCGACCACGGCCCCGGCATCCCCGAGGAGGTGCTGCCGCACGTCTTCGACCGCTTCTACAAGGCCAGCGCGTCCCGGCCCCGGTCCGAGGGCAGCGGTCTCGGCCTGTCGATCGCCATGGAGAACGCACTGATCCACGGCGGTTCGATCACGGCCTCGAACTCGGTGGGCGAGGACGGGGAGGTCGACGGCGCGGTGTTCGTGCTGCGGCTGCCCCTGGACGCCTCCGGGATCACGAGCGAGGTGAGGACCCGCAGCGGTCGGGGCGAGGTGGAGGAAGCGTGAGGCACCGTACCCTCGGGCGCGCGGCCGGCGCGCTCGCGCTCGCCGCCCTGGTCGCCGGATGCGGGATCAGGACGACGTCGGTCCCGGTGGACGCGGGCGCGGCCCCGTCCCGGGTGCCGTGCAGGACGGCCGAGGAGGGCGCCTCGGGGACCTCGGTCCCGGGCGTGCCGGTCCGGGTGTTCCTGGTCTGCGGCTCGCAGCTGGAGTCGGTGGACCGCCGGTCGCCGCTGCCGGAGGGGAGGGCGGACGCCGATCCGGTGCGGACGGCCCGGCTGCTGCTCGCGCAGCTCCTCGCCGCGCCGTCGGAGGACGAGCGGCGGGCCGGGTTCACGACCGCGGTGCGCGGTCCGCTGACGGTGGGCGGCGGGCACCGGGGCGACCCGGTGGGCACGCTGCGGCTGAGCCGGCAGCCGGAGGACCTGGCGCCGGTCGCGCTGTCGCAGCTCGTCTGCTCCTTCGGGGAGAGCTCGGCGGGCGCGGGCGACCGCACGGTCCTGCTCGGCGGCCCGGGTCCGTACGCGCCGAAGCGCTACCGCTGCACGGCGGAGCTGCGCGAGCGCCCGGAGTCCGCCCCGCCGACGGCCCCGCCGGCGACCGCGACGGCCTCGCCCTCGGGGCCGGTCCCGGGGTCGCCCCCCGCGGCCCCGACCGGCTGAGTCGCCCCGCGGCGGAACCGATTCCGCTCCCGGGCACGTCTTGGGGGGCGTGCAGCGTCAAGGTTCGGGCGGCAGTGCCGCCGTGGTCGTCCGCGCGACGGGGTTCGTCCTCCTCCTCGCGCATCTGCTGCTCGTCGCCTGGGTCAGCCTGCGCCCACGGGACGTGGCCTGGGTGACCGCGCCGAACACGATCCCCCTGGACGGCCTCCGGGCCGATCTCGCGCTGGGCTCCGCCGAGGCGGCCCGGCTGATCGGCGAGGGCCTGCTGCTGCTCGCCCCGCTCGGGGTGCTGCTCCCGATGGCCGACGGGCGGCTCGACGTCCCCGGCTGGGCCTCCCTGGTCCGGACGGCGGCCGCCGGGGCCCTGGTGTCGCTCGCGGTGGAGCTGCTGCAGACCGCGGTGCCGGGGCAGGTCGTGGACGTGGACTCGGTCCTCCTGAACACGGCGGGCGTGGTCCTCGCGCACCTCCTCCTCGTGCCGGCCGGGCGGACCTGGCTGCGCCGCAGGTCGGGGGCGGGCCGGCCGGGGTCCTCCGGAGGGACGGGGCGCGGCCGGGGTTCCGCCCTGCTGCGGAACGAGGGTTCTCAGGGTGCGACCCCGACGATTTCCAGGGTCCCGATCGCCCGGTAGACCGACGTTTCGTCCCCCTTCACGACGGCAGTATGGAGTCATCGGGAGCCCGAAGGAGCGGCTCCCGGACCGACCCCGAAGGAGCCCACCATGGCCGCACTCATCCGCCCCCGTGACGGACGCGTGATCGGCGGTGTGTGCGCGGCGCTCGCCCGGCGCTTCGGCACCTCCGCGACGACGATGCGTCTGATCTTCCTGGTGTCCTGCCTGCTGCCGGGCCCGCAGTTCCTGCTCTACCTGGCGCTGTGGCTGCTGCTGCCGTCGGAGCGCAAGACGGCGAGCGCGGCCTGGTAGGGCCGCCGACACGCGCCGGAGGGGCGCGCGCCCGGAACCTTCCCGGGTGCGCGCCCCTCCGGCGTGCGTGCGTACGGCGTGTGCGTACGGGGTCGTACGGCGTGTGCGTACGGGGCCTCGCGGGCCGGGTCAGCCGAGCGGCAGGCCGTTCAGGGGGAGGCCGTTCAGCGGCAGGCCGCCGAGGAGGCCGCCGAGCGGGGCGGCACCGAGGGCGCCGGTGGCGGAGGCGAGCGGGAGGTTCTGGGTGGCCTGGCCGGCGGCGGCCGGGAGGGTCCGGGTGACCTGGTCCAGGCCCTGGCCGAGGGCGCCCTGCCCGGCGCCGAGGGACTCGGCGGCACCGTCGGGGAGCTCGGTGAGGCCGTCGCCCAGCGGCACGGTCTGGGTCACCAGGCCGAGCGCGTCGGGGGCGGCGGGCGCGACCGGGGCGGCGGAGGCCGTGCCGGCGGCGGCAGCGGCGAAAGCGGCACCGAGGGCGACGACACCGAGCTTCTTGGCGGACTGCTTCATCTGGGAATCTTCCTTGGGGGAATCCGGGGGCTTCGGGAAAGCCGTACGGGGAAATCCGGGGAACGGGGAATGCAGAGCGGCTCCGCAACCTAACCAGCGGTGGACCCCGCCGCAAACACCGGAAAGCGGCCGGGTGTCGCGCCTCCCCGGCCGCCTCCGTCCCTCCGCGAGGGTTCCGCTCAGCCCTCCGTACCGGAAGATCCGCTGGTCGCGGCGGTCTGCTGGAACAGCCATTCGGACCGGAGCTCGGCGTATCCGGGCTTGATGACCTCGTTGATCATGGCCAGCCGTTCATCGAAAGGAATGAACGCTGATTTCATCGCATTGACCGTGAACCACTGCATGTCGTCGAGCGTGTAATCGAATGCCTCGGTCAGTAGCTCGAATTCCCGGCTCATGCTCGTGCCGCTCATGAGGCGGTTGTCGGTGTTGACCGTGGCGCGGAAGTGCAGGGTGCGCAGCAGCCCGATGGGGTGCTCGCCGATCGAGGCGGCGGCGCCGGTCTGGAGGTTGGAGGAGGGGCACATCTCCAGGGGGATCCGCTTGTCGCGGACGTAGGCGGCGAGCCGCCCCAGCTTCACCGAGCCGTCGTCCGCGACCTCGATGTCGTCGATGATCCGGACGCCGTGGCCGAGGCGGTCGGCGCCGCACCACTGGAGCGCCTGCCAGATGGAGGGCAGCCCGAAGGCCTCGCCGGCGTGGATCGTGAAGTGGTTGTTCTCCCGCTTGAGGTACTCGAAGGCGTCGAGGTGGCGGGTGGGCGGGTAGCCGGCCTCGGCGCCCGCGATGTCGAAGCCGACGACGCCGGAGTCGCGGTAGGAGTTGGCGAGTTCGGCGATCTCCAGGGAGCGGGCGGCGTGCCGCATGGCGGTGAGCAGGGCGCCGACCCGGATGCGGTGGCCGTTCGCCCTGGCCCGTCGCTCGCCCTCGCGGAAGCCCGCGTTGACGGCCTCGACGACCTCTTCGAGGGTGAGGCCGCCCTCCAGGTGCTGTTCGGGGGCGTAGCGGACCTCCGCGTACACGACGCCGTCCTCGGCGAGGTCGACGGCGCACTCGGCGGCGACGCGGAAGAGGGTCTCCCGGGTCTGCATGACGGCGCAGGTGTGCGCGAAGGTCTCCAGGTACCGCTCCAGGGACCCGGAGTCGGCGGCCTCCCGGAACCAGATGCCGAGCTTGTCGGGTTCGGTCTCGGGGAGGTTCTCGTAGCCCTGCTCGCGGGCGAGTTCGATGATCGTGCCGGGGCGCAGCCCGCCGTCGAGGTGGTCGTGGAGCAGCACCTTCGGGGCGCGGCGGATCTGGTCCGCGGTGGGGATGCTGTGGGTCTGGCTCGTCATTGCCGCACTCTAGCCCCTACGCGCGTAGAGCGCCCCCCGTGGCGCTCGACTTCCCGTGCGCCCGCGGCGGCGCCCCCGGGCTCGAACGGGATTGCCGGGCACGTCCGTTCGAGACGGGCGCGGCGATACGCAACGGTGACCGCGCGTACGGCTGGCGTACACCTCCGATTCTGAGACTGTTCTGCCATGGCGCACTTCGCACTCGTGGGGCCGCCCGACGCACGGAGACCCCGGCTCGGACGGTCCGTCGCAGGTTCCGGCACGTCGGCGGTGGGCGGCGTGGTGCTGCTGCTCCCGGACGGCGAGCCGTCGTCGAGGCGGCGGGCCTCCGCGCGGGCCCACGCGGCGATGGTCCCGCTCGGGCGCGCCCTGGTGCGGGCGGGCCGGGCCGAGGGGCTCGTCGCGCACGTGGTGCGCTACCGGGCGCGCGGCTGGAACGGCGCGGACGCGGACCTCGCGGCGGACGCCTCCTGGGCGGTCGCGGAGGCGGTGCGGCGCTACGGCGACGTCCCGGTCTGCCTGGCCGGGCACGGGCTCGGCGGGCGGGCCGCGCTGCGGGCGGCCGGGGAGGACGCGGTCGGCGCGGTCCTGGCGCTCGCCCCCTGGCTGCCGGAGGACGACGTGGCGGCCGAGCCGGAGCCGGTGCGGCAGCTCGTGGGGCGCCGGGTGCTGCTCGTGCACGGCACGAACGACGCCCGTACGGACCCGGAGCTGTCGTTCCGCTTCGCCGAGCGGGCGAAGAAGGCGAACCGGGAGACCTGCCGCTTCGAGGTGCACTCGGACGGGCACGGGCTGCGCCAGTACGCGGACGAGGTCCGGGCGCTGGCCGCCGACTTCGTCCTCGGCGCCCTCTTCTCCCGGCCGGTCGCCCGCCCGCTGACCGACGCCTTCGCCGCGCCCCCGCCGCTCGGCCTGCGGATGCCGCTGGCGGTGGGGTTCGGGGGCGCGCGGCGGCGGTGAGCCCTGGACACGGGGCCCGCTCCGGGGGCGGGTCCGTGCGGTGCGGGGCTCACTCCGGAGGTGGCGGCTCCTTCGGGAGGAGGTGGCCGCGCCGGCTCAGGAGGAACTTCTTGAAGGCGGCCACCGGGGCCGTGTCCGGGTGGCCGTCGAGCCAGGCGACCCCGATCTCGCGGACCGCGCGCGGGGCGGTGACGGTCAGTTCGACGACGCCGGGCCGGGGGACGGCCGGCGGGGGCAGCAGGGCGACGCCGAGGCCGGCGGCGACCAGGCCGCGCAGGGTCTCGGCCTCCTCGCCCTCGAAGGCCACCCGGGGCTTGAACCCGGCCTCCGCGCACAGGTCGTCGGTGATCCGGCGCAGCCCGTACCCCGGCTCCAGGGTCACGAAGGTCTCGTCGGCGGCCTCCGCGAGGCGCACCCGCTTGCGGCCCGCGAGCCGGTGGTCGTCCGGGACGACGAGCCGCAGCCGCTGCTCGTCGAGGCGCCGGGCCACCAGGTCGGGCGCGTCCGGCACCGGCGAGGTCAGGCAGAGGTCGAGGTCGCCGGCCCGCAGCCGCTCGATCATCGCCTCGCCGTAGTTCTGGACCAGGGTGAAGCGGACCCGGGGGTGGTCGACCCGGAAGGCGCGGATGAGCCCGGGGACGGTCTCGGAGCCCATGGTGTGCAGGAACCCGAAGGCGACCCGTCCGGCGGCCGGGTCGGCGTCGGCGCGTACGGTGTCGGCGGCCCGCTCCACCTCGGCGAGGGCCCGCTCGGCGGCGGTGAGGAAGCGGCGGCCGGCCGGGGTGAGGGAGACCGTGCGGCCCCGGCGGGCGAAGAGGGCGACGCCGAGGTCCTGTTCGAGCCGGACCATCGCCCGGGAGAGCGTGGACTGCGGGACGCCCATCTCGGCCGCGGCCCGGGTCACGTGCTCGTGCCGGGCGACGGCCGCGAAGTACGCGAGCCGGGGCGCGAGCAGCGGTCCCATGTCTTCTTCGTTACTGTTCGGTGACAGCCGGGGCTGTGACCTGTACTCATGCGCCATGGGAACGATTACAGCAGTTCCGTGCATTGGACGCATGAAAGCCGCCGTCCTACGTTCGTGGCATGCCTTCCGCCAGTACCAAGGCGGCCGCCACCCTCGCGTCCGCCGACACCCGTCTCGCCCCCGGTGCCCCCGGCTACCGCCGCATGAGCCTCGCGCTCTTCGCCGCCGGGCTCGCCGCCTTCACCCTCCTCTACTCCACGCAGGCCCTCCTCCCGGCGATCTCCGCCGACTTCGGCGCCACCGCCTCCGCCGCCTCGTGGACGGTCTCCGCCGCGACCGGCGCCCTGGCCCTGTGCGTCCTGCCGCTCAGCGCCCTCTCGGAGCGCTTCGGTCGGCGCACGCTGATGACCGTCTCCCTCTCGGTCGCGGTCGCCCTGGCGCTCCTGGTGCCGCTCGCCCCGAACCTGGAGTCCCTGGTCGTGCTGCGCGCGCTCCAGGGCGCGGCGCTCGCCGGGCTCCCGGCCTCCGCGATGGCGTACCTGGCCGAGGAGGTGCGGCCCAAGGCGCTGATCGGCGCGATCGGCCTCTTCGTGGCGGGCAACTCCATCGGCGGGATGAGCGGCCGGATCGTGTCCGGCTGGGTCGCCCAGCTGTGGGGCTGGCGCGCCGGCCTGGCCGCCGTGGGCCTGCTCTCCCTGGCGTGCGCGCTCGCCTTCCGGGCGCTGCTGCCGAAGGCCCGGCACTTCACCCCGGGCACGCTCCACCCGAAGGCGTTGGCGCGCACCGTCCGCACGCACCTCTCCGACCCCCTGCTGATGCGGCTCTACGCGATCGGCGCCCTGTTCATGACGGTCTTCGGCGCGGTGTACACCGTGATCGGCTACCGCCTGGTGGAGGCCCCGTTCTCGCTGCCGCAGGGCGTGATCGGCTCGATCTTCCTGGTGTACCTGGTCGGCACGGTCTCCTCGGCCGCCGCCGGGAAGCTGGTCGGACGGCTCGGCCGGCGCGGGGCGCTCTACCTGGCGGTCTCCACCACGGCCGCGGGCCTGCTGCTCTCGCTCTCCGACGCGCTCCCCGCCGTCCTGGCGGGCCTCGTCCTGATCACGGCCGGCTTCTTCGCGGGCCACGCGGTCGCGTCCTCCTCGGTGAGCCGCACGGCGAGGACGGGCCGGGCGCAGGCCTCGGCGCTGTACCAGTCGGCGTACTACCTGGGCTCCAGCGCGGGCGGCACGCTCGGCGCGGTCGCCTTCCACGCGGGCGGCTGGGCGGGCACGGTCCTGATCGGCCTGGTCGCGGTCCTCGGCGTCGTCTCGATCACCCTGTACGGCACGCACAGCGCGCGCGTGGAGGCGCGGCGGCTCCGTCCGGCGACCGCCTGACGGCCCGTCCTCCCGGCCGCGCACTTCCCGGAACGGCCCGCAACCGCCAGACTCCCCCGTACGTCTTCGGGAACAGGACTCCAGGGGGTGCAGAGGACATGAGGGAAGTCATACGCAGGACGGGACGGAGAGCGGCCGTCACGGCCGGTCTGACGGCGATGGTGGTGCCGCTGACGATCGCGCTGGGCACGGGCACGGCGGAGGCCGCGTCCTGCAACGTGACGACCGGCCCGTACCAGAAGCAGGTGGAGAAGTTCCTGGGACGGCCGGTCGACGGGCGCCAGTCGGCCGCCGACTGTACGGCCATCCAGGCCTTCCAGAAGAAGCACGGGATCACGCCGACCGCCGGGTACGCCGGAGAGATCACCTGGCGCACCATGAACACGATGCTCCAGCAGAAGGCGGCCGGGAAGAACCCGAACAAGGACCGCGCGTGTCCGACCAACAAGGGCCGGATCGCCTGCGTGGACCTGACGCGGCAGCTGAGCTGGATCCAGGACGGCGCCACCCTGAAGTACGGCCCGGTGCCGGTCCGCACGGGCAAGGACGGGACGGAGACCCGCACCGGCCCGAAGAAGATCTACTGGCGGAGCATCAACCACTGGTCGACGCTCTACAACGTCGCCATGCCGTACTCGCAGTTCTTCGACGGCGGCCAGGCCTTCCACTCGACCACCAAGTCGATGTGGAACCCGCCGGGCTCGGGCGGCTGCGTGAACATGACGCCGGCCGACGCGAAGGCGTACTGGAACCTGCTGCGGAACGGCGACGACGTCCACGTCTACGGGCGCAAGCCGGGAACCTGACCCCGGCTGTCAGTGCGCTGCGGTAGCTTCGCTCTCATCGGCACCGGACGGGTGCCGGTGAGGGTGAGCGGGGTGTGGACCGATGAGCGACACCGTGGTCGCGACGACCGAGGAACTCGACAAGTACCGCCGTGAGCTGACCGGTTACTGCTACCGGATGCTCGGTTCCTCCTTCGAGGCGGAGGACGCGGTGCAGGACACGATGGTGCGGGCCTGGAAGGCGCTCGACTCCTTCGAGGGCCGCTCCTCGCTGCGGTCCTGGCTGTACCGGATCGCGACCAACGTCTGCCTGGACGCGCTGAACGCGGGGAACCGCCGGGCGCGGCCCATGGACCTGACCTCCCCGACGCCGGTGGAGCGGGCGCAGCTCGTGAAGCAGCCCGAGATCACCTGGCTGGAGCCGGTGCCGGACGGGCGGGTGCTGCCCTCGGTGGCGGACCCGGCGGAGGCGGCCGTCTCCCGGGAGACCGTGCGGCTCGCGTTCGTGGCCGCGCTCCAGCACCTGCCGCCCAAGCAGCGGGCGGTCCTCATCCTGCGCGAGGTGCTCGCGTGGCGGGCGAGCGAGGTCGCCGAGCTCCTCGACACCTCCGTGGCCTCGGTGAACAGCGCGCTCCAGCGGGCCCGCGCGACCCTGGCCGAGCAGGCCCCGGCCGCCTCCGACCCGGCGGACCCGCTGGACGAGGAGCAGAAGGCGCTCCTGGAGCGGTACGTGGCGGCCTTCGAGGGCTACGACATGAAGGCGCTGACCGCGCTCCTCCACGAGGACGCGACGATGTCCATGCCGCCGTACGACCTGTGGCTCCGGGGGCACGAGGACATCGTGGGCTGGATGCTGGGCGTCGGCGAGGTCTGCGCGGGCTCGAAGCTGGTGCCGACCGTGGCGAACGGCTCCCCGGCGTTCGCGCAGTACCACCCGGACCCGGCGGGCGGTTTCGGCCCGTGGGCGCTGATCGTCCTGGAGCTGCGGGAGGGCAGGGTGGCGGGGATGGACTTCTTCCTGGACACCGAGCGCTGGTTCCCGCTCTTCGACCTGCCGGCGAGGCTAGAGGCCTAGCGTTCCGTCGAGTCCCGTCAGCCGGAGCAGGGCCCGCAGGTCGGGGCCCGCTCCGTGGAGCCGGAGGCGGTGGCCGTGCCGGGCCGCCGCGAGCCTCAGCCGGGCGAGGGCGTCGACGGCGGCGAGCCCGGCGGGCACGAGCGCGCCGGCCTCGCAGACGACCTCGGCGGGCGGGGCGGCGGCGAGCTCCGCGCAGAGCCGGTCGACCTCCTCCCGCCCGGGCCGGGCGCTCAGGGTCACGACGAGGGGCCGGCTGGTGCCCGGCTGGCTGGTGTCCACGTCCGGTGAGACCGGAGCGGGGGCGGGAACTCATCGGAGGGCCCGCTGACTAGGCTCTCGATCATGACTCTCGAACCCGTCGAACTGGTGATCTTCGACTGTGACGGCGTGCTGGTGGACAGCGAGCGGATCTACTGCCGGGTGGACCGGGAGGTGTTCGCCGGGCTCGGGGCGGAGTTCACCGAGGCGGAGATCGTCGAGCGGTTCGTGGGCTCCTCCCACGAGGTGCTGACGGCGATCCTGGAGGAGCGCATCGGCCGCCCCCTGGAGCCCGGCTGGCACGAGCCCTTCCGGCAGCGGTACGAGGACGCGCTCGACGCCGAGCTGACCGCCGTCGAGGGCGTCACCGACGCGCTGGACGAGCTGTCCGTCCCGTACTGCCTGGCCTCCAACGGCAGCCACCCCACGATCCGGCGGAACCTCGGCCGCACCGGGCTCCTGGAGCGCTTCGAGGACCGGATCTTCAGTGCCCGCGACGTCGCCCGGGGCAAGCCCGCCCCGGACCTCTTCCTGCACGCCGCCGCCGTGATGGGCGTCCCGCCCGGGCGCTGCGCCGTCGTGGAGGACAGCCCGTACGGCGTCGAGGCGGCCCGCGCCGCCGGCATGCGCGCCTTCGGCTACTGCGGCGGCCTGACCCGGGCGGACCGCCTGACGGGCCCGGGGACGGTGGTCTTCGAGGACATGCGGACGCTGCCGGGGCTGCTGTCGGGGACGGGGCTCTAGCCCCCGTTGCGCCGAACGGGACCGGTGGGGGCCACCGGTCCCGTTCGCCTGAACGTGTCAGGCACATATGCCCAAGCGTCAGGCGATGCGGTCCAGGACGATCGGGGAGGCCGTGAAGGACGTGCCCGCCGGGGCGATGTCCCAGGCGTTCTCCAGGGAGCCCAGGGCGTAGTCGAACTTCTCCGGGGTGTCCGTGTGGAGGGTCAGGAGGGGCTGGCCCGCCGTGACCGTGTCGCCGGGCTTGGCGTGGAGCTCGACGCCCGCGCCCGCCTGCACCGGGTCCTCCTTGCGGGCGCGGCCCGCGCCCAGGCGCCAGGCGGCGATGCCGATGTCGTAGGCGTCGAGGCGGGTCAGGACGCCGGAGGACGGGGCCGTCACGACGTGCTGCTCGCGGGCGACCGGGAGGGTCGCGTCCGGGTCGCCGCCCTGGGCCGCGATCATCCGGCGCCAGACGTCCATCGCAGAGCCGTCGGCGAGGGCCTTCGCCGGGTCGGCGTCCTTGATGCCGGCCGCGTCGAGCATCTCCCGGGCGAGCGCGATCGTCAGCTCGACGACGTCCGCCGGGCCGCCGCCCGCGAGGACCTCGACGGACTCGCGGACCTCCAGGGCGTTGCCCGCGGTCAGGCCGAGCGGGGTCGACATGTCGGTGAGGAGCGCGACCGTCTTCACGCCGCTGTCCGTGCCGAGCTGGACCATCGTGGAGGCCAGCTCGCGGGCGTCCTCGATGTTCTTCATGAAGGCGCCGGTGCCGACCTTGACGTCCAGGACGAGCGAGCCCGTGCCCTCGGCGATCTTCTTGGACATGATGGACGAGGCGATCAGGGGGATCGCCTCGACCGTGCCCGTCACGTCGCGGAGCGCGTACAGCTTCTTGTCCGCCGGGGCCAGGCCGTCGCCCGCCGCGCAGATGACCGCGCCGGTGGTGTCGAGGACGTGCAGCATCTCCTCGTTGGAGAGCAGCGCGCGCCAGCCCGGGATGGACTCCAGCTTGTCGAGGGTGCCGCCGGTGTGGCCGAGGCCGCGGCCGGAGAGCTGCGGCACGGCCGCGCCGCAGGCGGCGACGAGCGGGGCGAGCGGGAGGGTGATCTTGTCGCCGACGCCGCCGGTGGAGTGCTTGTCGGCGGTGGGACGGGAGAGCGAGGAGAAGTCCATGCGCTCGCCGGAGGCGATCATGGCCGCGGTCCAGCGGGCGATCTCGTCGCGGTTCATGCCGTTGAGCAGGATCGCCATGGCCAGGGCGGACATCTGCTCGTCGGCGACCGCGCCGCGGGTGTACGCGTCGATGACCCAGTCGATCTGCTCGGGGCTCAGCTCGCCCTTGTCCCGCTTGGTGCGGATGACGGAGATGACGTCCATGTGGTGATGCCTCTTTCTACGCGCATAGAGGGGGAAAGGAGGAGCGGCCCTTCCCATCGTGCCGGAAGGGCCGCTCCGAAGTGCTACTGCGACAGGTGGTCCGGGCCGAAGGCCTGCGGGAGCATCTCGGCCAGGGGCAGGAGCCCGGCCGGGGTCTCCAGGACGAGGTCGGGGCCCCCGAACTCGAACAGGAGCTGCCGGCAGCGTCCGCAGGGGACCAGGGGCTCGCCCCGGCCGTCCACGCAGACGAAGTGGGTCAGCCGGCCGCCGCCGGTCGCCTGGAGCTGCGAGACGAGCCCGCACTCGGCGCACAGGGCGAGGCCGTAGGAGGCGTTCTCCACGTTGCAGCCGGAGACCGTCCGCCCGTCGTCCACGAGGGCCGCCGCGCCGACCGGGAAGCCCGAGTACGGGGCGTACGCGCGGGACATCGCCTCGCGGGCCGCGACCCGCAGGGCCTCCCAGTCGGACTCGGAGAGCTTCGCGGTCACTTGCCCTGGCCCTTCCGGTAGGGCAACCCGTCCGCCTTCGGCATCCTCAGGCGCTGTGCCGACAGGGCGAGCACGAGCAGGGTGGTGACGTACGGAGCGGCGTCGACGAACTGGCTCGGGACCTCGTCGGTCAGCGCGTACCAGAGGAAGAACCCGGCGGCGAAGACGGCGGAGACCACCGCGACGACGTACTTCTTCTTGTAGAGCTGCCAGAGGGCGGCGATCACCAGGAGCAGCGCGACCAGGAGCAGCAGCGCGTGGACGTTCTCGGCGCCGCCGCGCAGCTTGAGGCTGTCGGTGAAGCCGAAGAGGCCGGCGCCGAGCGCCATGCCGCCGGGCATCCAGTTGCCGAAGATCATCGCGGCGAGACCGATGTAGCCGCGGCCGCCGGTCTGGCCCTCCTGGTAGATGCCGGTGGCGACGATCGCGAGGAAGGCGCCGCCGAGGCCGGCGAGGGCGCCGGAGACGGTGACGGCGATGTACTTGTACTTGTAGACGTTGACGCCCAGGGACTCGGCGGCGACCGGGTTCTCGCCGCAGGAGCGCAGCCGCAGGCCGAAGGCCGTGCGCCACAGGATCCACCAGGTGGCCGGGATCAGCAGGATCGCGACGACGGTGAGCAGCGACAGGTTGGTGACCAGGCCGCCGAGGATGCCGGCGAGGTCGGAGACCAGGAACCAGTGCTTGGCCTGGAGGTCCTGCAACCAGTCGGAGAGCCCTGGAATCGTGATCTTGGTGATCGCCTCGATGCGGGGGGACTGCTTGGAGGAGCCGCCCGGGGCCTCGGCGAACGTGAAGTTCGACAGGTACTGGGTGAAGCCGACCGCGAGGATGTTGATCGCCACACCGGAGACGATGTGGTTCACGTTGAACGTGACGGTGATGACGGCGTGGAGCAGACCGCCGATCGCGCCGCCGATGAGGCCGAACAGGACGCCGGTCCAGGGACCCCACTGGTAGCCGGCCCAGGCGCCGAACCAGGTGCCGAGGACCATCATGCCCTCGAGACCGATGTTGACGACGCCCGCGCGCTCGGCCCACAGACCGCCGAGACCGGCGAGGCCGATCGGGACGGCGAGCTGGAGCGCGCCGGAGACCTGCCCCACGGAGGTGAGGTCGTTGGCCCCGGAGACGACCCGGACCAGGGAGAAGAGCACGAGGCCGGCCGCGACGATCAGCATGATCCACGGCAGGGTGAGCTTGCGGCGTCCGCCGCCCTTGGGCGCGGCGCTCGGCTTGGTGGCAGCGGCGGTGCTCATGCCGAGACCTCCTTGTCGGTCTTGAGGGCGCCGCCGGCGGCGAGTTCCTCGCCGACCTTCTGCTGCTGGCGGCGGAGGCCGTAACGGCGGACGAGCTCGTAGGACACGACCACGGCGATCACGATGATGCCCTGCATGATCTTGGTGATCTCCTTCGGGTAACCGAAGGTGTCGAGCGACGAGGACGCCTTGTCGAGGAAGGCGAAGAGGAGGGCGGCGAAGAGGATGCCGACCGGGTGGTTGCGGCCGAGCAGCGCGATGGTGATGGCGGTGAAGCCGACGCCGACCGGGAAGTCGAGGCTGTACGTGTGGGACTCGCCGAGCAGCGTCGGCATGCCGGAGAGGCCGGCGAGCGCGCCCGAGAGCAGCATCGAGGTGAGGATCATCTTCTTGGCGTCGACGCCGCTGGCCTGGGCGGCGGACTCGCTGGCGCCGGTGGCGCGCAGGTCGAAGCCGAACCGGGTGCGGTTGAGGACGAACCAGTAGACGACGCCGAGGGCGAGGGCGACGAAGGTGAAGCCGTAGACGACGCCGACGCCCTGGCCCAGGTCGATGCCGGGGAACCAGCCGGACTCGGCGATCTCACCGGTGGTGAGGTTGTTGGAGCCGGCGGGCTGGACGCCGAAGTTCTTCGGCAGGATCAGCCAGGCCACCAGGGAGGTCGCGATGGCGTTGAGCATGATCGTCGAGACGACCTCGGAGACTCCGCGGGTCGTCTTGAGGATGCCGGCGATGCCGGACCAGAAGGCGCCGGTCAGCATGGCGACGAGCACGATGAGCAGGATGTGCAGCGGGCCCGGCAGCTCGACGGAGGCGCCCACGAGGGCGGAGACCATCGCGGCGAGCCGGTACTGGCCGTCGACGCCGATGTTGAAGAGGTTCATCCGGAAGCCGACCGCCACGGCGAGGGCCGCGAGGTAGTAGATCCCGGTCTGGTTGACGATCAGGACCTGGATGTCGGAGTACCCGGCGTTCTCGATCATGATCCGGATCGGCTCGATCGGGTCGAGTCCGGTCGCGAGCAGCACCAGCACGGTGAGCACGAAAGAGGAGACCAGCGCGAGCACCGGTCCCGCCGCGCCCAGGATCAGCCGGTCCTTGTCGAATTTCATCATCGGGCGTCACCGTCTTCGGACTGCTCTTCGGTGCCTTCGAGGTGGCCGGAGGCCGCGCCGGTCATGGCGGAGCCCAGCTCCTCGGGCGTGATGGTGGCGGGGTCGGCGTCGGCGACCAGCTTGCCGCGGTACATGACCCGGAGGGTGTCGGAGAGGCCGATCAGCTCGTCGAGGTCGGCGGAGATCAGCAGCACCGCCAGGCCCTCGCGGCGGGCGTCCCGGATCGCGTCCCAGATCTGCGCCTGCGCGCCGACGTCCACGCCGCGGGTGGGGTGGGCGGCGATCAGGAACTTGGGGGCGTGGCTCATCTCGCGGCCGACGATCAGCTTCTGCTGGTTGCCGCCGGAGAGGGAGGCCGCGGTGACGTCGATGCCGGGGGTGCGCACGTCGTACTCGCGGACGATCCGCTCGGTGTCCTGGCGGGCGGCCTTCGGGTCGAGGATGCCGCGCTTGGAGTTGGGGGCCTCGGTGACGTGGCCGAGGATGCGGTTCTCCCAGAGGGGGGCCTCCAGGAGCAGGCCGTGGCGGTGCCGGTCCTCGGGGATGTAGCCGATGCCGCCCTCGCGGCGCTTGCGCACGGAGACCTTGGAGATGTCCTGCCCGTCGAGGGTGATCACGCCGGAGTCCGGGGTAGCCATGCCCATGAGGGCCTCGATGAGCTCGGTCTGGCCGTTGCCCTCGACGCCGGCGATGCCCAGGATCTCGCCTTTGTGGATCGTGAGGGAGACGTCGTCGAGGAGCCTGCGGCCCTCGGCGCTCTCCTCCAGGACCGTGGTGGCCCTGGCCGGGTCCGGCGGGGCCGCGCTGGTCAGCGGGGCGGCGGCGACGGCGCCGGCCTCGGACAGGATCAGGTTGCGGACCTGGAGCATCGGCACGTCGGTGACGGTCGACTCGCGGGTCTCCGGGGAGGGCAGCTCGCTGCCGACCATCAGCTCGGCGAGCTGCTTGGTGGTGGCGGTCTTCGGGTCGGCGGTGCCGACCGTGGTGCCCCGGCGGATGACGGTGATGTCGTCGGCGACCTTCAGGACCTCGCCCAGCTTGTGCGAGATGAAGATGACGGTCAGGCCCTCGGACTTGAGCTCGCGCAGGTTGTCGAAGAGCGCGTCGACCTCCTGCGGGACGAGGACGGCGGTCGGCTCGTCGAGGATGAGGATCCGGGCGCCGCGGTAGAGGACCTTGAGGATCTCCACGCGCTGCCGGTCGGCGACGCCGAGGTCCTCGACGAGGGCGTCCGGGCGGACCCCGAGGCCGTACTGGTCGGAGATCTCCTGGATCTTCTTCCGGGCCTTGGCGCCGATGCCGTGGAGCTTCTCGCCGCCGAGGACGACGTTCTCCAGGACGGTGAGGTTGTCGGCGAGCATGAAGTGCTGGTGCACCATGCCGATGCCGCGCGCGATGGCGTCACCGGGGCTGGAGAAGGTGACCTGCTCGCCGTCGACGGCGATGGTGCCCTCGTCCGGCTTCTGCATGCCGTAGAGGATCTTCATGAGGGTCGACTTGCCGGCGCCGTTCTCGCCGATGAGGGCGTGCACGGTGCCCTTGCGGACCGTGATGGCGATGTCCTTGTTGGCGACGACGCCGGGGAATCGCTTGGTGATGCCGTGCAGTTCTACGGCAGGGGGGCTGGACGCGTTGATGACGCACTCTCCTTGGCCGGAAGGAGTGGGAGCGGGAGGGCAGGGCGGGGCGAAGCTATCGTGCCAGGGAGACATCTACACGCGTAGCACTGCCGAAAAATGAAAATCCGTACGGGAACGGGGCCCGGCTCCGGTGGGGGTCCCACCGTCGCCGGGCCCTGTGGTCGTTGACCTGCGGTTCCTTACGGAGCGGTCTTGACCGTGATCTTGCCGTCGACGATGTTCTTCTTCGCCTCGTTCACGGCGGCGATGACGTCGGTCATCTTCTTGTACTCCGGGTTGGACTCGGACAGGCCGACGCCGTCCTGGGCCAGGCCGTAGCGGATCTCGCCGCTCTGCGGCTTGCCGTCCTTGACCGACTTGATCAGGTTGAAGACGGAGTCCGAGACGTCCTTGGTGACCGAGGTCAGGATGTGCTCCTTGTAGGAGGCCAGACCCGCCTGGTTGTACTGGTCGGAGTCGACGCCGATGGCCCACTTGTCCGCGGCGGCGGCGGCCTCGATCGAGCCCGAGCCGGCCAGACCGGCGGCGGCGTAGATCACGTCGGCGCCCTTGTCGAGCTGGCCCTGCGCGGCGGCCTTGCCGAGGTCGGGCTTGGAGAAGCCGTCGAAGTTCGGCGGCTGGGTCAGGTACTGGACGAGCACCTTCGCCTTGGGGTTGGTGTCCTTGACGCCCTGCTCGAAGCCCGCCTGGAACTTCTTGATCAGCGGGACCTCGACGCCGCCGATGAAGCCGACCGTGCCGGTCTTCGACGTCTTGGCGGCGGCGACGCCGGCCAGGTAGGAGCCCTGCTCCTCGTTGAAGACGAGGTTGGCGATGTTCGGGGCGGTCACCGAGGTGTCGTCGATGAGGCCGAAGGTGGTCTTCGGGTAGGCCTTGGCGACCTTGGCGATCGCCGGGGCGTAGGCGAAGCCGACGCCGATGACCGGGTTGTTGCCGGCGCGGGCGAGGGCGGTGAGGCGCTGCACCTTGTCGGCGTCGCCCTCACCCTCCGAGGGCTCGGCCTCGGTGCCCTTGACGCCGAGCTCGTCCTCGGCCTTCTTCAGACCGGCGTAGGCCGCGTCGTTGAAGGACTGGTCGCCGCGGCCGCCGATGTCGTACGCGATGGCGGCCGTGATGTTCTTCGAGTCCGACGCGGTGCTGGAACCGGTGTCCGTCGAGGACTTGCCACACGCGGTGGCGGAGAGGGCGAGCGCCGCGGAGGCGATGCCCACGGTCGTGATCCTGGTGATCCGGCGCAAGAGGAGGGTCCCTTCAAGACTGACCGAAAGCGCCTCTTCCGGCGCTGGTTTCGCGGCGATCGTAACGCGCGTAGATGTCAGTTAAAGACCCGTTCATGAGTCGTTATCGGATCGTCGCGAACCGGCCGTGCGGGGCGACCGAGGGCGTTCGGCCCGGTACCGCCGGTTATACCGGCGGGGGCGCCCGGTGCGGCAGGGGGCGTACGGGGGACACGCCGGGCGCTGGACCGTCCGGGGGAACGGGTGGGCCGGACGGACGAGGGGTCCGCCCGGCCGGAAAGCATCGCTCGTGCGTACGGACCGGTCGGCGGGCCCCGGCCCGCTTGCGGCCCTGCCCGTGGGCCTCGGACCGCGTGGCCCGGACCGTACGGGCCCGGGGCCGTGCGGTCCGGGCCCGGGTCAGGCCTCCTGCGGCGCGTTCGTGAGCAGGGCCGCCGCCGTGAAGAGCTCCACGGCCGCCTCGATCGCGTTCTCGTCCACGTCGAAGTCGCCGGCGTGCAGGTCGCGGACGCGGGTGTCGCCGGGGACGCGGACGCCCAGGCGGGCCATGGCGCCGGGGACGTGCTCCAGGTACCAGGAGAAGTCCTCGCCGCCGAGGCTCTGCTCGGTGTCCTCGATCGCGTGCACCCCGCGCCGGGCGGTCATGGCGTCGCGGAGCAGCTCGGCCACGGCCGCGTCGTTGACGACCGGGGGGACGCCCCGGACGTAGGTGACGGTCGACTTGGCCCGGTGCAGGGCCGCGACCTCGTCGATCGCCGCGTGCACCAGGTCGGGCGCGTCGCGCCAGGCCGGCAGGTCGAGGCAGCGGACGGTGCCGGAGAGCTCGGCGTGCTGCGGGATGACGTTGGGGGCGTGGCCGGACTCGATGCGGCCCCAGGTGACCGAGAGGCCCGAGCGGGCGTCGACGCGGCGGGCCAGGACGGCGGGGACGTCGGTGGCGACGCGGGCGGCGGCGGTGACCAGGTCGGTGGTGAGGTGCGGCCGGGCGGTGTGGCCGCCGGGGCCGTCGAGGGTGACCTCCAGCCGGTCGCAGGCGGAGGTGATGGGGCCGGCGCGCAGGCCGATCTTGCCCGCGTCGACCCTCGGGTCGCAGTGGACGGCGATGATCCGTCCGACGCCGTTCAGGGCGCCGGCCTCGACGACGTCGACGGCGCCGCCGGGCAGGACCTCCTCGGCGGGCTGGAAGATCAGCCGCACGGCGTTGGGCAGGAGCCCCTGCCGGTCGAGCTCGGCGAGGACCAGGCCCGCGCCGAGGACGGAGGTCGTGTGGACGTCGTGTCCGCACGCGTGGGCGCGGTTGGCCACGGTGGAGCGGTAGGCGACGGTCTTGACGTCCGGGATGGGGAGCGCGTCGAGGTCGGCGCGGATCGCCAGCATGGGCCGGCCGGGGTCCGGCGTGCCGATGTCACAGATGAGTCCGGTGCCGGCCGGAAGGACCTCCGGCGCGAGTCCGGCCGCCTCCAGGCGGGCCTTGAGCGCGGCGGTCGTACGGAACTCCTGCTTCCCGAGCTCGGGGTGCATGTGCAAGTCCCTGCGGAACATGATCAGTTCGTCGCGCAGGGTTGCGGGCAGCTTTCCGGGCAGAGTGGCGGAGCCTGGCTCACGGGACTTCAACTGGTTCACCTTTTGAAGGGTAGGCCTTCGGGGCGGTCAACTGCCCGTTGATCACGAAAAGTTCAACCCGTTAGGGGAAAGAACCTCGATTTTCCGGGCTTAGCGACCACCCCGTGTGGGTATCCTCACCCGATTGCCCCGCACGGGCGGCGGGAAACATCATCCGAACTCCAGCCGGTCGACGGAGGGGATCCCGCGGGCCGTGAGCCGGTCGACCTCGTGGGCCGCCGTGCCCGTCACCCCGGACAGGAAGCCCTGCGCGCGCGGCGAGGCGGTCGCCCGCAGCCACTCGGGCGCGACCTCGCAGACGGCGACCCGCACGCCCGTGCCGGCCAGGGCCAGCGGCAGGGTGTGCACGACCGTGGACGGGAAGCTGACGATCGTGCGGCCGACCGGGCCGCGCCGGGCGACCAGCTCCAGGGGCAGCTCGGGCCGGACCACCTGGAGGCCCGTCTCGACGGCTATCCGGTGCAGCTTCTCGGCGCTCTCCCTGCGGTGTGCGAAGTAGCGGGTGGCGCCGTGCGCGCGGGCGAGCTCGCCGACCACGCGCGCGTAGTGGTCGGCGTCGACCACCCCGGTCTCCACCAGCGAGGTGCCGACCAGGTCCGCGCCGCCGGTGAGCAGCGGCGGGCCGAAGCGGGCACGGGTCCAGGCGTAGGAGTTCTCCGTGACCTCGACGCCCTCCGGGGCCTCGACCGGCAGCGAGGTGAAGACCTCGACGGTGCGGCCCCGGGCCGGGGCGAGCCGGCGCCGGGCCAGGGTGGTCACGGGGGCGAGGACCAGCTCGCGCGGGCCCAGGCTGCCCTTGCGGTGCCAGCGGACCAGGCGCTCGCCGCGGCCGAGCTGGGCGGCGAACTCCATGGTCGCGGTGCCGTCGTCGACCACGGTCAGGTGCCGGGGGCCGAAGAGGGTCAGGAGGAGCTGGACGTACCGGGAGAACGGGTCCCCGATGATCACCCGCTCGGCCGAGCGCAGCGGTCCGGCGAGCCGCCGCAGGGTGCGGACGAGGGCGCCCCGGCCGCCGCGGGCCTCCTGCCAGTGGACGGTGAGGCCCTCGTCGCGGGCCAGCTGGGCCATCCGGCGCAGCTGGCCCCGCGACATGGGGTCGGTCGGCGAGAGGACGACGACCGTGAGGGGGGCTGGCGCGGGCGCCTCAGTGGTGGGCGCAACGGCGGCGGAGGCCTCCGTGCCGGGGGTCCGGGCCGGGGCCCGGGTGTGCGCCCACTCCAGGACGTTGAGGAGCTGGACCGGGCTCTCGACGAACGCCAGCTGCCCGGTCATGAGGCGACGGCGCCCTGGACCCGGCGGAGCTTCTTCATCGGGCCGAGCTCCGACTCGTACACCTTCTTGACCCCGTCGCCGAGGGCCGTCTCGATGGTGCGGATGTCGCGGACCAGGCGCGTCAGGCCCTGGGGCTCGACGGAGGCGGCCTGGTCGGAGCCCCACATGGCGCGGTCGAGGGTGATGTGGCGCTCGACGAAGACGGCGCCGAGGGCGACGGCGGCCAGGGTGGTCTGGAGGCCGGTCTCGTGGCCGGAGTAGCCGATCGGGACGTTCGGGTACTCCTCCTGGAGCGTCTGGATCACGCGCAGGTTGAGCTCCTCGGCCTTGGCCGGGTAGGTCGAGGTGGCGTGGCAGAGGAGGATGTTGTCGCTGCCGAGGACCTCGACGGCGTGCCGGATCTGCTTCGGCGTCGACATGCCGGTGGAGAGGATGACCGTGCGGCCGGTGGCGCGCAGCTCGCGGAGCAGCTCGTCGTCGGTGAGGGAGGCGGAGGCGACCTTGTGGGCGGGGACGTCGAACTTCTCCAGGAAGGCGACGGCCTCGGTGTCCCACGGGGAGGCGAACCAGTCGATGCCGCGCTCCTTGCAGTGCGCGTCGATGGCCCGGTACTCCTCCTCGCCGAACTCCACGCGGTGGCGGTAGTCGATGTAGGTCATGCGGCCCCAGGGGGTGTCCCGCTCGATGTCCCACTGGTCGCGCGGGGTGCAGATCTCGGGGGTGCGCTTCTGGAACTTGACCGCGTCGCAGCCGGCCTCGGCGGCGACGTCGATCAGGGCGAGGGCGTTGTCGAGCTCGCCGTTGTGGTTGATGCCGATCTCGCCGGTGACGTAGACGGGCTGCCCGGGGCCGGCGGTCTTGGTGCCGAGGGTGCGGAGACGGGTGCTCATGGTGCGGGTCCTTAGGATTCGGTGGTGGTGCGTGCGGGGGTCGTACGTGCGGCGGTGGCACGTGCGGGGGCGTCGAGTTCGGGTCCGAGGAGCCAGGCGGCGATCTCGCGGACCGCTCCGGCGCCGCCCGGGGTGACGGTGACCGCGCGGGCGGCGGCCCGTACGGAGTCGTGGGCGCTGCTCACCGCGACGGGCCAGCCGACGAGGTGGAAGCAGGGCAGGTCGTTGACGTCGTTGCCGGCGTAGAGGACGCGCTGCGGGTCGATGCCCTCGGCCTCGCACCACTCCTTGAGGGCCCGGTCCTTGCGGTCGATGCCGTGCAGGACGGGGATGCGGAGCTTGCGGGCGCGGGCGGCGACGACGGCGTTCTGTTCGGTGGAGAGGATGAGGACGGGGAGGCCGGCGCGGCGCAGGGCGGCGATGCCGAGGCCGTCGCCGCGGTGAGCGGAGACGAACTCGCGGCCCTCGGCGTCGAGGTGGACCCGGTCGTCGGTCTGGGTGCCGTCGAAGTCCAGGACCACCGCGTCCACGTCGGCGAGGCCGGGGGTGGCGGGCGCGTCCAGGAGCGGGGCGAGGGCCTTGGCGCGGGCCAGGTCGTGCGGGTCGTCGATCTCCAGGACCCGGGCGGGGTCGGTGGCGACGAGCGCGGTGCGGCCGAAGAAGCGGTGCCGGTGGGTGCGGAAGCCGGGCGCGGCCATGGCGTAGACGGCGCCGGTCTCCAGGTACTCGGGCTCCCGGTCCTGGCGGCGGGGGCGGTGCGCCCTGTCGTGGTTGACGCCCTCGGCGCCCTCCGCCGTCTCGCGCCAGAGGAAGCCGTGCGACGGGGCGGCCGTGAAGGCCGTGTCGGCGGCGCCGGAGAGGATCCGGTCGGCGGTCTCGGCGACCTCGGCGGAGGTGAGGAAGGGGCTGGTGCACTGGACGAGGAGGACCACGTCGGCGGCGCGGCCGTGGGTGGCCTCGAAGGCGTCCATGGCGTGCAGGACGGCGGCCTCGCTGGTGGCGGTGTCGCCCGCGAGGTCGGCGGGGCGGTGCACGGCCTCGGCGCCGGCGGCGCGGGCGGCGGCCGCGATGGCGGGGTCGTCGGTGGAGACCACGACGTGGGTGACGGGGCGGGCGCCGAGGCAGGCGTGCACGGCGCGGCCGACCAGCGGGACGCCGGCCACCGGGGCGAGGTTCTTGGCGGGCACGCCCTTGGAGCCGCCCCGGGCGGGGATCACGGCGAGCACGACGGGCGCGGAGCCCGCGGGGGCGGTTGCGGCGGGAGCGGTTCCGGGGGTGGGCGCGGCGGTCGCGGCGGCGGCCCCTGGAGTGGGCGCGGGGGTAACGGTCCCGGAGGCGGGGACGGCGGCCCCGGGCACGGGAGCGGCGGGCGCGGGCGCGGCGGTCCCGGAAGCGGGTGCGGCGGTCGCGGGCGCGGGTGCGGCGGTCCCGGAAGCGGGTGCGGCGGTCATCAGAGTTCTCCCAGGCGGCGGATGACGGGGGCGACGCGCTGCACGCCGTGGCGGTACGCGCCCCGCGCGGCCTCCCGGACGATCCGGCGGAGCCTGCTCTCGCGGGGCTCCGGCGCGGTGACGTCCAGGCGGTGGCGGGCGAGGATCCCGGGCAGGTAGCCGGGGGCCGTCTCCGCGGTGTAGTAGGGGCTGATCGGGGGGAGTCCGGGCCCTGCCAGGAGGGCGTCGACCCGGTCGCGGGCCGCGTCGAAGGCCTCCTCGTACGAGCCGTCGGAGGCGACTCCCTGGCGGGCGAGCCAGGTCTCGTCGGGCGTCGGCGCGCCCCCCTCGTCGAGCCGGTCGAAGGAGGTCAGCAGGCCGGAGCCGACGAAGTGGTGGTTGCCGAGCGCCTCGCGGACCCCGAGGTCGGTGAGGATCGCGGTGGGGATCCGCCGGTGCAGGGCTTCGAGGGCGGCCGTCGAGGAGACGGTGACCAAGAGGTCGGTGCGGTCCAGGACCTCGCCCATGTGCCCGTACACGAGCCGGAAGTTGTCCGGCGGGTCGAGCTCGCGCACCAGCTTCTGGAAGGGGAACTCCTCCAGGTGCGTGGTGTGTTCGCCCGGCTTGGAGCGGAGCTTGAGGAGCACCTCGCGGCCCGGGTGGAGCCGGGCGTGCCCGATCAGCCGCCGCAGCACGTAGGCGCGTTCGGCGCGGGTGACGGGCACGGAGGGCTGCGCGGCGAAGACCAGGGTGTCGCGGCCGGCGACGGGGGCGTACGGGGCGCCGCCGAGGAAGGGCAGCGCCGCCTCCACGACCGACCCGGCGCCCGCGCCCACCCCTTCGTACACGGCGCGGAAGCGCTCGGCGTCGTGGCGGGAGTTGGCGAGGACGACGTCGGCGCCGTGGCGCAGCAGGAGGCCGTCGGTCAGCTTCTCGTAGACGACACCGACGTAGCCGGTGACGATCACCGGGCGCCGGGCGAGGCCCAGGTCGGCCAGGCCCTGGAGGACGGCCCGGACGGTGCCGCCGACGAGGGCGAGGACGAGCACGTCGTACCCCTCGCCACGCGCCTCCGCGTCCCGTACGGCGCGCAGGAACTCCGCGCCCGTCACCTCGCGGGGGACGTCCGAGGACACCCCGGTCTCGGCGAGCTGGCGGGCGGTCGGGGTGGCGCGTCCGCGCAGGACGAAGCCGGTGGGTTCGGCGGCCGTCGCCGTGATGCGGCGCGCGGTGAGGGCGCCCCATTTCCACCGGGTGTCGGAGTCGGCGAGTACGGCGGTCCGTATCGCTTCTCGGGTACGTGATGGCACGTCGAGGACGCTAGAAGGGCATTCCGCTTTCCGGCCCAACTGAGCCACAACAACCGGTGAACAGAGCCTCTCCGCATGCTGAAGCGGGTCGGCATCCGGTCGCCCCGGGCCGGATTTCCCCCTTTCCGTAAAGGCGGTTAATCGGCCCGCCGCTTGGTGTTCACCGGACATCCTCCCGGCGGTCGGGGGGAATGCCGGGCCGGCGCCTAGCGTCGGCCGCGTGGTCAAGCTCTCCGTCGTCGTGCCGTTCTTCAACGTGCAGACATACGCCCCCGACACCCTCACGAGCCTGCGGGCCAACGCCCGGGAGGACTTCGAGTTCCTGCTCGTCGACGACTGCTCGTCGGACGGGACCCCGGAGCTCCTCGAACGGGCCGCGCGCGAGATCCCGGGCGCCGTCCTGCTCCGGCACGCGCGCAACGAGGGCCTCGCCACGGCCCGGAACACCGGGCTCGACGCCGCCCGCGGCGCGTACGTCGCCTTCCTCGACGGGGACGACTGGCTCGCCCCCGGCTACTACTCCCGCCTCGTCGCCGCCGCCGAGGAGCTGGGCTGCGACTTCCTGCGCACCGACCACGTCTCGGTGACCGGCCGCGAGCGCGGGGTGCGCCGGGCGCCGGTCCCCCGGCGCGGCGAGGTGCTGCGCCCGAGGGACGCGATCCTGCCGTCGCACCGGACGACCTCCGTCGACTACCCGTACGCCTGGGCCGGGATCTACCACCGGCGGCTCCTCGACCGGGGGCTGCTGCACTTCACGCACGGGCTGCGGACGGCCGAGGACCGGCCGTGGATCTGGCGGCTGCACCGCGAGGCGGAATCGTTCGCGGCCATCGGCGAACTCGGCGTCTTCTACCGGCGCGGAGTGGCGACTTCCCTCACGCAGATCGGCGACGTCCGGCAATTGGATTTCATCCGCGCTTTCGACCAGGTGATCGAGGAGACGGCGCGGGACCGGGACGCGGAACTCCTCCTCCCGAAAGCCGTGCGCACCTATTGCGCGGTGATCTCCCACCACGTCGGTTCAATAGGGAGGTTCGAGCCGGACGTGGCACGGCAGTTGCGGGCGATGAGCGCGGGGGCGCTGCGGCGGATGCCGCAGGACGTCCTCGACGAGGCCCTGACGGCGATGGGCGGGGACCGCGCGGCGCTGCTGCGCAGGCTGCGGAGGCGCAGGCCGGCGCCACCGCCCGCACCCACGACCGGTCCCGGCTCCTCCTCCCCGAACCAGAACCGGAACCAGAACCAGAACCCGAACCCGGAGGTGGCCGCGTGAGCACCCGTACGCGCCCCCGCCGCACCACCCAGATCTTCTGCGCCTCCACCCTCTACGGGGCGGTGACGATCGCCGCCGCGCTCGACAGCGGCTGCTTCGGCCCCGCCGACCGCCGGATCCTCCTGGTCACCGACAACGCGCCCGTGCCGGAGACGACGCCCTCCCTCGACGAGGCCGAGGGCTTCGCGCGGCTGCGCGGCCGCTTCGACTCCGTCCTCTCCTGGAACGAGGTGATCTCCCCGCTCCACCCGGGCGGCTGGACCCCGCGCGCGAGCGACCTCCCGCTCCTCCAGCGCCATCTGCGCAGGATCTGGGACCTCGGCGACGACCGGGTCGAACTGGCCCTGGAGTCGATCCAGGTGACGCCCGCGCTCGCGATCGCCCAGCTCCTCCCCGAGGCGTCGATCACGGTGTACGCGGACGGGCTGATGAGCTACGGGCCGACCCGCAACAAGATCGACCCGCTGATCGGCGGGCGCGTGTCCCGGCTGCTCCACCTGGACCTGGTGCCCGGCCTCGCGCCGCTGCTCCTGGGGGAGTTCGGGGCGGTGCCGGAGGCCGTACCGGTCGAGGCGTTCACGAAGTGCGTCGAGGAGCTGGCGGGCCCGTCCTCCTCGGGGCCGGCCCCGGCGGAGGGCCCGGCGCTGCTCCTGGGCCAGTACCTGGCGGCCCTGAACCTGCTGACCGCCGCCGAGGAGGAGGAGCTGCACCTGCGGATGGTGCGGGGCGCGGTCGCGCGGGGCCACCGGCGGCTCGTCTTCAAGCCGCACCCGACGGCCCCGGACGCCTGGTCGCGGAAGCTGGTGCGCGCGGCGGAGGAGCTGGGCGCGGAGCTGACGGTCGAGGACCGGCCGGTCCTCGCGGAGGTGCTCTACCGCGAGCTGCGGCCCGCCCTTGTCGTCGGCTGCTTCTCGACGGCGCTGCTCACCGCGCACACCTTCTACGGCCTGCCGGTCGCCCGGGTCGGCACCCGTCCCCTCCTGGAGCGGCTGACCCCGTTCCAGAACAGCAACCGGATCCCGCTCACGGTCGTGGACGCGGTCGTCCCGCCCCTCGGCGGACCGGAGGGCGACGGACCCGGGATCGGTACGGAGGAGCTGAACGACCTGGTCGCGGCGGTCGGCTTCGCGATGCAGCCGAAGATCCGGCCGGAGCTGCGGACGGCGGCGGTACGGCACCTGTCGGGGCCGGTCGCCGAGCGCACCCGGCACCACTTCACCCGCCGCCGCCTCACCGCCCTGGGCCTCCCCGGCGGCCTGCCCCTCCCCCGGCACCCGCAGGTCCGCCGGCTGGCCCGGCGGGCGCTGCGGCTGCGCAGGGCGTTGAGGAGATAGCCACCGCGGGGCGCCGGAGCCCGGGACCCGTGCGGGGGTCCCGGGCTCCGGCGCGGGTGCGGAGACGGACTCGGGCCGCTCAGGCGCGGACGACCGGCTCCTGGAGTTCGGTCACCCACCGCGCCCGGTCCTCCGGGCACTCCAGGTACAGCTCGCGGGCGTATCCGGCGGAGGCGTACCCGTTGACGTCGATCCAGGTGGCCAGGGTCTGCGCGGTCGGCAGCAGGCCGTCCATCGAGCCGTGGTGGACGACGGTCGCCGCCTCCTCGATGCCGGGCAGGACGTGCACGAGGACGCCCTCCACATCCGTCCCCTCGGGGACGGTCATGCCCGCGTGGACGACGACCGAGCCGTCGCCGCGGCCCGCGTCCTCGTAGTACGCGACGCCCGGACCGAAGCCGGTGACGCCCGCGCCTTCGAGCCGGCCGCACAGCTCGTCGTACAGCGGGCCGATGACGGTGGTGATGTCCTGCGGGCCGAAGCTCGCGACGACCGCGCTCAGTTCGGCGATCCGGACGGCGGGGATCTTCTTGAGGACGACTTCCTGGGTGGACATGTGTCCCTCGCTCTCGATGGCACGGAGCCGCGCGCCGACCCGGTCGAGCCGGGTCCGCGCCTCCGCCAGGGCCGTCTCCAGCTCGGCCTGGCGCAGGCGCAGCATGCCCCGCAGCTCGTGCGCGTCGATCCGCTCCTCCAGGATGGCCCCCACCTGTTCCAGGGTGAAGCCGAGGTCCTTGAGCGCGATGACGCGGTTGAGCCGGGCGAGCTGGTCCGCCGCGTAGAAGCGGTAGCCCGTGTGCGGGTCGACCCGGGCCGGGCGCAGCAGTCCGACGGCGTCGTAGTGACGCAGCATCCGGACCGACACCCGCCCGTGCCGGGCGAAGTCTCCGATGGTGAACATGACGCCCCCTACGGAACGGCCTCACACGGTGTGAGGGTCAAGCCTCGGTCGTGGGAGGGGTCAGGCGGCGCTGGTCAGCGAGAGCTTCGCGGCGAAGCCGAGGAAGAGGGCGCCGGCCGCCGAGGTCGCGCCGGCGGAGAGGCGCCGGCGGCGGCGGAAGGCGGCGGAGAGGCGGGTGCCGCCGAAGATGAGGGTCGTGAGGTAGAGGAAGCTGCCGAGCTGGAGCAGGGCGCCGAGGACCAGGAAGGAGAGCGCCGGGTAGGCGTAGCCGGGGTCCACGAACTGCACGAAGAAGGAGATCAGGAAGAGGATCGCCTTCGGGTTGAAGAGGCTGATGACCAGCGCGCGCCGGTACGGGTGCTCGGCGGGGGCCGCCGGGGCGCCCCCGGGCTCCTCCGCGGGCGTCTCCCCGCGCGAGCGCCACATCGCCCATGCGGCCCGCAGCATCCCGTACGCCATCCAGGCCAGGTATCCGGCGCCCGCGTACTTCACGATCATGAAGAGGACCGGGGTGGTCTGGAGGAGGGAGGCCGCGCCGAGGGCGGCCAGGGTCATGAGGACCGCGTCGCCGGTGAAGACGCCGGCGGCGGCCTTGTAGCCGGTCCGGGTGCCCTTGCGGGCGGCGACGGACAGGACGTAGAGCGAGTTCGGTCCGGGCAGGAGGATGATGAGGACGAGCCCGGCGAGGTAGGTCGGCAGATCGGTGACACCCAGCATGGCCGGAGTGTCGCACGCGCGTACGG
This sequence comes from Streptomyces sp. NPDC055632, assembly GCF_053618675.1. Taxonomy (NCBI): domain Bacteria; kingdom Bacillati; phylum Actinomycetota; class Actinomycetes; order Kitasatosporales; family Streptomycetaceae; genus Streptomyces; species Streptomyces sp. NPDC055632. The sequence goes on along the minus strand of NZ_JBSHHY010000003.1, from coordinate 219,285 downwards.
CGTTCCGCCCCCGTGTTTCGCATCACGGAAGATCGGGACGCGCCGCCCGGGAGGCGGACGCCGCTCCCCGGCGGAAGAGGGGTTCATGACTTCGTGATGTCCGGAGGGGCCTTTTTCGGCCGTGGTGCGCAACCACTCGCGCCCGGGAAGCATCCCACTACGTACATACGAGTTTCCCGGGGGGCAACGATGAAGCGGTCTTCGGCCGTCGTGCGCAGAGTGGTGCTGGCAGCGGTCTCGGTGGCGCTCGCCGCGGGCTGTACGGCCCAGGCGGCCGGTCCGGGGAGCGGTTCCGCGACCCCCTCGGCGGAGCCGTCGGGGTCGGCGTCCGGGTCCGCGTCGCCGTCCGCGTCTCCGACGGCGTCGGAGTCGGACTCCGCGACCCCCGGGGCCTCTCCCACGGCCGACGGCAAGGCTCCGTCCTCCTCCGCCACCTTCCCCACGGCGGACCCCTCGGACTCCGCCTCCGCCGGGACGCCGGGCTCCCCGGTCCTCATGAAGGACGGGGACGAGAACGAGCAGGTGCGCGAGCTCCAGGCGCGGCTGCGGCAGCTCAAGCACTTCGACCGCGCCCCCACCGGCTTCTACGGCTCGATGACGGCGCGCTCGGTGAAGTCCTTCCAGAAGAAGCAGGGGCTGGCCGGCACCGGCTCGGTCGACGAGACCACCTGGCAGCGGCTGCTCGGCGCCAGCCGGAAGCCGACCGCCAATGAGCTGAAGCCGTCGACCACCAACGCGCTCGACGCCCCGGCCCCGGCGTGCATGACCGGCCGGGTGCTCTGCATCAGCAAGGAGAGCCGGACCCTCGCCTGGATGATCGACGGCAAGGTCGTCTCGTCGATGGACGTCCGCTTCGGCTCGGAGAACACCCCGACCCGCGAGGGCACGTTCAGCGTGGGCTGGAAGGCCCGCGAGTGGACGTCGACGATCTACCACACGCCCATGCCGTACGCGATGTTCTTCAGCGGCGGCCAGGCCGTGCACTACTCGTCGGACTTCGCGGCCCGCGGTTACGCCGGGGCCTCGCACGGCTGCGTCAACGTCCGGGACCGGGCCAAGCTCTCGGCCCTCTTCGACCAGGTGAAGGTCGGGGACAAGGTCGTCGTCCACTGGTAGGCCCGCGAGGGAGGAGAGGGCGCGGGTGGGACCGGGGGAACGTGCCCCACCCGCGCCGGGTGCGCGGAGCCGCAGGTACGGGGGGAACCCCGGCTCGTCGCGCGGCCGATGACCAGTCGGCATTACGTACTGCGCCGACGGTCCGGAAAGTGTTACACCCCGAGCGGGAGGCGCGTCGTCGCGCCCGTCTCCGGGGTCGTCGCGGGGGCCGTCGCCGTCGAGTGCCGGGCGTCGCCCCGGCCGTCCCCGGCCCCGCCCCAGTGGCTCCCGTTCTCGCCGCCGCGGGGGCCGTCGCCCTTCGAGCCGCCCTTCGAGCCGTCCTCGGAGGTGTTTCCGGGTGCGCCGGTGGCGCCGGAGAGGACGCGGTCGCAGTAGCGGCGCAGGGTCTCGCCGTTGCGCAGGGTGTCCGCGAGCCGGCGGCGGCCGCCGTCGTCGAGCTTTCCCGAGCGGTAGGCCCGGCAGGCCTCGACGGCCTTCTGCCGGAGGTCCGTGACGCCGTTCCCGTTCCCGTTTCCGTTCCCGTTCCCGTTTCCGCTTCCGTCCCGGTCCGGGCCGCGCGTGGGGTCCGGGTCCGGGGCCTCGTCCGTGCCCGCCGTGCCGCGGCCGGGCTCCGGGACGTCCCGCTTCGGCCTGTCCGCGCCGTCGCCCTCCGGGCGGTCGCCGTCCGGGGCGGTGGTGTCCGGGCCCGTGACGTCCGGGGCCGGGGAGGCCGTGCCGGCGGAGGGGGACGCGCCGCGCGTGCGGTCCTCGCCGGGCGGCGGGGGCCCGGGTATCCCGGAGTCCTCGCGTATGTCGCCGGGCTCCGGCGAGACGAGCGGCCGCGCGGTCTCCCCGGCGGAGACGGAACTCGCGGGCGCGGGGCCCACCAGCGGGAGGACGCCGGTGCCCGCGGCGACGGCGACCCCGCCGACGGCGACGGCGGCGACCGCGGCGGCGAGGCCGTAGCGCGCGGAGCGGCCCCAACGGCGCGGGGGCGCGGCGACGCGCGCGAGCCGCACCCGGCCCAGGTCGGCGGGAACGGTCTCCCCGGCGGTGTTCCCCTGCGCGGCGGGGGCAGGGGCAGCGGTGGGGGCAGCTGCGGCGCGGGCCGCCGTGGCCTCGCGGAAGGCGGCGAGGGCCGCGGCCTCTCCCGGCAGTTCGCCCCCGGCGACCGGGGTGCGGACCGCGTCGAGGGCCTCCGCGAGGCGCCCGGCCCGCGGGCGTGCGAGGTCGTCGGCGGGGTCGACGGGGTCGACGGGCTCGCCCCGGAGCAGTCGCTCCGCGGCCTCCTCGTCGAGCCACTGGTACCGCTCGTCGGCCATCACATGTCCTTCTGCGTACGCGGACGCGATTGCGTCACACCGCCGGGCGCCACCGCTCCCGGTGTCCGGCCGCGCTGCGGAGGCACGCCGTCCAGGGGGACGACGGTCCCGCCGGCGCCGTCCGGGGCGGCCTCGACCCCGAGGAGTTCGGCGAGCCTCTTGAGGCCGCGGTGCGCGGCGGTGCGCACGGCGCCGGGGCGCTTCCCGAGGGTGTCGGCGGCGCTCTTGGCGTCCAGGCCGACGACGACGCGCAGCACGACGGCCTCGGCCTGGTCCTGCGGGAGCTGGGCGATCAGGTCCATGGTGTGGCCGGTGGCCAGGGCCTCCAGGGCCTCGCCCGCGGTGTCGGACTCGGCGGGCTTGTCGGTGAGCTCGGTCTCGTCGGCGCCGACGACGGGCCGCCGGCCGCGCATCCGTATGTGATCGAGGGCGCGGTTGCGGGCGATCCGGGCGGCCCAGCCGCGGAAGCGGTCCGCGTCGCCGCCGAAGCGGTCGAGGTCGCGCGCGATCTGGAGCCAGGCCTCGGAGGCCACGTCCTCCGCGTCGGTGTCGCCGACCAGTGTGCGTATGTAGCCGAGCAGCCTGGGGTGCACGGCGCGATACACAGCACGGAAGGCGTCCTCGTCCCCGTGCTGTGCGGCGAGCACCGCGGCCGTCAGCTCCGCGTCGTCCCCCAGCACTCCCCAAACCCTGTTCGTCGGTCGCGTCGTCTCGTCGCGGCTGGTCACCGCCGCCACGCTGTCCAACACACCAGCACGCTACGTGGTGCTCCGGCACCTCGTCCACGCGGTGCCCGCCCCTTGTACAACTTGCAACCTTCCGGTGTCCGGAAGCGGTGTGACAGAAAGCGCACTCCCGGCGCTGAAAGGAGTACGGAGCCGTGCTGCGGCTCCGTGGAGGACGACCGGGGCCTCTCCTGTGGGGGGTGGCGGCCCCGGTCGTCTCTCCTTTTCCTCCGCCTTCCCCCTCCCTTTCCCTGCTTTCCGGCCTCCGGACCGCCCGGGGCGCGGTGCGCCTCCGCACATGTCAACCAACGGTTGACACCCCTTGGGTGTCAACCTAGGGTTGCCTCATGACGAATCCAGTCGTTCCGACCGTTCCCGTCCGTCTCGACGAGCTCATCGAAGCCATCAAGAAGGTCCACCCGAACGCCCTGGAGCAGCTCTCCGGCGCGGTCATGGCGGCGGACCACCTCGGCGACGTCGCCGACCACCTCATCGGTCACTTCGTCGACCAGGCCCGGCGCTCCGGCGCCTCCTGGACCGACATCGGCCGCAGCATGGGCGTCACCCGCCAGGCGGCGCAGAAGCGGTTCGTGCCGAAGGACCCCGACGCCGAGAAGATGGACCCGAGCGCCGGGTTCGGCCGCTTCACGCCCCGCGCGCGGAACGTGGTCATGGCCTCCCAGAACGAGGCGACGGCCGTCGGCAACGCCGAGATCACCCCCTCCCACCTGGTGCTCGGCCTGCTGGCCGAGCCCGAGGGGCTCGCGGCGCACTGGATCGCCTCGCGGGGCGTGACCCTCGACCGGGTGCGCGAGGCGGCGGCGGCGACCCTGCCGCCGGCCGTCGACGAGCCGCCCACGCTCGTGCCGTACGACGCGGCGGCGAAGAAGGTCCTGGAGCTGACGTTCCGCGAGGCCCTGCGCCTCGGGCACCACTACGTCGGCACCGAGCACGTCCTGCTCGCGCTCCTGGAGCACGAGGACGGGGAGGGCGTGCTGAGCGGGCTCGGCCTCGACAAGGCGACGGCGGAACGGGAGATCTCCGAGGCGGTCGCCTCGATCGCGATCCAGGCGCCGGAGGCGGAGACGGAGTCCTGACCGTCCCCTCAGGCGGTGGTGCGGGCCCGGCGCGAGACGACCGCGCGCAGGACCCGGCCGCCCTCGACGGAGAGCTCGCGGGCCCGGCGCAGTCCGGTCGGGCCGTGGGCGGCCGATTCGAGGACGGCCCGCTGGCGGCGGAGCTCCCCGGCGAGCAGCGGGCCCGCGCCGTCGGCGTCCCCGGCGCGGCAGCGCTCGACGAGGCCCTCGTCGGCGCCGGCCGCGTCGTACCGCCCGTGCAGGGCGAGGGCGGTGCCGGAGCAGGTGCCGACCCAGGCGCGCAGGGACTCCGGCGACCAGGCCGCGGGGGCGGACGCCAGCATGGCGCGCACGGACTCCGCCGCGTCCCCGCCGCCCTCGGCGTCCAGCTCGACGCGGGCCTTGGCGACGGCCTCGCCCCACGCGTCGCCGTCGGCGCGCGCGACGGCCGCCCAGGCGGGCCGCAGGACGTCGCCCCGGTCGGCGGCGAGCAGCGGGAGGCAGCGGTCGAGACAGGCGAGGCCGGCCGCGGCCAGTCCCCGCTCGTCGGCCCCGTCGATCAGCTCCCGCAGGCTCCGGTCGTTCTCCGGCTTCCCCGACGCCATGGACGCCTCCTCGCCACCCGATGCGGACGCGGCGGTTCCCCTTACGTGGCGGGGGGTCGCCTTTTCGTCACTGTGTGGCCGGAATCATGCCAGTGGGGTCGGCTCGTTGCATAGGGGTACGAGGTGATCACAGCCCGAGGGCCTTCTCGTTGAACACCTCGACCGGGCACGTGGCCCGGGTGGCCCGCGCTCCGTCCCGGATCCGGCCGTCACTGGTCACCAGCGGAACGTCGTACCCCTCCGCGAGCGCCACGTACAGGGCGTCGTAGGCGCTGAGGTTGGCGTACAGCTCGCGCACCCGGGGCAGCAGCGGGAGGTGCTCCGACCTGCGCAGCGGCAGCTCCGCGAGGGCCGCGCAGGCGTCGCCCAGCTCACGGTCGGTCAGCTTTCCGCCCCGGTGCCGGCCCAGCAGGGCCGAGGTCACCTCGATGTCGACGAGGTGCGGGGCGAGCAGCCGCTCCCCCTTCACCCGCTCCCGCACCGCCGCGCCGACCGGGCCCGCGTCGGCCAGCAGCATGACGAGCGCACCGGCATCCACGACGATCACTCGCGTCGCCTTCCCCGGTCGATCCCGTCGAGCACGTCGTCCGTCGACAGCCGGGCCGTGACCCGCTCCTGGATGCGGGCGACCACGTCATCGAGCGAGGGGGTGGCGGCCTCCTGCTCCAGCAGGGTGCGGGCGTACGCCTGGAGGGACTGCCGGTTGCGGGCGGCCCTTATCTTCAGCTCGGTCAGCGCTTCCTCGGACAGGTCGCGCACGTAGAGAGTGGCCATGCGACTACTCTAGTCGCCCTGCTAGCAGTTTGATGGCAACCTTTCGTCCCTCACCGCACCCGCTCCGCAAGCGCCCGGAACTGTTCCCACGTCTGCGTCGGCTTCGCCGGGTTCCAGACCTTCTGGGAGAGGGCCGCCAGGGGCAGCCGGATGCCCGCCGCCACCTGGGCCGGGGTCTGGGAGTTCGCCAGGTCGCACCAGACCGCGAAGCGGGCGCCGAGGATCTGGGCGTCGTACTTCGCCGGGACGGGGCCGGTGCCGCGCACGACGAGCGGGGTCCACTGCTCGTAGATCCGGCGGCCGGTGGGGTACGCGAAGTCGTTGGGCTCGCCGAGGACGTAGTAGAGGTACTCGTCGTTGAGGTTGACCATCTTCCGGCCCTGGCTCAGGTACGAGACGGGCGGCCGGGCGCCGATCTCCTTGCCCGTCCAGTACTCGACCTCCAGGTCCTTCGCCGCGTTCACGACCCCGCCGGTGAAGAAGCCGTCGTTCCAGGCCTTGAGGGTCTTGCCGGTGGGGCGGACGACGGCGGCGCGGTCGTTGAGCCAGCCGGTGGCCAGGTCCTGGACGCGGGCGGAGGGCCCGTACTTCGCCTTCGCCGCCCGCGCCAGCTCCGGGTAGGTGGCCTCGGGGTCCTTCGCCATGAGGGCCACGTACTCGTCGGCGCCGAGGTGCCAGTACGCGCCGGGGAAGAGCCGGGAGTACTCGCGCAGCAGGTCGTCGACGATCTTCGCCGAGTCCGGGTCCGCGATGTCGACGGCGCCGCGCGGGGTCCGGCCGGCCGCGCTGCGGAGCTGGAGGTCCGGATGGGCGGCGATGACCGCGCCGAGGTGTCCCGGGGAGTCGATCTCGGGGACGACGGTGACGTGCCGCTCGGCGGCGAGGGCGAGGATCCGCCGCACCTCCGCCTTGGTGAGGTGCTGGGCGGAGACCACCTCGGGGTGGCTCTCGGACTCGATCCGGAAGCCCTGGTCGTCGGAGAAGTGCAGTCCGAGCTGGTTGAGCTTGAGGTCGCCCATCTCCCGGATGCGGTCCTCGATCCAGGCGGCCGTGAAGTGCTTGCGGGCGGTGTCCACGTTCAGACCGCGCTGCGGCTTGGCCGGCCGGTCGTTCACCGTCCCCTCGGGCATCGCGCCGGTCGCCTTCACCGACTGCTTGAGGGTGCGGGTGCCGTAGAAGACCCCGGCCTCGTCGGGCCCGCTGATCCGCACCCGGTCGTCCCGGACGACGAGGGCGTACGACTCGGGGGCGCCCGTCCCGCCCAGGGCCAGCTCGACGTCCCCGGGTCCGGCGGCGACGGCGCCCCGGTACGGGATGCCCAGCTCGCCCGCTATCAGCTTGCCCTCGTCGGCGAGGCCGCCGCTGTTCGCGGCGATGACGACCCCGCCGGTGGGCGCCGGCTTCCAGCCGGGACCGCGGGCGGCCTCGTGGGCGCGGACGGCCGGAACCGTGCGGGGCGCGCTGGAGAGCGGGTACGTACGGGTCGGCGTCGGTGTCGGCGGGGGCGGCGCGCTCGTGGGCGCGGCGGCCGTGGCCGAGCCGGGGGACGGAGCGGAGGCCGGGCCCGAGGCGGACCCGCCGGAGCAGGCCGCCACGGTGGCCAGTGCCACCGAGGTCGCCAGGAGTGCGGGGCCCCGCCGGGGCCCCCGTATGGAGTACCGCATCAATCGGAATCCTCCCCTACGGATGACGGTCCGGCCAATCGGGCGACGCGCGGACGGCCGAAACGGAACCCTCACATCCGTCGCGGCGGGAACGCCGGAACCTCCGTCGCCGTCAAGAAGGACGACGGCGGGGACGATCGACACCCCGCCTTCACCCGCGGTCGGACGACCGGAACCCCGGCGTCCATCAGATGTTCCGAAACTCTCCCTTCCGGGTGAAAATCGCGCACCCGTCGGACACTTCCCCCGTCCCGTCGATAACGTTCCGTCACGCCCACCCCATCCGTCCCGGAGTAACCGGAGCCCACGCTGACCAGCGACACCCACGTCCCCTGCCGGAAACCGGGCTCCACGGACACGCCTGCCATACCCGGCCCGCCCCCCGCGCCCCGGCGCGCCGGCGGTCCCGCCGGTCCCGTCGCCGGTCCCGTCGGCGGTTCTGTCGCCGGTCCCGTCGGCGGCCCCGTCGGCGGTCTCGTCGGCTTCAACGCGGCGCCCCCCGCCGAGGCCGTGGCCCTGCTGCTCTCCTGCTGCCACAGCCTCCGCTGGGCCGAACGGGTGGCGGCCCACCGCCCCTATCCCACGGTGGACGCGCTGCTCGCCGCCGCCGACGAGGCCGGGTACGACCTGTCCCGCGCCGATCTCGACGGGGCCCTGGCCGCCGAGTCCTCCGCGCTGCCGCACCCCGGCGCCCCGCCGGCCGCCCGCACCGCGCTGCGGGCCGCGCACGCGGCGTACGAGAGCAGCTTCGGACATGCGTTCGTGATCAGCCTCGACGGGGTGCGGCCCGGGGAACGGCTCGACCAGGTCCTGGCCGGAATCCGGTCACGTCTCGGCAACGAACCGGAGGAGGAGCGGGTGATCGCGGCCGAGGAACTGCGCCGGCTCGCCCGCGCGCGGCTGGCCTTCCGGCTGGCCGAGGGGCTCACACCCCGGCGCCCCGAGGCGTGATTCCGTCCGCAATGCGGTGATTCCGTCCTGTGCGATAGCCCGTCCGTGCCTGTTTGATCACACCTATGGACCCCGCGCGAGCGAACCGACAACTCGTCGCTACGATGACCGGGGCCGGTGGACCGTACCCGGCCGGGCCAGACCGACAGAGAAGCCGGCCGGCCCTGATCCCCGCTCCCGGAGGGTTTTTCCGTGCCGGCTGGAACGCTGTACCGCGGCCGGGAAGGAATGTGGTCCTGGGTGGCTCATCGAGTCACCGGCGTCCTCATCTTCTTCTTCCTGTTCGTACACGTCCTTGACACCTCTCTCGTCCGCGTCTCCCCCGAGGCCTACGACGAGGTCGTCGCGACCTACAAGACGCCGATCGTCGCTCTGCTGGAGTACGGCCTGGTCGCCGCCATCCTCTTCCACGCGCTGAACGGCCTCCGGGTCATCGCGGTGGACTTCTGGTCCAAGGGCCCGCGCTACCAGAAGCAGATGCTCTGGACCGTCGTGGGCATCTGGGTCGTGCTGATGGCGTTCTCGCTGTACCCCATCCTCGGGCACGCCGTACGTGAACTGTTCGGGAGCTGACGCCAGACATGTCGACTGACACCACCTCCGCGATCGGCCCCGTCGAGGGCGGCCACACCTACGACGTGGACAACCCCGCGCCGTACATCGAGCCGCCCCGCAAGCGCACCGGCAAGACCCCGCGCGCGACCCGCGGCAACTTCGAGATGGCCGCGTGGCTCTTCATGCGCCTCTCCGGCGTCGTGCTCGTCGTCCTGGTCATCGGCCACCTGCTGATCCAGCTCTTCCTGGACGGCGGCGTCTCCAAGATCGGCTTCGCCTTCGTGGCCGGCCGCTGGGCGTCCCCGTTCTGGCAGGTCTGGGACCTGCTGATGCTCTGGCTGGCCATGCTGCACGGCGCCAACGGCCTCCGTACGGTCATCAACGACTACGCGGAGCGGACCAACACGCGCCTGTGGCTCAAGGGCCTGCTGTACACCGCCACGGTGTTCACCATCCTTCTGGGCACGCTGGTGATCTTCACCTTCGACCCGAACATCCGCTAGGCACGGGGCTGAGGTAATCCACTCATGAAGATCCACAAGTACGACACCGTCATCGTCGGCGCCGGCGGCGCCGGCATGCGCGCCGCCATCGAGGCGACGAAGCGCAGCCGCACCGCCGTGCTCACCAAGCTCTACCCCACCCGCTCCCACACGGGCGCCGCGCAGGGCGGCATGGCCGCCGCGCTGGCCAACGTGGAGGAGGACAACTGGGAGTGGCACACCTTCGACACGGTCAAGGGCGGTGACTACCTGGTCGACCAGGACGCCGCCGAGATCCTGGCGAAGGAGGCCATCGACGCCGTCCTCGACCTGGAGAAGATGGGCCTGCCGTTCAACCGCACCCCGAACGGCACCATCGACCAGCGCCGCTTCGGCGGTCACTCCCGCAACCACGGCGAGGCCCCGGTCCGCCGGTCCTGCTACGCCGCGGACCGCACCGGCCACATGATCCTCCAGACGCTGTACCAGAACTGCGTCAAGGAGGGCGTGGAGTTCTTCAACGAGTTCTACGTCCTGGACCAGCTGATCACCGAGGTCGACGGCGTGAAGCACTCCGCCGGCGTCGTCGCCTACGAGCTGGCCACCGGCGAGATCCACATCTTCCAGGCCAAGGCCGTGATCTACGCGTCCGGCGGCACCGGCAAGTTCTTCAAGGTGACCTCCAACGCGCACACCCTGACCGGTGACGGCCAGGCCGCCTGCTACCGCCGCGGCCTGCCCCTGGAGGACATGGAGTTCTTCCAGTTCCACCCGACGGGCATCTGGCGCATGGGCATCCTGCTCACGGAGGGCGCCCGCGGCGAGGGCGGCATCCTGCGCAACAAGGACGGCGAGCGCTTCATGGAGAAGTACGCGCCGGTCATGAAGGACCTCGCGTCCCGTGACGTCGTCTCCCGCTCCATCTACACGGAGATCCGCGAGGGCCGCGGCTGCGGTCCCGAGGGCGACCACGTCTACCTGGACCTGACGCACCTCCCGCCGGAGCAGCTGGACGCCAAGCTGCCGGACATCACCGAGTTCGCCCGTACGTACCTCGGCATCGAGCCGTACACGGACCCGATCCCGATCCAGCCCACCGCGCACTACGCCATGGGCGGCATCCCGACCAACGTCGAGGGCGAGGTCCTCTCGGACAACACCACCGTCGTCCCGGGCCTGTACGCGGCCGGCGAGGTCGCCTGCGTGTCGGTGCACGGCGCCAACCGCCTCGGCACCAACTCGCTGCTCGACATCAACGTCTTCGGCAAGCGGTCCGGCATCGCCGCGGCCGAGTACTCCGCCAAGGCCGACTACGTCGAGCTGCCGGAGAACCCGGAGTCCCTCGTCGTCGCGCAGATCGAGAAGCTGCGCAACTCCACGGGCAGCGAGCGGGTCGCCGACCTGCGCCGCGAGCTCCAGGAGACGATGGACGCCAACGTGATGGTGTTCCGCACGGAGCAGACCATCAAGACGGCCGTCGAGAAGATCGCCGAGCTGCGCGAGCGCTACGAGAACGTGTCCATCCAGGACAAGGGCAAGCGCTTCAACACGGACCTCCTGGAGGCCATCGAGCTGGGCAACCTGCTCGAACTGGCCGAGGTCATGGCCGTCTCGGCCCTGGCGCGCAAGGAGTCCCGCGGCGGTCACTACCGCGAGGACTACCCGAACCGCGACGACGTCAACTTCATGCGTCACACGATGGCGTACCGCGAGGTCGGCAAGGACGGCTCCGAGACCGTGCGTCTCGACTACAAGCCGGTCGTCACGACCCGCTACCAGCCGATGGAGCGTAAGTACTGATGGCTACTCCCGTACTGGACAAGGTCGAGAAGGACTCCGCCGCCTCCCCGTACATCACGGTCACGATGCGGATCCGCCGCTTCAACCCCGAGATCTCGGACGCGGCGGTCTGGGAGGACTTCCAGATCGAGATCGACCCCAAGGAGCGCGTGCTCGACGCCCTCCACAAGATCAAGTGGGACGTCGACGGCACGCTGACCTTCCGCCGGTCGTGCGCCCACGGCATCTGCGGCTCGGACGCGATGCGGATCAACGGCAAGAACAGGCTCGCCTGCAAGACGCTGATCAAGGACATCAACCCCGAGAAGCCGATCACGGTCGAGGCCATCAAGGGCCTGACGGTCCTCAAGGACCTGGTCGTGGACATGGAGCCGTTCTTCCAGGCGTACCGGGACGTCATGCCGTTCCTGGTCACCAAGGGGAACGAGCCGACCCGCGAGCGCCTGCAGTCCGCCGAGGACCGCGAGCGCTTCGACGACACCACCAAGTGCATCCTGTGCGCCGCGTGCACGTCGTCCTGCCCGGTCTTCTGGAACGACGGCCAGTACTTCGGTCCGGCCGCGATCGTCAACGCGCACCGCTTCATCTTCGACTCGCGCGACGAGGCCGGTGAGCAGCGCCTGGAGATCCTGAACGACAAGGACGGCGTGTGGCGCTGCCGCACCACGTTCAACTGCACGGACGCCTGCCCGCGCGGCATCGAGGTCACCAAGGCGATCCAGGAAGTGAAGCGCGCGCTGATCACGCGTCGTTTCTGAATCGCTGTCACGACGGGAAAGCCCGCTTCTGTACGCTCGGCGTGCGGGGGCGGGCTTTCCCGTCCGCACGCGCCGGTGTGTCGTTGTGGAGAGCGGGGACTGATGAGCGAGCCGAACCCTTACGCGGACGGCGAGTACAAGTGGGGGCCGGGGCAGCCGCCGGGACAGGGCGGCGCGCCCGGGACGCCCGGGTACGGCTACCCGCAGGGCGCGGCCCCGGCGTACGGCTACCCGCAGGGCGCGACCCCGCCGTACGGCTACCCGCAGGCCCCGGCGTACCAGCCGACGCTGGCCGACGGCGTGCCCCTGGCGCCCGCGCCGCAGCAGTTCCCGCCCGCGCCGCTCGGGGCCGCGCCGGTGCTCTCGATCGGTGACATCACGGTCGTCGGGGACCAGATCGTCACGCCAGCCGGGCCGATGCCCCTGAAGGGCGCGGTGTGGAACGCGATGGACCTGTCGCGGACCGAGGAGAAGATCCCGACGGTCGCGATCGTGCTCGCGATCGTCTTCACGCTGCTGTGCCTGGTGGGCCTGCTGTTCCTCCTGATGAAGGAGAAGAGGACCACGGGCTTCATCCAGGTCACCGTGACCAGCGGGGGCCGCCACCACGCCACGATGATCCCGGCGACGGGCCCGGACACCCTCCACTGGGTGATGGGCCAGGTCAACTTCGCGCGCTCGCTGAGCGTCTGACGGGCCGTCCCGCGGACGTCGTCCCCGACCCCCGATCCGCCGGAGAGGCCCTCAGGCGTGCCAGGGGCCGGAGGCGTCGCCCGCCTCCGCCGCCACCATCACGCGGCGCAGCATGTCGTTGAGCAGGGTGCGCTCCTCGGGGTCGAGGACGCCGAGGAGCCGGTACTCCTCGTGCCCGAGGACGTCCATCGCGCCGAGCCAGGTCTCGCGGCCGGAGGCGGTGAGCTCGACGACGACCCGGCGCCGGTCGGTGGTCGACTGGGTGCGCCGGACGAAGCCGCGCTTCTCCAGGGCGTCGAGGCGGCCCGAGACGGAGGCGGGGGCCAGGTCCAGGTCCTGCGCGAGTTCGGAGGGGGCGGCGCTGCCGCCGCGCCCGGCCAGTTTGTGGAGCGTGTCGAACTCGTGGCGCTCCAGGTCGAAGTCGACGAGCGACTGCTCCCTGACCCGGCGCAGATGGACCGAGAGCTTCTTCATCCGGGTGACCGCGCCCTCGACGACGGGGTCGAGGCCGGGCAGGACGGGCTGCCAGCGGGCGACGTGCCCGTCGGTCCAGTCGCGCCGTTCCGAGGGGGCGGGGGGCGCGGGGGTCGGGTCCATGGGGCGATCGTACGTCGGAACGGGCACGCGCCACCCTCCAGATGATTCGGTTCCGAATATTTCGTTGACGAATCATTTGGCACCGAAATACTCTTCGGGCCATGCCCGCAGCTCCCGCCGTCACGGCGCCCGCACCCGTCCCCCACCCCCTGCGCACCCGCTCCTTCCGCCTCCTCTTCACCGGCCGCGCCCTCTCCCTCCTCGGCGACGCCGCCATCCCGGCCGCGCTCGCCCTCGCCGTCCTGGAGGCCACCGGCTCCACCTCGGCGCTCGCCCTGGTCCTCGGCTGCGCGATGGTCCCCAAGCTGCTCCTGCTGCCGCTGGGCGGGGTCGTCGGCGACCGCTTCGACGCGCGGACGGTCGCGCTCACCACCGATCTCGTCCGCTGCGCCACCCAGCTCCTCGTCGGCCTCCAGCTCCTCGGCGGCTCCCCCAGCCTCGCCGTGCTCGCGGTCGCGGAGGCGTGCGGCGGGGCCGCCGGGGCCTTCGCCATGCCGACTGGCGCGCCGCTGGTGAAGGGCACGGTGGAGGCCGGGGCGCTGCACCGCGCCAACGCGGCGATGGGGGTGGCCCAAAGCGCGACCCGCCTCGCGGGCCCGGCGCTCGCGGGCACGCTGGTCCTCACGGTGGGCGCCGGCTGGGCGTTCGTCCTGGACGCGGCGACCTTCGGCCTCAGCGCCCTGCTCCTGACCGCCGTCCGGGTGAAGCGGGTGCCGATCCCCCGCCGTTCGCTCCGCGCCGACCTCGCCGAGGGCTGGCGGGAGGTCCGCTCCCGCGACTGGTACTGGACCAGCCTCGTCGGCCACAGCGCCTGGAACGGCGCCGCCGCCGTCCTGATGACCCTCGGGCCCGCCGTCGCCGTGCAGCGGCTCGGCGGCGGCACCACCTGGGTGGTCCTCCTCCAGGTCGGCGCCGTCGGCTTCCTCCTCGGGGCGCTGCTCGCGGACCGCGTCCGCCCCCGGCGCCCGGTCCTGGCGGCGAACCTCGGACTCGCCACGTACGCGCTGCCGCTGGTGCTGCTCGCCGTCGCCGCGCCCGCGCCGGTGACGATCGCGGCCTACGGGCTCGCGCAGGCGGGCCTCGGCTTCCTCTCCCCCGTCTGGCAGACCGCGGTCCAGCGCGCGGTGCCCGCCCACGCGCTCGCCCGCGTCGCCTCGTACGACTGGCTGCTCTCGCTGGCCGCGATGCCCCTCGGCTACGCCCTGGCCCCGATCGCCGCGGCGGCCTGGGGCCCCGAAGTGCCCCTGCTCGCCGCGGCGGTGGCGGTGGGCGGCTGCTGCCTGGGGACGGCGCTGGTGCCGGGCGTACGGAGGTTCACCCGGGACCCGGCCGCCTGACGGGCCCGGGGCGCGGACCGCGGCTCCTGACGGCACCGGGCCCGGGACCCCGGCCGCCGCTCAGGGCGCGGCCAGCGCCGGGGCCTCCGCCAGGAAGTCCACGAGGAGGCGGGCGGTCTCCTCCGGGCGCTCCAGGGCGGGGAGGTGGCCGGCCCAGTCGAGGTCGAGGCGGCGGGCGGCGGGCAGGAGGCGGGCCAGCTCGTCGGCGACCGCCCGGAAGTCGGGGAGGTCGTGGGCGCCGACGGCCACCAGGGCGGGGGCCCGGACGCCGGCGATCTCCTCCCGGGTCACCCCGGGGTCGACCGGGCCGTACTCCTCGGGGGCGGCGAGCTGCACCTCGAAGGCGTGGCGCTGCGCCTTCCGGACGAGCGCGCGGGCCTCCTCCCCGGCCTCGGGGCCGAGCCAGGTGTCGACGTTGAGCTCGACGGCGGCGTCGAGGTCGTCCGCGTCGAGGAGCGCGTCCTCGCGGTCGCCCCAGGCCGCCAGCTCCGCGCTCGGCTCCATGCCGGGCATGCCGGAGCCGAGCAGGGCGAGGGCCGCGACCCGCCCGGGGTGGCGGGCGGCGAACTCCAGGGCGACCTCGCCGCCGAAGGAGGAGCCGACGACGGCGACGCGGTCGGCGCCGAGGTGGTCGATCAGGTCCCGGACGTCCTCCGCGTGGGTGTGCGGGGCGTCGATCGGGGTCTCGCCGAAGCCGCGGAGGTCGCAGCGGACGACACGGTGCCCCGCCCCGGCGAGCGCGGAGAACTGCACGTCCCACATGCGGCGGTCGCAGACCCCGGAGTGCAGCAGGACGACGGTCGAGGGGCCGGTACCGGCCAGGTCATGAGAGAGCGTCACCCGCGTGACCCTAGGCGGCGGGGGCGCGGACGGCCATCCCTTTCCCGTCCGCCCCTCCCCCTCTCCTCCTTATGACTTGAACACGTTCAAGATGAGGTCTACAGTCATGACCACCAGCTTTTGAACGCGTTCAAGGGAGGGTGGGGCATGGACCTCACTGTCGTCGCGTACATCGTCTACCTGCTGATCAGCGTGGCCCTGACCGTCTGGGTCGCCCGCACGCTCAGCCGCAACGGAAGGATCTTCCTGGCAGACGTCCTGCACGGGAACGAGAAGCTCGCGGAGGCCGTCAACCACCTCCTGGTGGTCGGCTTCTACCTCGTCAACTTCGGCTTCGTCGCCCTCTACCTGAGCCAGGACGAGGCCGTCCTCGACGCCCGGGCGCTCTTCGAGGCCCTCTCCGTCAAGCTCGGGGTCGTGCTGCTCGTCCTCGGCGTGATGCACCTCGGGAACGTGTACGTGCTCAACAAGATCCGCCGGCGCGGGGTCATGGAGCGCGAGCAGGTGCCGCCGGTCGGCCCGCAGGGCTGGACCGCGCCCCCCAAGGCCGGCCCCTGGGCCCCGCCCGCGCCGCAGGGCTGAACCGCCGTGCCGACCGCACCCGGACAGGGCGCCCCCGGACAGGACGCCTTCGTACCGGAGCACGTACCGACTCCCGTACCGGCCTTCGCAGCGGAGCACGCGCCGGCTCACGCGCCGGCGCCCCGCGCCCCGCGGACGCCCGTGAAGCGCCTGACCGTGCTGTACGACGCCGACTGCCCGCTCTGCGTGCACCTGCGGCACTGGCTGCTGCGGCAGCGGCAGCTCGTCCCGCTCGACCTGGTGCCGGCCGGGTCCCAGGAGGCCCGGCGCCGGTTCCCGGCCCTCGACCACGCCGCCACCCTGCGGGAGATCACGGTGATCGGGGACCGGGGCCAGGTCTACCGGGAGACCGCCGCCTGGATCGTCTGCCTCTGGGCACTGGCCGAGCACCGGCCCAGGGCCCACTGGCTGGCCACCCCCGCCGGGCAGCCCTTCGCCCGGATGACCGTCCTGGCCGCCGCGAAGTGGCGCGAGGCACTCAAGGGCCCCGGCCAGGGACCCGTCGGCGGCCCGGGTCCGGAGGGCTGCGGGGACGGGCGCTGCGAAGTGCCCGGTCCGCCCCGTTAGGCTCGGCCCCGTGAAGGACGTGAAGGAAGAGAAGAAGGCCCCCAAGAGCGAGCAGACCCGCACGCTCATCCTCGAGACCGCGCTCCGGCTGTTCAAGGAGCGCGGTTACGACAAGACGACGATGCGGGCCATCGCCCAGGAGGCCGGAGTCTCCGTCGGCAACGCGTACTACTACTTCTCCTCCAAGGAGCACCTGGTCCAGGGCTTCTACGACCGGATCGCCGAGGAGCACCAGGCCTCCGTCGAGCCCATCCTGACCGGGGGCGAGAAGGACCTGACGGCCCGGATCCGGGGGGTCTACCTCGGCTGGCTGGACATCGCGGAGCCGTACCACGAGTTCGCCGCCCAGTTCTTCAAGAACGCCGCCGACCCGGACAGCCCCCTCAGCCCGTTCTCGCCCGAGTCGGAGGGGCCGCGCGAGGCCGCGATCGAGGTGCAGCGGCGGGTCATCTCCGGAGCCTCGGTGAAGGTCGACCCGGAGCTGGCCGAGGCGCTGCCGCAGCTCCTGTGGCTCCAGCAGATGGGCCTGGTGCTCTTCTGGGTGTACGACCGGTCGGAGGGCGCCGCCAACAGCCGGCGGCTCGTGGAGCGGCTCGCCCCCGTCACCGCCCGCGCGATCTCCCTCTCCCGCTTCCGGATCCTGCGCCCGCTGGTCAAGGAGACCCACGAGCTGCTCGCCGACTTCATGCCGACGGCGGCCGGGATGGCGGCCTCGGGCAAGCCGAAGCGGGCGGGCGCGAAGCAGTGAACCAGTAGGAACGCCTGTGGGGCCGTACTCGTACGAGTACGGCCCCACAGGGTTGTCACCGCTAGATCCAGCTCAGTTCCCACAGGCGCCAGATGCCGGTGCCGTCCGTCAGGTACTGGGAGCCGGCGACCGCCTCCGTGGAGAGGACGTAGTCCTTCTTCTGCCACAGCGGCACGAGCGGGACATCGGTGGCGACCTCGTTCTGGATCGCCTTGAAGTCCTCCGTCGCCCGCGAACGGTCGCTGAACCGCTGCGTCGAGGCGATCAGGGAGTCGATCAGCTTGCTGGAGAAACCGTTGTGCAGGGTGTTCGCGGTGCCGACGAGCGGTGCGGTGAAGCTGTCGGAGTCGGGGAAGTCGGGGAGCCAGCCGACGGTGTACGCGTCGAAGTCGCCCTTCGCGTACTGCTTCTGGAAGTCCTCCCATGCGACCTCGACGGTCTCGACCGAGAAGAGGCCGGTCTCCTCCAGCTGCCGCTTGATCTCCGTGGTCTCGGCGGCGTAGGTGTCGTCCTTGCGGAAGCCGAAGGTGAACTTCACGGGGGTGCTGATCCCCGCGTCCTTCAGGATCTTCTTCGCCTTCGCGCCGCTGGGCGCCGGATAGCGGTCGTAGAACGCGGTGCTGTGGCCGACGAAGCCCTGCGGGATGAGGGAGTACAGCGGCTCGACCGTGCCCTTGTAGGCGCCGGTGGTGATCGCCGGGCGGTCGAGGACCGCCGCGACGGCCTGCCGCGCGGCCTTGTCCGCCATGGGCGTGCCGGGCCGGACGTTGAAGTTGATGTTGCGGATCTCGGCGCTCTCCGCCTCGGTGACCCGGGTGCCGTCCGCGGTCTCCAGGGTGGAGACGAAGTCCGGCGGGAGCTGCCGGTGCGTCACCTGGACGTCCTTCGCCTTCCAGGCCCCGGCCAGCTCCTCGGACTTGGCGTAGTACTTCACGAGGACCGGTCGGCCGGTCTTGGTGACGGCGCCCTTGTAGTTCGGGTTGGGCTCCAGGAGGGCGGACTCGCCGGGCTTGTACTCCTTGAGGACGTACGGCCCCGAGCCGTCGACCGCCTCGTCGGGGCGCAGCTTCTTCTCCGGGTAGCGCTCGCGGTCCACGATCGATCCGGCGCCGGTGGCCAGCTTCAGCGGGAACGTGACGTCCTTGGCGCTGAGGTGGAACGTGATGGTGCGGCCCTCGGAGTCGACGCTCTTCAGGGTCGGGAAGAGCGGCTGCGGACCGACGTCCGTCTTCATCCCCAGCATCCGCTCGAAGGAGTACTCGACGTCCTCGGCGGTCATCTTGCGCCCGTTGGAGAAGGTGAGGTCGTCGCGGAGCGTGCAGCGGTACGTGGTGAGCCCGGTGCCCGCGAACGCGCAGCTCTCGGCGGCGTCCGGGACCGGCTCGGTGAAGCCCGGCTTGAACGTGAGCAGCGACTGGTAGACGTTGCTGTAGATCGCCCAGGATCCGGCGTCGTAGGCGCCGGCCGGGTCGAGGGAGGTGATCTCGTCGGTGGTGCCGACGGCGATCGGATCGGTCCGGGCGCCGTCGGAGGGCAGGAGTTGCCAGCCCCCCACTCCGGCCGCCACCAGTACTCCACAAATGATGAGGATCCGCAGACGGACCGTCGACCGCATTGCCGTGCTTCCTTTTTTTGGTGCCACCCCAGGCGCGGCGCCCCCCGGAACCACCGCGATGGCGTCATCCCATCACACGGTTTTCACAAGTGGAAGAGAAAACCTTCACATCACAGGTATATGTCCGGGATATGAGAATTCAAGCCGATGAGCAGCACGTATCACTCTCGGTGCGGGGAGTGGGGGGTCCCCTTCAGGCCTGTTTCGAGGCGAGTTCGACGACGGTGATGTCGGAGGGGGCACCGACCCGGACCGGGGGCCCCCAGGCGCCCGCGCCCCGCGAGACGTAGAGCTGGGTGTCGCCGTACCGTTCGAGCCCGGCGACGGTCGGGTTGGCCAGGTCGGCGAGGAGGTTGCCGGGCCAGAGCTGGCCGCCGTGGGTGTGGCCGGAGAGCTGGAGGTCCACGCCGTGGCGCACGGCGTCGTGGACGACGATCGGCTGGTGCGCGAGGAGGACGGCGGCGCGGGCCCGGTCGCGGTCGCCGAGGGCGCGCGCGAAGTCGGGGCCCTGGCCCTCGCTCTCGCCCGCGACGTCGTCGACGCCCGCGAGGTCGAAGCCGGCCGCGATCTCCAGGCGCTCGTTGCGCAGCGGGCGCAGGCCGAGTTCGCGCACGTGGTCGACCCAGGCGTCGGCACCCGAGAAGTACTCGTGGTTGCCGGTCACGAAGAAGGAGCCGTGCCGGGCGCGGAGCCGGGCGAGCGGCTCGGCGGCGGGGCCGAGGTTCTCGACGGTGCCGTCGACGAGGTCGCCGACGACCGCGATCAGGTCGGGCTGGGTGGAGTTGATCGTGTCCACGATGCGCTGGGTGTGGGCGCGGCCCAGGATCGGGCCCAGGTGGATGTCGGACACGACGGCGATCCGGTAGCCGTGCGCGGCGCGCGGGATCTTGGCGAGCGGCACGGTGACCCGCTTGACGCGGGGCCCGCGCAGCACGCCGTACGTGCCGTACCCGACGGTCCCGAGCGCGACGGCGGCGGCGGTGCCGCCGACGACCCGGGAGACGAAGAGACGGCGGGAGGGGTCGGTGGGGGCGGCCGGTCCCGCCGGGTCGGTGGGGGCGGCGGGTGCGGAGTCCGGGGCGGCCTCCGCGACGGGCCCGGCCACCGCGGCCGGTGCCGGCACGGGTACGGGCTCGGGGACCACGGCGGCGGGCTCGCGGCGGGCGAGCCGGGCGCGCAGGAGCGGACGGACGGCCTCGCCCACCACCAGGGCCAGGACCAGGTACAGGAGGACGGCGAGCCACATCTGCCCGGGCCAGGCGATCACCTGCTGGAGCCGGAAGGGCACGCCCGCCCGGGCGGAGACCAGGGCCGCGACCGAGAGCAGCGGCAGGACCACGACGGCGGCCGTGCCCAGCCGGCGCGGCAGACCGCCGGGCGCCGTCACGTCACGGACGAGCCGCCGCCACACGTACCAGTGGACACCGCCGAGCAGCGCGAGGACCACGACCAGGACCAGCAGGAAGACGACCACGCCCCGGAACTCCTTCTTCTTCTAGGCGCCCGTGCGACGCGCGGCGCGCACCCCGCGCAACCCGAGGACGCCGATCACCGTCCCCAGGACAAAGGACGTGACGGCAAGCAGCAGATGAACCCAGAAGTAGGCCGTCGGGTCGCCCGCGTCGTCGAAGGCGAGGCCGCTCCCGTCGTTCCAGAGGTTCTTGACGAAGGTGATCCAGATGAACCAACTCCACACCCCGAACGCGAGCAGGAACCAGGAGACGCGACGGCTGAGCTTCATGGCCCCAGTATCACCGTCGGCCCTCCCGCGGCCGCGTCCGGGTGGACGGGTGGGTTCGAATGGCCTGCCGGGGTTCGTATCTCTGTTCCGTACCTGTACTTTCACGAGCGTGTCTGCTTCGAAGAAGACCGCTTGGGCGGTCGCCGCTGCTGTGTTCCTTCCGCTCGTCCTCGCCGTGCCCGCGGCCCACGCCGACGGGAAGGACGAGCAGGTCGAGCAGGCCGTCCAGGACACGCAGCCCAAGCCCCCCGCCGCCATGTCCACGGTCGGCGGCGCCCTGCTCGGCAGGCCCGGTACGCAGGTGCGGCTCGGGGCCGGGGCGCCCGTGCTGCCGAAGGAGCTGTCGGGCCGGTCCTGGATCGTCGCGGACGCGGAGAACGGGCAGGTCCTCGCCGCGCACAACGCGCACTGGCCGCTCGCCCCCGCCTCCACCCTGAAGATGCTCTTCGCGGACACCCTGCTGCCGAAGTTCCCCAAGACGCAGAACCACCTGGTCACCAGCCAGGACCTGGTGGGCATGGGCGAGGGCTCCAGCCTGGTCGGCGTCAAGGAGAAGCAGACCTACAGCGTCCACGACCTGTGGCTCGGCGTCTTCCTGCGCTCCGGCAACGACGCCGTGCACGTCCTGACCAACATGAACCACGGCCTCCAGCAGACCGTGAAGGACATGAACGACCAGGCGGTCGAGCTCCAGGCGCTCGACACCAAGGTGGTCTCCCCGGACGGCTACGACGCCCCGGGCCAGGTCTCCTCCGCGTACGACCTCACCCTCATCGCCCGCAGCGGCATGACCAAGCCGGACTTCCGCGAGTACGCCGCCACCTCCCGCGCCGCCTTCCCCGGCATACAGAAGCCCGGTGAGAAGAAGCGCGAGACCTTCGAGATCCAGAACACCAACCGGCTGCTCACGGGTGACTTCGGCGTCCCGCCGTACCAGGGCATCGCCGGGGTCAAGAACGGCAACACCACGCACGCGGGCGCGACCTTCACCGGGGTCGCGGAGCGGAACGGCAGGGTCCTGCTCGTCACCGTGATGAACCCCTCCTCCAAGGAGCAGCACGCGGTCTACCGCGAGACCGCCCGGCTGTTCGACTGGGGCTTCGCCGCCCTCGGCAAGGTGCAGCCGGTGGGCGAGCTGGTGCCGCCGCTCTCGGCCCGTACGAAGTCGCCCGCGCCCGACGGCGCGGTGGAACCCGCGCCCGGCAAGAACGCCTCGGCGCAGCCCGTCCAGGCGGTCGCGGCCGGGAGGTCCGGCGGGGTCGGGACCGCGCTGGCCGTGGCGGGCGGGGTCCTCGCCCTCCTCGCGGGCGCCGCGTTCCTCGTCAACCGCCGCTGGCCGACGGCCGTGTCGGCGGCACGTCGCGGCGACCGGAAGCAGGGCCGGAGCCAGGAGCAGGGCCAGGACCAGGGCCAGAGTCAGGAGCAGGGCCAGGACCAGGGCCAGAGTCAGGAGCAGGGCCAGGACCAGAGTCAGGGCTCGGGTCGGGAGAAGGAGCAGGGGCAGGGGCAGGACCCTGGTCCCGAGAAGGAGACGGGGGAGAAGACGGAGGCGGGGAAGTAGCCCCGTCCGGATCCACGGCCTTCTCCTTCCGGGACGAGGCCGCCGCCGTCCACGCCGCGCAGAACAGCAGCAGCTTCGCGGTGAGGTTGATCCAGAGGAGCAGGGCGACGGGGACGCCGAACGCCCCGTACATCGACTTCGCCGCGACCCCCTTCATGTAGCCGCCGAGCAGCAGCTTGAGGAGTTCGAAGCCGACCGCGCCCATCAGCGAGGCCACCACCAGGTCCCGGCGGGGCGGCTCGACGCCGGGCAGCAGGGACAGGACGTACAGCAGGATCAGGAAGTCGGCGACGACGCCGACGAGGACGGCGGCGGTCTGGAGCAGGACGCCGCCCGCCCCGCCCTCGGAGACGCCGACCTGGTCGGCGCTCCAGCCGACGGCGGTGGAGCCGAGCCAGGAGGCGGCGAGCGAGCCGAGGGCGACGCCGCCGAGGCCGATGAGGATCAGCGCGTCCTTGCCCTTGAGCAGGACCGGGTTGCCCTCGATGTCGTCGAGGCCCCACACCGCGCGCAGGCACTCCCGCATGGAGCCGATCCAGCTGATGCCGGTGAAGAGGAGCAGGGCTCCGGCGACGATCCCGACGGTGCCGGCGTTGTCGACGAGGGCGCCGATGTTGAGCTGGTCGGAGATGCCGGGGACCTGCTCGCCGATCTTGTCCTCGATCCGGTCGAGCTGCTCGTCGCTGAGGAGCGCGGCGCCGACCGCGGCGGCGACGGTGATGAGCGGGAAGAGGGCGAGGAAGGAGAGGAAGGTGATCGCCGCGGCGAGCCGGGTCCAGTGGGCCCGGTCGAGGGTCTCGTACGCGCGCCAGGCGTGGGTGCGCATGAGTCGGGTGACCCAGGGGCCGATGACGGGGAGCTTGGTCAGCCAGTCCATGTCGTGCGTGTACCCCTCGATGCGTGCGCTGCGCGGGTGACCGGAGTACGAGAATCCCCCCGTCGGGCCCTCTCGTGCGCGATCGACATGCGCGGGTGGCGCGGGGTCGGGTGCCGGGGTTCTCTTCCTACCCTCCGTCCGTCCGATCATCACCCCTTTCGACGAACCGCCGGACGACAGGGAGCAATAGCGGCATAAGCGGCATAGTCGCCTATACGGTCGGCTCCATGGCTGTCGAGACCCGCGTCCCGGACGACGACTGCGAAGCCCTCACCGGCTGGGGCCGCACCGCCCCCACCCTCGCGCGCGTGTACCGGCCCCGCAGTCCCGCCGAGGCGGCCGCCGCCCTCCGCGCTCCCGGCGCCCGGGGCGCCGTCGCCCGCGGTCTCGGGCGCGCCCACGGCGACGCCGCCCAGAACGCCGGAGGCACCGTCCTCGACATGACCGGCCTCGACCGGATCCGCGCCGTCGACGCGCGCGCGGGGCTCGTCGACTGCGAGGCGGGCGTCAGTCTGCACCGGCTGATGGAGGTCCTGCTGCCGCTCGGCCGGTTCGTCCCGGTCGTGCCCGCCACCCGGTACGTGACGGTCGGCGGCGCGGTCGCGGGCGACGTCCACGGCGGGAACCAGCACGCCGTCGGCTCCTTCGGCCGGCACGTGGTCTCGCTCGAACTCCTCACCCCGGACGGGGAGATCAGGACCGTGCGGCCCGGCACCCCGCTCTTCGACGCCACCACCGGCGGCATGGGCCTGACCGGCGTGGTCCTCTCCGCCGTCCTGCGGCTGCCGGCCGTCGAGACCTCCCTGATGCGCGTGGACACCGGGCGGGTCCGCGACCTCGACGAGCTCCTCGCCCTGCTCGCCGGGGGCGGCCGCCCGTACCACCACGCCACCGCCCGGATCGACCTGCGCGCCCGGGGCGCGGCCACCGGCCGGGCCGTCCTCACGCGCGGCGACCCCGCCCCGTACGACGCGCTGCCCCGCCGCCATCCGGCCCGCCGCGCGCCGCTCGCCTTCCGGCCCGTCCGGCTGCCCGCCCCGCCGCGCGTGCCCGGCGGGCTGCTCGGCCGCGCCTCAGCGGGGCTCTTCGGCGAGCTCTGGTACCGGGCGTCGCCCCGCGCGGACACCGGCCGGCTCCGGCCGCTGTCCGGCTTCTTCCACCCCCTCGACGCCGTCCCGCACTGGAACCGGCTGTACGGGCCCGGGGGCTCCGTCCCGTACCGGTTCGTCCTCCCGTACGGGCGGGAGGAGGTGCTCCGGGGGATCGTGCGGCGGATCGCGGAGCGGCGCTGGCCCGTGCTGCCCGGCGTCCTCCAGCGGTTCGGTCCGGGCGGTCCCGGGCCGCTCTCCTTCGCCCTGCCCGGCTGGTCCCTGGCCCTCGGCCTGCCGACCGGGCTCCCCGGGCTCGGCGCCTTCCTCGACGCGCTCGACGAGGAGGTCGCGGCGGCGGGCGGCCGGGTGCACCTGGCCGGGGACTCGCGGGTGCGGCCGGAGGTGCTGGCCGCGATGTACCCGCGGCTCGACGAGTTCCGGGCGCTGCGGGCCGCGCTCGACCCCCGGTCCGTCCTCGTCTCGGACCTCTCCCGCCGCCTCGGTCTCTAGGACCCCCGCAGGACCCCTCTAGGAGCTGATCGTGAAGGACGCCTTCGGCGCACCGCAGTCCCTGCTCGTCCTCGGCGGCACCTCGGCGATCGGGCTCGCCACCGCCCGCCGGATGATCGCCCGGCGCGCCCGTACGGTCCACCTGGCGGGCCGCCACTCCCCCGCCCTCGACGCCGCCGCCGCGTCGCTGCGGGCGCTGGGCGCCGAGGTGCGGACGGTCCCGTTCGACGCGCTCGACCCCGGGTCGCACGAGGAGCGGCTCGGCCCGGTCTTCGCGGAGGGCGACGTCGACATGGTGCTGCTGGCCTTCGGGGTGCCGGGCGACCAGGCGCGCGACGAGTCCGACCCGGTCGCCGCCGCCCGGGTCGCCGGGACCAACTACACCGGCGCCGTCTCGGCGGGCCTGGTGTGCGCGGGCGCGCTCCAGGCGCAGGGGCACGGCTCGCTCGTGGTGCTCTCCTCGGTGGCGGCCGAGCGGGCCCGCCGCGCCGACTTCATCTACGGCTCGTCGAAGGCGGGGCTCGACGTCTTCGCCCAGGGGCTCGGGGACGCGCTGTACGGGACCGGGGTGCACGTGATGGTGGTGCGGCCCGGCTTCGTGCGCTCGCGGGCGACGGCGGGGCGCCCGGAGGAGCCGTTCGCGACCACCCCGGAGGAGGTCGCGGGCGCGATCGAACGGGGGCTGCGGCGGCGCTCGGAGACGGTGTGGGTGCCGGGGGCGCTGCGGATGGTGACGGCGGCGGTGCGGCACGTGCCGAGGCCGCTGTACCGGCGGCTGCCGGTGTGAGCCTTCCGGTGGCCCCTCAGGGGCTCGGGGTGGCCCCTCAGGGGGTCGGCGTCGTCGTCGGCGTGTCGACCGGGCTGCCGCCCTGGGCCGGGACGGCGCGGGTCGGGTGGCCGCTGCCGAACTCGTAGTCGCACAGCTTGCGCCACACCTGGTCCGCGCCCTGCTCGTACAGCGCGAAGGAGCGGCAGGTCCAGGCCGCCTCGTAGCCGGCGAGCTCCTCGAACGCCCGGTCCATCCCCTCCTCGGAGATGCCGTGCGCCACGGTGACGTGCGGGTGGTACGGGAACTGGAGCTCGCGCACGAGCGGGCCGGCCTCGTCCCTGATCCGCTGCTGGAGCCGGTCGCAGGGGGTGACGCCCTCCGCCAGCTTGACGTAGACCACCGGGGAGAGCGGCCGGAAGGTGCCGGTGCCCTTCAGGCGCACGGGGAAGGGCTGGTATCCGGTGGCCACGCGCGCGAGGTGGGCCTCGATCTCCGGCAGCCGCTCCCGGGGCACCTCGGTCGGCGGGACGAGGGTGACGTGGGTGGGGATGCCGTGCGCGGCCTGGTCCCCGAAGCCGGCGCGCCGCTCCTGGAGCAGGCTGCCGTAGGGCTCCGGGACCGCGATCGAAACGCCGAGCGTTACGGTCCCCACGTCGTTCTCCTCCGTCGTCTCGGTGCGTCTCGGTGCGTATCGGTGCCGTCGCGCGTGCGGGTCGGCGTGCGGGTGGTGCAGCCGCCAGTGTGCGGCCTGCACCACCCTCGTGGCCAGGGTCCCAGGACTCAGTGCTTGGCGGGCAGGAAGCCCATCCGCTCGTACGTCTGCGCCAGGGTCTCGGCGGCGACCGCGCGGGCCTTCTCCGCGCCCTTGGCCAGGACGGAGTCCAGCGTCTCCGGGTCGTCCAGGTATTCCTGGGTGCGGGTCCGGAACGGCGTGACGAAGTCCACCATCACCTCGGCGAGGTCCGTCTTGAGCGCGCCGTACATCTTGCCCTCGTAGTCCCTCTCCAGGTCGGGGACGCTCTTCCCGGTGAGGGTGGAGAGGATGCCGAGGAGGTTGGAGACGCCGGCCTTGTTCTCCGGGTCGAAGCGGATCACCGTGTCGGTGTCGGTGACGGCGCTCTTGACCTTCTTCGCGGTGACCTTCGGGTCGTCCAGGAGGTTGATGAGGCCCTTCGGCGTGGAGGCCGACTTGCTCATCTTGATCGACGGGTCCTGGAGGTCGTAGATCTTCCCCGTCTCCTTCAGGATGTGCGGCGAGGGGATCGTGAAGGTCTCGCCGAAGCGCCCGTTGAACCGCTCCGCGAGGTCGCGGGTCAGCTCGATGTGCTGGCGCTGGTCCTCGCCGACCGGGACCTCGTTCGCCTGGTAGAGCAGGATGTCCGCGACCTGGAGGATCGGGTACGTGAAGAGGCCGACGGTGGCGCGGTCGGCGCCCTGCTTGGCGGACTTGTCCTTGAACTGGGTCATGCGGGAGGCCTCGCCGAAGCCGGTGAGGCAGTTCATGACCCAGCCGAGCTGGGCGTGCTCGGGGACGTGGCTCTGGACGAAGAGGGTGCAGCGCTCCGGGTCGAGGCCGGCGGCGAGCAGCTGGGCGGCGGCGAGCCGGGTGTTGGCGCGCAGCTCGGCCGGGTCCTGCGGGACCGTGATCGCGTGCAGGTCCACGACCATGTAGAAGGCGTCGTGCGTCTCCTGGAGGGCGACCCACTGGCGGACGGCGCCGAGGTAGTTGCCGAGGTGGAACGAGCCGGCGGTGGGCTGGATTCCGGAGAGCACACGGGGACTGTCAAAGGCCATGCACATCATTCTCTCAGGTGCGGGACCGGTCCCCGCCCGACCGATGCGTCAGGCGCCGCCCGGCCGGTGGGACGGGTCCCACCCGGCCGGTGGGGCGGGCCCCTTCCGGCCGGTGCGACGGGTCGTCCGCGGCCGGTGCGGCGGTTCTCCTCCGGCCGGTGTGTCGGGTCCCGCCGGCCGGTGTGTCCGGGGTACGCGCGGGGGCGCGGCTCCGGTCGCGATGGCCGTGGTCCGTGGCGGATGAGACCAGGAACACAGTGCGCGCGACGGTCCGCGCCCCCTCTCCGGCGGTCGCCGGATCAGCCGGATCAGACGGGCAGGCCCGGGGCCGGGAAGGCGGCCATCAGGTCGGCGACCTCGGCGCGGATCGCGGCGAGGGCGTCCTCGTCGCCCCGCCCGGCGGCCGTGACGCCCCGGTCGATCCAGTCCGCGACCGACGCCATGTGCCCGGTGCCGAGGCCGCGGGAGGTGAGGGCGGGAGTGCCGATGCGGATGCCGGAGGGGTCGAAGGGCTTCCGGGGGTCGAAGGGGACGGTGTTGTGGTTGACGACGATGCCGGCCCGGTCGAGGGCCTTGGCGGCGATCTTGCCGGGGACCTGCCGGGAGGTGAGGTCCATGAGGATCAGGTGGTTGTCGGTGCCGCCGGAGACCAGGTCGAGGCCGCGGGCGAGGAGCGCCTCGGCGAGGGCCTTCGCGTTGGCGACGACGGCGTGGGCGTAGGTGCGGAAGGACGGCTGGGCGGCCTCGCGCAGGGCGACGGCGATGGCGGCGGTGGTCTGGTTGTGCGGGCCGCCCTGGAGGCCGGGGAAGACGGCCCGGTCGAGGGCCCTGGCGTGCTCCTCGCGGGCCATGAGCATGGCGCCGCGCGGGCCGCGCAGGGTCTTGTGGGTGGTCGTGGAGATCACGTCCACGTGGCCGGCCGGGGAGGGGTGGGCGCCGCCCGCGATCAGGCCCGCGATGTGGGCGACGTCGGCGACGAGGACGGCGCCGGCCTCGCGGGCGATCTCGCCGAAGGCGGCGAAGTCGATGGTGCGGGGCAGGGCGGTGCCGCCGCAGAAGATGACCTTCGGACGCTCCTTGAGGGCGAGTTCGCGGACCTCGTCGAGGTCGACGCGGCCGGTGTCCGCGCGCACGCCGTACTGGACGCCCCGGAACCACGAGCCGGTGGCGGAGACGCCCCAGCCGTGGGTGAGGTGGCCGCCCATGGGCAGGGCCATGCCCATGACGGTGTCGCCGGGCTCGGCGAAGGCGAGGTAGACGGCGAGGTTGGCCGGGGAGCCGGAGTAGGGCTGGACGTTGGCGTGGTCGACGCCGAAGAGGGCCTTGGCGCGCTCGACGGCGAGGGTCTCGACCTGGTCGATGTTCTGCTGGCCCTCGTAGTAGCGGCGGCCGGGGTAGCCCTCGCTGTACTTGTTCTGGAGGACGGTGCCGGAGGCTTCGAGGACGGCGGCGGAGACGTAGTTCTCGCTGGGGATGAGGCGCAGGGTGTCGGCCTGGAGCCGCTCCTCGGCGCCGACGAGGGCGGCGAGTTCGGGGTCGGCGGCGGCGAGGGCGGGGTGGGCGGCGGTCCCGACGGTGGTGGTCGTTCCAACGGCGGCGGTGGTGGTCACGGTGGTGTCCTCCGGGCGTGGGCGGGGTCCCGGGGCACTGCGTGAGGCGCGGCGCCACGCGGGACTTCGGTCCCGGGACGCCCAGGCGGGCGGCGCCTCGTGTGGTCTGCCGCGCACGGCTCCCCCGGGGTCGCTTCCCCGTACGCCAGTCGCCGTGCGTGCCGTCAGCGTAGCGGCCCGGCCGTGTCGGAGGTTTCCCCGTCCGGTATGCGAGCGACGATAGGAAAAGGGGGCACATCCACCCCGGGCCGCAGGACGAACGGAGATCCCGTGTCGAGGACAGAAGACGCGATCGCTTCCGCGGAGGCGCACAGCGCCCACAACTACCACCCCCTTCCGGTCGTCGTCGCCTCGGCGGACGGCGCCTGGATGACCGACGTCGAGGGGCGCCGGTACCTCGATCTGCTCGCCGGGTACTCGGCGCTCAACTTCGGGCACGGCAACCGGCGTCTGATCGACGCGGCGAAGGCGCAGCTGGAGCGGGTGACGCTGACCTCGCGGGCCTTCCACCACGACCGGTTCGCCGACTTCTGCACGCGGCTCGCGGAGCTGTGCGGCAAGGAGGCGGTGCTGCCGATGAACACGGGGGCGGAGGCGGTGGAGACGGCCGTCAAGACGGCCCGGAAGTGGGGGTACGAGGTGAAGGGCGTGCCGGACGGGCACGCGAAGATCGTGGTGGCGGCGAACAACTTCCACGGCCGGACGACGACGGTCGTGAGCTTCTCCACGGACCACGAGGCGCGGGACCGCTTCGGGCCGTACACGCCGGGGTTCGAGATCGTGCCGTACGGGGACCTGACGGCCCTGGAGGCGGCGGTCACGGAGAACACGGTGGCGGTGCTCCTGGAGCCGATCCAGGGCGAGGCGGGGGTCCTGGTGCCGCCGGCCGGCTATCTGCCGGGGGTGCGGGAGCTGACCCGGCGGCGGAACGTGCTGTTCGTGGCGGACGAGATCCAGTCGGGGCTCGGGCGCACGGGGAGGACGTTCGCGTGCGACCACGAGGGCGTGGTGCCGGACGTGTACCTGCTGGGGAAGGCGCTGGGCGGCGGGGTGGTGCCGGTGTCGGCGGTGGTGGCCGACCGGGACGTGCTCGGGGTCTTCCGGCCGGGCGAGCACGGGTCGACCTTCGGCGGGAACCCGCTGGCCTGCGCGGTGGCCCTGGAGGTGATCGCGATGCTGCGGACGGGCGAGTACCAGGAGCGGGCGGCGGAGCTGGGCGACCACCTCCACGCGGAGCTGGGGCTCCTGGTGGGCGGCGGCGCGGTGGAGGCGGTGCGGGGGCGCGGGCTGTGGGCGGGCGTGGACATCGCCCCGTCGAAGGGCACGGGCCGGGAGATCTCGGAGCGGCTGCTCGACCGGGGGGTCCTGGTGAAGGACACCCACGGCTCGACGATCCGCATCGCCCCGCCGCTGGTCATCTCGAAGGAGGACCTGGACTGGGGTCTCGAGCAGTTGCGGGGGGTGCTGGCGGACTGAGGGCGGCCGCCCGGTGCCGGGGCGGGACGGCGAGGCGTGCACGGAGGCGCCGCGCCCCGGTGGGCGGTCTCCGCAAACCGCCCACGGAGCTTTCCTACCATCGGTAGCATGGGCAGCATGAGTGGTAGCAAGAAGTACTCGATCAGTCTGCCCGAGGAGCTCGCCGAGACCGTGCGCGCCCAGGTCGGACCGGGCGGCTTCTCCGCGTACGTCGCTGAGGCTCTGGAACAGCGCCTGGCGATGGAGCGGCTGCGTGAGATCGTCACCGACTTCGAGACCGATCACGATCCGCTGACCCGCGCCGAGGTCGAGGCCGCCCGGTCCGTCCTGCGCCACGACGCGGCCCAGGACGGACCGGCGGGCGGGGTCGCCGCCTGATGCCCGGCACCCTGCTCCTGGACAGCGAGGGCCTTTCGAAGCTGTACCTCAAGGACCGGACGGTCCTCGCCTTCGTCCAGGCCGCCACGGAGGAGGGCGTGCGCGTCGCCACCACGGTGATGACGCGCCTGGAGGCCGACCACGACCGCGTCCACCCGGCCCGGGTCCAATGGGTCCTGTCGCGGATCGACGTCCACCCCGTGACCAGGGAGGTCTCCGACGAGGCGGCCCGCCTCCTCCGCGAACACCGGCTGCACGGTCACAAGGACGCGATCGACGCCGTCCTGGCCGCCGTCGCCCGTGCCGCCCGGTCCCCCGTCACCGTACTGACGTCCGACCCCGAGGACCTGACGCTGCTGTGCGGGCCGGCGGTCCGGATCCTCAAGGTCTGACCGTCACAGGAACACGTACGGTCACGGAATCACCTACGGACACCGGTTCACGCGCGGTCAGAGGATCACGTGCGGGAGGAAGCGGGCGTACTCGTCGGTGACGGGCCCCGCCGACTCCCGGATGCCGAGGCCCGCCGCCTCGCCCTCGACGACCCACGCGCCGAGGACCACCCGGTTGCCGTCGAAGTCGGGCAGCGGGGCGAGGCCCTGGTAGCAGTAGGGCTCCCCGTCCCGTACGAAGGGCTCCGTACCGGCCTCGTGCAGGGTGACGCCCTCGCCCTCCCGGCCGAGCAGCGGTTTGGCGGCCCAGCCGGTGGTGGTGGCGAGTTCGCGCGGCCCGTCGAGGTAGGCGGGCAGCAGGTTGGGGTGGCCCGGGTGCAGCTCCCACAGGATCGCGAGCAGCGCCTTGTTGGAGAGCAGCATCTTCCAGACGGGCTCGATCCAGCAGGTGGTGCCGGTGCCGCCGCCGTTGTCGAGGGTGTCCAGGACGTGCGGGCCGAAGCGGTCGGTGGTCAGCCACTCCCACGGGTAGAGCTTGAAGCAGCTGCGGAGGAAGCGGAGCCGGTCGTCGACGAAGCGGCCCGAGAGCCGGTCCCAGCCGATCTGCTCGACGGAGAGCGCCTCGGTCTCCAGGCCGGCCTGCTGGGCGGTCTCGCGCAGGTACGCGACCGTCATCAGGTCCTCGCCGAGCTCGTCGCCCTCCGAGTGCGCGAAGTGCACGGGGCCGGGCGGCAGCAGGCGGGCCTGCCGCTTCCAGGCGTCGACGAGCCGCTCGTGGAGGGAGTTCCACTGGTCGGCGCCGGGGAACCGCTCCTCCATCCAGAACCACTGGGCGCTCGCGGCCTCCACGAGGGAGGTCGGGGTGTCGGCGTTGTACTCCAGCATCTTGGCCGGCCCGGTGCCGTCGTAGCGGAAGTCGAACCGGCCGTAGATCGAGGGGAGTTCGTCGCGCCGCCGCCAGGACTCGGCGATGAGCCCGGCCAGCCGGGGGTCGGTGACGCCGAGCTCCGCGAAACGTCCCTTCTCGACGATGTGCGCGGCCGCCGCGAGGGACATCTCGTGCAGCTCCTCGACGACCTCCTCCAGCGCCTCGACCTCGGGCAGGGAGAAGGAGTAGTACGCGCTCTCGTCCCAGTACGGGCGCAGCGAGCCGTCCGGGTAGCGGGTCAGGGGGTAGACGACCCCCTGCGCCTCGACCGTCCGCTGCCAGTCCGGGCGGGGTTCGATGGTGTGGCGTTCCATGCCCCGGCCGCCTCAGCCGCCGCCGGTGCGGGAGCAGCCGAAGCCGCCGCTGTCGACGGCGGTCTTGTCGAAGCTGCCGCCGCTGACCTTCTGATCGCTGACGGAGCCGCCGTAGTAGTAGGAGCCGCGGGGAGAGCTGCTGCTCCCGCTGCCGCCGCCGTCGCACTCGTAGCGGGGCAGCTGCTCCCGGGTCAGCCGGTCCACGCACCGCTTGTCCGGTTCGGAACCACAGGCCGTGATCGTCATCGCCAGCAGGCCCATCCCGCCGAGCACCACCGTGCTCGACCTCAGCCTCCGCATGTCTGTCACCCTCCCCCTTCGCGGTCGCGATCCTCACGGCCGCGCCGCTCACGGTCACACATGCCGCGACCACCAGTCCAGTCCGGTGCTTTCCGCCCGCAGGACCTAGAGTCGTTTCGTGCTCCTCGGGATGATTTGTGCGTTTGCTTCAGCCATCTGCTACGGCACGGCGTCCGTCCTCCAGGCGGTGGCGGCCCGTGCCGCGGAGCCGGGCTCGGGCGGCGGGGTCGATGTCGCGCTGCTGTGGCGGGCGGTGCGGCAGTGGCGATATCTCGCCGGTCTCTGCCTGGACGGGCTGGGGTTCGTCCTCCAGGTCGTGGCCCTGCGGACGCTGCCCATCTACGTGGTGGGCGCGGCCCTCGCGGCGAGCCTGGCGGTGACGGCGGTCGTCGCCTCGCGGGTGCTCCGGGTGCGGCTGAGCCGGGTGGAGTGGACGGCCGTGGCCGTGGTCTGCGCGGGGCTCGCGATGCTGGCCCTCGCCTCGGGGAGGGAGGGCCACCGGGCGGGCCCGGAGGCCCTGGACTGGGCGCTCCTGGCCGTCGTGGCCGGGATCCTGCTGCTCGGCGCGGCGGCCGGCCGGCTGCCGGACCGCCCGCGCGCGCTCGTCCTCGGCCTGGGCGCGGGGTTCGGCTTCGGGGTGGTGGAGGTGGCGGTCCGCCTGATCGACGGGATCGACCTGGCGGATCCGGCCCTGTACGCCCTGCTCACGGGTGGCGGGGCGGCGTTCCTGCTCCTGACCTCGGCGCTCCAGCGGGGCTCGGTGACGACGGCGACGGCGGGCATGGTGCTCGGCGAGACGATCGGCCCGGCGGTGGTCGGCGTGGCCTGGCTCGGCGACACGACCCGCGCCGGCCTCGGCTGGCTCGCGGTCACCGGCTTCGCGGTGGCGGTGGCGGGCTCTTTGACGCTGGCGCGGTTCGGGGAGGCGCCGGAGCCCGAACCGGGGGCGGGGGCGGGGGGTTCGGACGGGCGCGGGTAGGGGGCAGCTACGAGGATCCGGGCGTGCGGACCGGCACGGGTGAGGAACGGCCGCGTGCGATGATCCGGCCGTGCTGGAGCAGATCGAAGCGGTGGACTGGGGCGCGGTACCGGGCCCTCCCGGGTGGTACGAGCCGGAGCGCGTCGGCCGCGGCCTGCGGGTCCTCTCCGGGGCGTCGAACCTGGTGCGCGCGGCGGAGGCCGGGGCGCTGCTCGGCTGTGGCGGGATCGTCCACGACCACAGCGGCACGGTGTTCCCGGCGGCCACGCTCGCCGCTCCCCTGCTCCTGGACATCGCCCGGCGGGGCCACCCGGCGGCGAGGGACACCGCGCTCGTACTGCTCGACGAGGCCCTGTGGTTCCCACCGCACGCCGGGTACGAGCGGGTGGCGACGCCCGACGGCACCGCGGTGCCGCTCTGCTGCGCCCTCGCCCACCACCTGCGCGCCCACGCCGACTTCCTCACCGGCCTGGGCGGGACGGGCAGGTCGCTGCTGGCCGACGCGGCCGCGCACTGGCGCTTCGAGACACGCGAGTGCGTCGCCGACGGTGGCGGCACGGCGGCCTTCGGCACCCTGACCGGCCGCTTCCCGGAGGGCGCGCGGTCGGCGGAGCTGCACCACGGCGGGAACACCACCGTACTGAACGGCCTCACCCTGGAGTACCCGCCCGAGGACGACTCCCCCGAGGCGTGCCTGCGGATACCCGACCGGCATCCGGACGAACTGCCACCGGGCGCGCTCCTGCTGCCGGCGGGGTGCGGGGACCGGGTGCGCTGAGGGAGGTGATGCCCGGAGGGGCTTCCGGCCCGGGCAGTCGTGCCTCCCCCGCAGACTCATGCTCGCCGAGCACATGCCCTTCGTGACCTTCCGGCCCTGAGCAGGGCACCCCCTCCCTTGCCAGACGCACCCGGTCCGCTCTACGCCGCCTTCAGCTCCGCCACCGTGCGGATGCGATCGCGCAGGTCACGGACCACGGGTGAAGTACGCGGCATGGTGAGGACCCGCAGTTTGTCGAAGTGCTCGTCGCCCCGGGCCGTCGACAGAACCTCGTAGTCGTCGAGGAAGCGCCCCCACGTCGCGCACGCCTCCTCCAGGTGCCCGTACTCGTACTGCCTCTGGGCGAGTACGGCGTTGGCGTGCAGCCTGCCCTGGCGTTCCGTCGGGGACATGACCCGGATGGAGGTCTTGAGCGCGCGGATGGAGCCCGCCAGGTCCCGCGATTCGTAGTGCACGTGCGACACGTGGAACTGGAACGCGGCCTGGTCGTACCCGCCGACGGCGTCGCGCCGGGAATCCGCCTGCGAGAGGGCCGTCTCGGCCTCCCCAAGCCGTGCGAGGGCTCCACGGCGGTCGCCGACCATGGAGGAGGCGTGCGCCTGCTGCCCCCGGAGGAACGCGACGAGGCGTGGGCCCGCCTGGGGTGCCGCCTCGGCGGCCGAGTCGGCGTACTCCAGGGCCTTCCGCCCGTAGCGGAGGTGGGAGGCCTGCAGGCTCATTCCGCGCAGCGTCCGGCAGTAGGTGAGCTGGTCGCCCGATTCCCGTGCCAGGTCCAGTGCGTGCAGGTAGTAGGTCTGGCCCAGACCGTGCGCCCGCTCGTACATGGCCATCCACCCGGTGAGGTAGGTGAGGTCCGACGCGGCGGAGAGCATGTCGCGGTGGACCGCGTCCGAGGTCTCCGCGCGCAGGTAACCGGCGACCGTGTTGACGAGGAAAGCGGCGGCCATCGGCCGCGCGTGTCCGCCGCCGAGTTCGTCGAGGATGTCCGCGATCTTGTCCGTCATCCGACGGACGGTCTCGACTTCGCCCCGCCCGATGCGGCCGGTGGGCCTGGTGAGGCGTTCGCGGTCGTCGGCGTGCGCCTGCGACACGAGAGCGGAAAAGGCCGGAACAGTGAGGGCGGCGGAATAGAGACCCGCGGCCAGAAGCTTGCGACGGGACGGGTTCATGTCGTCCTTCCCGAGATCGATCAGGGACTCCACAGTGTCCCGACGAGAATCGCTTTGATCTCCTGTCGGGCGTTGCAACCCCGCTTCCGCATAGGTCACCGGACGCCCCAGCCGTCGTTCGAGAACAGCAAGAATCACCGGCCTGACCTGGAGCTTCGGCTGAACGCCCTGCTTCCACTGAGAAACGGACGGCTGGCGGTAGTTGAGCGAGAGACCGGCCTCCGTGCCCAAGCGGTTCACGGCGTGGGCGAACTTCGTTTCCGAGTATCCCGCCTGGTCGAGCAGGGTGCAGAGCCCTTGATTACGCCGTTCTTCGGAAGCTGTGGCCACGCCAA
Source organism: Streptomyces sp. NPDC055632 (assembly GCF_053618675.1). Lineage (NCBI taxonomy): Bacteria > Bacillati > Actinomycetota > Actinomycetes > Kitasatosporales > Streptomycetaceae > Streptomyces > Streptomyces sp. NPDC055632. The sequence continues at coordinate 183,497 of NZ_JBSHHY010000003.1, read as the reverse complement.
CCCCCAGCGCTTATGAGTCTTATGTTTTGGCCTCCCCTCAACGGTACCGGTCCAAGCGCCTCGCACGGTTAGGTCGATGTGCACGAACGATCCGCATGGACGGGAACAAGCCTGTTCCCCACGGGAGGTGAGGCATGGGCAGCGACGAATGGGTTCTCACGGTGAAGAGTTACGCGGTGGACACCAGCGATGGCACACCCCGGCTCGGCCGGGTGACGCGCCACTACGAGGGAAGCGTGTACCTCCACCCTCCGGGCGGCGGCGCCGAGTGGGCCGCGTCGCCCGATGAGGTGCGCCGGCCCACCGAAGCCGAATGGGCGCGGATCCGTCTCGTCACCACTCCCGTACGGGTGGTAGAGGCGTGACCGGAGGACAGGGCCTCCTCGGGGCGGTGCCGCTCGTGCTCTCGGCGGACCACGAGTTACGCCCGCGTCCCGAACCGGCCCCCGGATGCACCCCGTGCGCGTACTTGGCGAGCTGGTTCGACCACTACATGCGCAGGGGCCCGCAGCACGACGAATCCGCCGCCGTGGACTGCGCGGTGGAGATCCGGAACCATCCGCACGACCCGCCGAAGATGACCATGAAGGGGTCCGCCCCGTCCACGATCGGCACGCAACGACGGAGCGCGACACCGTGATCCGGGTCTTCGTCCTGATCGAGTGGACCCTGCGCCCCCACCGGAAGCGTTCAAAGGCTTCCGGGGTTCCTCGGGGGCCGCCCGGGCGATGGGCGGGCACAACCGGATCGAACCGGCGCCCCACCGACTCTCAAAGCAGCGCAACCGCCTTGGTGAGATCCACACGGGAACACGAGATCACTTGGCGGGCTCCCAGGAAGTCCAGCAGGAAGTCCAGACCGAAGAAAGGATCGACATCATGGGTTGGGGAACGGGCAAGGGCGGAAGCGGCGGAAGCGGACAGCACTCCGGGAACAAGGACCCCGGCGAGTCCAAGCCGTCGCCCGACACCGTCAAGCCGAAGGACCCGCCGAAGCACAAGAAGGACAAGTAGGCGATCGCGATGAACGACAGTTCGACGGACATCGCCCTTCGTGCACTCCTCGGTGAGGTGAGCGCCGACCTGGGCGACCTGGAACCGCATCTGGCGCAGGCCGCATGGGCGGTGAGGCGCCATCGATTCCTACCCGGCCGGTTATGGATCGGGGATGACCTGAAACCGTGCGACCGCGCGACTTCGCCGGAGAGTTGGTTGCGTGCCGCGTACGCCGACGAGCCGGCCGTGACACAGGTCAACGACGGGGAGAGCCCGGACGGAGAACGGTGGTCGTCGAGTTCCGCAAGTGCCCCGAGCATCGTGTTCCGCATGCTCCGCATGCTGGACGCGAGGCCGGGACACCAGGTCCTGGAGATCGGCACGGGGACCGGATGGAACGCGGGGCTCCTGACCCATGTCGTCGGCCCGGGCAACGTGACGAGTGTCGAGGTGGACCCCGTACTGGCGGCGGAAGCCCGGGGTCGGCTGCGCGAGGAAGGGCTCGACACGACGGTCGTCACCGGGGACGGGGCGGAAGGGGACACGGGCAACGCTCCGTACGACCGCCTCGTGGCCACTTGCTCCGTGCGCTCCGTCCCGCGTCCGTGGCTCACTCAGGTGAAGCCCGGCGGCGTGATCCTCACACCGTGGGAATCGCCCTGGCTCTGCTTCGGGTTGCTCCGCCTGGCCGTGAACGGCGCGGTCGCGGAGGGACCGTTCTCGCCGTACTCCGCGTTCATGCTCATGCGGGGACAGCGGACCGACCTCCGGATCTTCCGGGACGTCGTACGCGACGACCACCAGCCCGACGAATCGACCACCCTCCTTTCACCCCGAAAGGTGGCCGGGAGCGACTTCGACGCACAGTTCGCCATCGGCCTTCGACTCCGGGACGTATGGCGGGCGTGGCACGAGAACCCTGTGGAAGGGGTCGAGACCCGGCTGTGGGTCGCAACGACGGACGCCACGTCATGGGCGGCCGTGGACTGGGACGGGAAGTCCAACGACCGGTTCACGGTATGGCAGTACGGGCCCCGCCGACTGTGGAACGAGGTGGAGGTGGCCTACGCCTGGTGGACGTTGCACAACCGTCCGGGCCCGGACCGATTCGGTCTGACCGTGACCCCTGAGGGGGAGACGGCGTGGCTGGACACGCCACGTCGGCCCGTTCCCGCGTCTGGCTGATCGCAAGGCCGGCCCCGTCCGTGCGCTGTTCCATGGCGCGCGGACGGGGCTCCCCTGTTTTGCAGAGCGGATCCGTGTCGCGGCGCACGGTCATGCACTGCCGGATCCCGCTCCGGAATCGGAAGAGACGTCCGGAACGGACGTGATCGCCCGCCCTGCGAAGTACGGACTGCCTTCCTCCCCCGGGAGGCCGCCTAACCGTTCCGGCGCTCGTCCTCACCAGTCCGGTCGGCAGGCTCGGTCACGTACGAGCCCCGGCCCGTCACGGTGTAGATGAGCCCTTGCTCGCGGAGTACCGAGAGAGCACGGCGAGCGGTTTCCCGCGCGACGCCGTACAACTCCGTCAACTCCTTCTCCGACGGAAGCGGACGCCCCGGGAGCAAGTCACCACGCTCGATCTCGTTGGCCAGATCGGCAGCGATCTGTCGGTAAGGAGGCTCCGGGGCCCGGTGATCAATTTCTCTCGCTGACATGGCGAAAGCGTAGACAACGCGCTGCCACTCACCTTTCATCTAGGCAAGTACAGATGGACCTAGACACACCTAGACAGGTTGCCTTAGCGTGACCCTTGACACAGAGATGCCCCGGCAGACCGCTTAGGACCGGTCTGCCGGGGCTTGCCGAGACAGCTGGAAGAGAGCTGAAACGACCATGCGTGATGCTATCGCCCGTGCCCTTTCCTGGGTGCTGGCCCTCCTCGTTCCCCGCCGGCTCGGGCGCCACAGCGCCGCGTTCCTCGCCGATCGGGTCGAGCCCGTACGCGACGAGCCCGTACGCACCGACCCGTGGTCCAAGCCCTGGCCCACCCCGGCCCCCGAACACGTCCGCGCCCGGTACGCCCCGCTGCGCGGTGAGGACGTGGCGCTCATCCGTCCGTACTGCCGCGCGGGCGGCGCGGTGGACCTCGGCCTGATCTGCGAGCGCCGCCGCGCCGCCGTCCTCGCCACGCTCGGCGTGGACTGGCCCTACGGCTACGACGGGGACCACTTCGAAGCCCTCGCGGCGGCCGCCAGGGCGGTACCCGCGTGACGCGCGACGGGCTGACCGGCCCTGGCCCCTATCTCTCCGGCGCGGTGTGCTGCCGTTGCGGGCGGCGGACCGACGTTCCCGTGGAAGTGGGTTACCACGAGCGCCAGAGCGGGCCGGGCGTCGCGGTGTACGCCTGTCCCGAGCACGCCGTGGCCGTGGTCCCCGGTCCGGTACCCGGCGAACTGGAACGGGACGTCTGACCCCGGCAAGCGCCGAAGAGCCCCGTCCGGTCACCCGCCGGGCGGGGCTCCTCCCCGTACGCCCGCCGGCCTCAGGGCAGCACCCGGCACAAGACCTCCAGCGCTCCCGGCCACGCGCTGTCCGACGGGGTGGCGTAGCCGACGACGAGGCCTGCCGGGGGTGGGGGTGCGGTGGGGCGGCGGTAGTGGGAGAGGCCCTCGACCGCGAGGCCGTGGCGGGCGGCGGCGCGCAGGGTCGCCTCCTCGGTGCCGGGCGGGAGGGTCAGGACGGCGTGCAGGCCGGCCGCGATGCCGCCGACCCGGATGGCCGGCGCGTGCACGGCCACCGCCGCCACGAGCTGGTCGCGGCGGCGCCGGTAGCGCAGCCGCATCGCCCGTACGTGCCGGTCGTACGCCCCCGAGCCCAGGAACTCCGCGAACGCGAGCTGGTCCGGCGCGCTCGGCGCCCCGTGCACGGATCCCCTCGCCGCCACCCCGTCCACCAGGTCCTCCGGCAGGACCATCCACGCCAGGCGCAGGCCGGGCGCGAGGGACTTGCTCGCGGTGCCGAGGTACACGACCCGCTCCGGGTCGAGGCCCTGGAGGGCCCCCACGGACTTCCCGTCGTAGCGGAACTCGCCGTCGTAGTCGTCCTCCAGGACGAGGCCGCCCGAGGCCCGCGCCCAGTCGACGACCGCCGCCCGCCGGTCCGGGGGCAGCGCGCCGCCCAGCGGGAACTGGTGGGCCGCCGTCATGAGGACCGCCCCGCAGTCCGCGAGGTCCCCCAGCGCCTCGACGTCCGTGCCCCGCTCGTCGGTGGGGAGGGTCGGAGTGCCCAGGCCCGCTCCTGTCAGGATGCCGGCGTGGAGTTCCAGGCCGTACGGCTCCACGGCCGCGGCCCGTACGCCGCGCTCCCGCAGCGCCCGGCCGAGCAGCGTCAGCCCGTGCGCGAACCCGGCGCAGACCACGATCCGTTCGGGCCGGGCGTGCACGCCCCGCGCGCGGGCCAGGTACTCGGCGAGCGCGGCGCGCAGTTCGGCCCGGCCGCGCGGGTCCCCGTACCCGAAGGCCTCGTCGGGCGCGGCGGTGAGCGCCCGCCGGTACGCCCGGAGCCAGTCGGCGCGGGGGAAGGACGCCAGGTCGGGGGCGCCCGTCACGAGGTTGTGCGCGGGAGCGGCCGGGGTCGGGGGAGGGACGGGGGGCCGGTGGGGCGGCCGGGCCCCGGGGTCCGCGCGGCGGGCCACCCGGGTGCCCGAGCCCTGCCGGGCGGTCAGCCAGCCCTCGGCGACCAGTTCGGCGTACGCGTCGGCGACCGTGTTGCGGGCCGTGCCGAGGTCGGCGGCGAGCGAGCGGGAGGACGGCAGCCGGGTCCCCGCCGCCAGGCGCCCGCCGCGCACCGCCTCCCGCAGGGCCTCCACGAGGCCCGCGCGCAGCCGCGTCCCCCGGAGCTCCAGGTGGAGGTCGGAGCCGAGGACGGGCCGGTCGCCCGCCCGGAGCTCCGGGGCGTTCGCCTCGTCCGGGTCCTTCGGGGCGTTCGCCTCGTCCGGGTCGTTCGGGTCGTTCGCCTCGTCCGGGTCCTTCGGGTCGTTCGCCTCGTGCCTCACGGAGAGGGACCATATCCCTTCGCCCGATAATGACTTGAGGCGATCACGGCGGTGGGGATGATGGTCCGATGGACGCTCCCCTCCCGATCGACCTGGAAGCATGGCCGCGCCGGCAGCACTTCGAGCACTACCGCCGGGCCGTCCCGTGCACGTACTCGATGACGGTGGAGCTCGACGTCACCGCGTTCGCCGCCGCGCTGCGCCGGTCCCCGCGCAAGACCTACCTCGCGCAGGTCTGGGCGCTCTCCACGGTCGTCAACCGCCACGACGAGTTCAGGATGTGCCTCACCGCCTCGGGCGAACCGGCCGTCTGGCCCGTCGTGCACCCCGCCTTCACCGTCTTCGACCCGGAGCGCGAGACGTTCGCGTGCGTGTGGACGCCCCACGACCCCGACTTCGGCGCGTTCCACGACGCGGCCGCGCCCCTGCTCGCGGAGCACGCCCGCGCCGGCGAATTCTTCCCGCAGGGGTCGCTGCCGCCCAACGCGTTCGACGTGTCGAGCCTGCCGTGGACGTCCTTCACCGGGTTCAACCTCAACATCGGCGGCGGCTGGGACCACCTCGCGCCGATCTTCACGCTCGGCCGGTACGCCGAGCGGGACGGCCGGGTCCTGCTCCCCCTCGCCCTCCAGGTGCACCACGCCGCCGCGGACGGGTTCCACTCGGCCCGGCTCGTCGAGGAGCTCCGGGCCCTCCTCGCCGATCCTTCCTGGGTCGAGGAGGGGCCGGGGCCCTGAGCGCCGGACCGGAGGTCAGTACGGGCCCGGCTCGAAGAACTCCAGGGCCACCCGCAGCACTTCGCGCTGCTTCGGCCAGTCCTCCTCCGGGCCCGCCGCCAGGATCGCGTAGTGGTTGCCGTCCGCCGCCGTGAACGCCCGGTCGACCACCTTGCGGCGGCCCCCCTCGCGGTCGTACGCGTACACCAGCTCGACGGAGTCGTCCGGGGCGTCCGGTTCGCCGGTGACCCGTTCGAGGCTGATCTCCTCGTACCCGGGCTTGGTGGCCTTCCCGTCCTGCGAGGTGCCGCGCAGGGCCTCGTACGGCGTCAGGCCCGTCTCGGTGACCACGAAGACCTGGAGGAGGCTCCGGCCGTCCGGCGCGTTGTAGAAGACGCCCTGGTCGTTCTCGGTGCGGTGCCAGTCCTCGGGGATCGCGAGCGTGAAGCTCTTGAGGTCCTTCACCGTCCGGTAGCCGGGCGGGGGCGTGCCGTCCGTGGGGGTGCCGGAGGAGCTCGGTGTCCCGGAGGGCGTGTCCGTCGTCTCCGGCGTCTCCCCCTCCGGGGCCGGGGCCGGGGCCGACACCGAACCCGGCGGGCCCGCCGCCGGGTTCTTCTGCCCGTCCCCGCCCCAGAGCAGCCAGCCGCCGACGGAGCCCGCCGCCAAAACGGCCACGGCCACCCCGGCCGCGACCGCCGTCCGCCGGGAGGAGCGGGGCGGGGGCGGGGGCGGCGCGTACTGCCATTCGCCCGTCTCCGGTACGTACCGGGGCCCGTGTTCCGGCGCGTACCCCGGTCCGTGCGCGGGCGCGAACGGCGCGGGCGGCGCGGACGGCGGTGGAGGCGGCGGCAGCGGCGGGAGGAGCGGGCCGCCGGCGGGTCCGGTGCCGGGGGCGGGCCCGGCGGCCGGGGCGCCCGTCTCCCAGCTCTGCGTCTCGTCGTTCCAGTGGGCCCCGCCGCCCCCGCCTCCCCCGTACCCGCTCATCTCATCCTCCGAGGAGGGCGCCGACGGCCTGCCCCACGGCCACGCCCGAGGCGAGGATGCCGGTCACGGCGCCGGCGTCCGTGAGGGCGCGGCGGAGGCGGGTGAGGCGGCCGGCGTCCGCGCGGCCGGTGCCCTCGATCTCGTCCTCGGCGTCGGAGAGTTCGGCGTCCAGGGCGGCCGTCTGCTCGGAGGCGACGACGCCTCCCAGGTCGGTGCGCAGGCGGCGGATCGCCCGGAGCAGCTCCTCCTGGAGGGGGTCGCGGGTCGGCTGGGCGCCGTTCACGGTGTTGGTGACGGTGTTGTGGTCGCCGATGGTGACGTTGCCGCCGGTGTTGGAGACCTGGATGCCGTCGCGGCGCGGGGTGCTGTCGGTGTCAGCCACGGTTGCCTCCGGGCGTCGAGGTGGTGAAGGTCTTGTTGGTGACGGTGTTGTTGTTGCCGAGGGTGACGTTGCCCCTGGTGTTCTCGATGAAGGTGCCGCCCTCGGCGACGTGGACGATCTTCTGCTCGAACTCGGCGGTCTCGTAGCCGGCTTCGCGGAGCGCGACCGTCACGCCGTTCGCGACCCGGTCCTGGACGCTCTTCAGGTAGCGGCTGACGTCCATCTCCTGGAACAGGGAGGCGTCGTCGTCGGAGCCGAGCTCGCGGACCGAGACCTCGGGCCCCTCGGGCAGGGCGTGGGCGTGGCCCGCGGTGAGCAGCCGCCAGGCGTGGCCGAGCGAGCGCCAGAGGGTGACGACGGCCTGCCCGGCGGAGCGCGGGGTCTGGCCGAGGGCCCACACGGCCTTGCCGAAGTGGTGGTTGTGCCGGTAGCGGTGGGCGATCCGGTCGGCGTACCGGTAGAGCGGCTTCACCGGCCGCAGGACGTGCGGGGCGACCTCCAGCATCAGCATGCCGCCCTGCGTGTGGACGCGGACGAAGACGGTGGTGACGATCTCCTCGCCCCAGCCGCCGACCCGGATGCGGAGGAAGTGGCGGCGGGTCTCGCCGCCCTCCTCGATGGAGCCCGAGCGGTGCGCCTCGAAGCCCTCGGGGGTGTAGGGGGCGGCGGTGCGGGCCGGGAGGCCGTCGACGGGCAGGAAGACGACCTCGTCGATCTCCAGGTCGCGCAGCCGGTCCCGTACGGCCGCCTGGATCTGCGGCGAGCCGTGCGGGGAGGGCACGCGCAGCGCCTCCACGAGCGGGACGACGTGCCGCATGATGGCGCTGTTGTCGAGCGGTTCGGGCGCCTCGCCGTCGAGGTTCTCGCGGGGGCGCAGCTCGATGGAGAGCGACCAGGGCTCGTACGGTTCGCCGGCGCCGCAGAACGGGTCGTCGGCGCCGTACATGATCAGCCGTGCGTGCTGCTCGATCCGGATGCGGTCGCGCAGCCGGCGGGAGCGGGCGCCCTCGGCCTGCTCGGCCGGATCGGCGCGCTGGTCGGGGAAGCGCTCCTTGGAGAGCTCCTGGGTGAGCGCGCGGGCGAACTGGCCGCGCTGGACGGCCACCGCCCAGGCGACGAGCAGCGGCACGGCGACGGTGATCCACGCCTCCAGCCTGCCGACGCCCCACACCTCCTCGGCGGCCAGCTGGGACAGGGCGCCGAGGAACTCGCCCGCCTCGGAGAGGTCGCCGAGGATCTCCCATCGCTCCTCCTCGTCGCCGACGGCGAGGAAGAGGAGGAACAGCGCGCCCTGGAGGAGCATGAGCCGCCCGTACCAGCGCAGGAGGAAGGCGGGCACCAGGCGGTAGACCGGGGTGGCGGCGGTGGCGGCCCGGCCGCGGATCCAGCGGGCGATCCCGAGCAGCAGGAAGGGCACGACGAGGAGGAGCACGAGTCCCTTGGTGAGCGGGAACGCGATGATCCAGAGCGCCAGGATGCCCGCGGCCCAGCCGAGTTCGACGCGGCGGGCGCGCAGCGCGTGGGCGAGGACGCGGCTCGCGTCGTAGCCGAGGGAGGGGGCGGCGAAGCGCTCCTCGTGGACGTAGAGCTGGTCGATGACCGCGTCGCGGAAGCCGTCGTCGAGGTACGTGCCGGCGCAGAGCAGCCGGGTCGCCTCGCTGGTGGCCGGGTGGGTGCCGGGCGGCGGGGCGGTGCCGTGGGGCGGGGTGCCGGACGGCGGGACGCCGGGTGGCTGTCCGGGCTGCTGGGGTACGAACGACTGCGCCAAGGCTCCCCCGATGGTGTGCAACTGTCCTCAGCTCCCGTGGAGTGGACCGGGAGCCGGTGGCACAGCATAGGGGAGGCGGGGGCGCCCTGTCGGGGGAAAAACGGCGTGGGGGGGCGGTGCGGAGGGCATGCGGAGGGGCTGTAACGCGGGGCGTGCGGAGGAGCGGTGCGCGGGGCGTACGGAGGAGCGGTGCGCGGGGCGTACGGAGAGGCGGTGCGCAGGGCGGTGCGCAGGGCGGTGCGCAGGGCGGCGCGAAAAACGGCGCCCCCGGTCCGTACGGTCGGTCGTACGGGCCGGGGGCGCCGGAAATGCGCGAGGAACGGGCTCAGATGAGGCCGAGCTCGCGGACCGCGTCGCGCTCCTCGGCGAGCTCCTGCACGGAGGCGTCGATGCGGGCGCGGGAGAAGTCGTTGATCTCCAGGCCCTGGACGATCTCGTACTTGCCGTCCTTGGTGGTGACGGGGAAGGAGGAGATGAGGCCCTCGGGGACGCCGTAGGAGCCGTCCGACGGGATGCCCATGGAGGTCCAGTCGCCCTCGGCGGTGCCGTTGACCCAGGTGTGGACGTGGTCGATGGCGGCGTTCGCGGCGGAGGCGGCGGAGGACGCGCCACGGGCCTCGATGATCGCGGCGCCGCGCTTGGCGACGGTCGGGATGAAGGTGTCGGCCAGCCACGCCTGGTCGTCGACGACCTCGGCGGCGTTCTTGCCGGCGATCTCCGCGTGGAAGACGTCCGGGTACTGGGTCGCGGAGTGGTTGCCCCAGATGGTGAGGCGCTTGATGTCCTCGACGGAGGCGCCGGTCTTGGCCGCGAGCTGCGACAGCGCGCGGTTGTGGTCCAGGCGGGTCATCGCGGTGAAGCGCTCGGCCGGGACGTCCGGGGCGGCGGCCTGGGCGATCAGGGCGTTGGTGTTGGCCGGGTTGCCGACGACGAGGACCTTGATGTCGTCCGCGGCGTGGTCGTTGATGGCCTTGCCCTGCGGCTTGAAGATGCCGCCGTTGGCCGCGAGCAGGTCGCCGCGCTCCATGCCCTTGGTGCGGGGGCGGGCGCCGACGAGCAGCGCGACGTTGGCGCCCTCGAAGCCCTGGTTCGGGTCGTCGAAGATGTCGATGCCCTTGAGCAGCGGGAAGGCGCAGTCGTCGAGCTCCATGGCGGTGCCCTCGGCGGCCTTGACGCCCTGCGGGATCTCGAGGAGGCGCAGCTTGACCGGCACGTCCGCGCCGAGCAGGTGGCCGGAGGCGATGCGGAAGAGCAGCGCGTAGCCGATCTGGCCGGCCGCGCCGGTCACGGTGACATTCACGGGAGTGCGGGTCATGGCGATCTCCGTAAGACAGCTGGCGGTGGGGGTCCCTGCCCCTGGTGCGGGATACCCCTCTTGATCGATCGGTGTCTCGACGTGAAGAGATATCCAGCGGTCAGGCTATCCGACCCGGACCCTCCTGAATCCCCACCCCCTTGTGGTCCGGCTCACTGCCACCCGTCCGCGCGGGCCCTCCTACGGGCCCGCCGTACAGGCCCCGGTGCCGTCCGCGAGGGTGCCGCAGGCGCGCGCGGCCGCCCCCGGGGCGACGGCGAGCATCGGGGTGTACGCGTCGGTCCCCGTCGCCGCCGTGTCGGCGTCCTCGGGGACGGTGGCGCGTTCGGTCGCGCCCGCGACCTCGACGGAGACGGTGTCGCCGGGGGCAGCGCCGGTGATCCGGGCCCAGGAGGCCGAACAGGCGGCGCTGTGGCGGACCTCGACGCCGGCGGTGCCCACGCGGGCGCGTGCGACGGTGACGGCGAGGGGCCCGCCGCACCCCATGGCCTCGGGGTCCCGCCCGGCGCAGTCGGCCCCGGAGCACTTCACCCCCGCGGGGAGGGCGGTACGGGGCGGGGGGCCGGGGGCGGAGGTGGAGGTGGTGGACGGTGCGGCCGCACGCCCGTCGGCGGCCCCGTCCGGCCCGTCGCCGCCGCCCAGGTCGACGAGGAGCAGGGCGGCGGTGACGACGAGCAGGGCGCCGAGGATGCCGACGGCGTGGAGGAGGACGGTGGTGCGGCGGGTGCGCGTGCCGTGCCCGGGGGGAGGCGGGGGTACGGGGGCCGGGATGCGGTGCTCGCCCTCGGGCGCCGGGATGCGGTGCTCGCCCTCGGGCGCCGGGATGCGGTGCTCGCCCTCGGGGACCGTCGACCGGGGCGCGGGGGACGGGATGCGGTGCTCGTCCTCGGGCGCCGGGATGCGGTGCTCGCCCTCGGAGGCCGTCGACCGGGGCGCGGAGGACGGGACTTCGGGAGCACCGCCGCCGGAACCCCCGTCCCCCGCCGCGTACCGCCCCCGCGTCCGTTCCCACCGGATCGTGAGGTCGGACGGGTCCGCGCCGGTCGCCTCCGCGAGGGCGGTCACCGCGCCGCGCGGCAGCGGGCGGCGGGCGGTCAGGTACGCGTCCCACGAGGCCCGTTCACGGCCGGTGCGTTCGGCGACGGCCGCCACGCCGAGGCCGCTGCGGTCGATCAGCCGGCGGATCCGCTCGGTGAACGCGCGGACCTCCGGGTCGAGTTCGTCCGGAAGCGCCTTCCAGCCAGGCATGTGCGGCCCCCTCGCCCCTGCTCTCGTCGCCCGCCCCGTCCGCCACGTCGAAGGATGGCAGTTCCGGGGGCGACGCGCCCCAGCGAAGGGGAAGAGGTGGCGGAATGGTCACTTCCGTGCCACAGCGCGCCGACGGGCCTTGAACCGGCATTGGCACGTACATGACCCTTGATCGCGACGGCGCCCGCCCTCCCACGGGGGAGAGGGCGGGCGCCGCACTCGTCGACGGACGGGGCCGGACGGGGCCGGTTCCTACGTCACCGTCAGATGGAGCACGTCCTCCAGGAACGGGATCCGCAGCCAGGGACCGGGCTGCACCATGAGCGCGAGCAGCACGATCAGGGCGCCCATCACCCCGTACGTGATCATGTCCGTGAAGCGGGACCGGACCGCCAGCATGCCCACGGACGCCACCGTCCGCCGCATCACGGCGCCGAGCAGGAGCGCGGTCCCGACCAGGATCGTCCCCACCCGGAAGGACTGCGGGAACGCGTCCGCGCCCACCACGAGCAGTCCGGCCCCGGCGACGCAGAGGACCGTGAGCAGCGGCCACTGGCGCGCGGGCGCCGGGGCGGCGCCGGGCGCGGCCCGACCGCCGCCCTCGGGACGCGCGGTGTCGGTGGTGACGGTGGGCGGCCGTCGGTGCGGTCCGCGTCGCATCCGGAGGCTCCCCGGGGTCACGTCAGAGCGCCGCGGCCGCGCGCTCGGCGGCCTCGACGACGTTGACGAGGAGCTGGGCGCGGGTCATCGGGCCCACGCCGCCCGGGTTCGGGGAGATCCAGCCGGCGACCTCGGCGACGCCCGGGTGCACGTCGCCGACGATCTTCCCCTCGGCGTTGCGCGAGACGCCGACGTCGAGGACGGCCGCGCCCGGCTTGATGTCCTCGGGCTTGATCAGGTGCGGGACGCCGGCCGCCGCGACGACGATGTCGGCGTTGCGCAGGTGCGCCGCGAGGTCCCGGGTGCCGGTGTGGCACTGGGTCACGGTCGCGTTCTCGGAGCGGCGGGTGAGCAGCAGCGGCATCGAGCGCCCGATGGTGACGCCGCGCCCGACGACCACGACCTCGGCGCCGTTGATCTCCACGCCGTGGCGGCGCAGCAGGGTGATGACGCCGTTGGGCGTGCAGGGCAGCGGGGCGGGCTCGTTGAGCACCAGGCGGCCGAGGTTGGTCGGGTGCAGCCCGTCCGCGTCCTTCTCCGGGTCCATCAGCTCCAGGACGCGGTTCTCGTCGATGCCCTTGGGCAGCGGGAGCTGCACGATGTAGCCGGTACAGGCGGGGTCCTCGTTGAGCTCCCGCACGACCGCCTCGATCTCCTCCTGCGTGGCGGTGCCCGGCAGCGTGCGCTGGATGGAGGCGAGGCCGACCTCGGCGCAGTCGCGGTGCTTTCCGGCCACGTACTTCTGGCTGGCCGGGTCGTCGCCGACGAGGACGGTGCCGAGTCCGGGCGTGACGCCCTTCTCCCTGAGGGCCGCCACACGGACGGTCAGATCGGACTTGATCGCGGCTGCGGTGGCCTTGCCATCGAGAATCTGGGCGCTCATGGAGCCATCTTCCCGGATGCCCCCCGCCTTCTTCCAATTCGCCCGTACGGAGGGGGCCCGGACCCGGAACGGAAGGTTGCACTTGCACAACTCCGTCCCGTATCGACTGGACAAGAAGTCGGCGGTGCGACGACGATGATCCGCGCAGTACCGCGGAAAGTGCCGGGGGGAAATCCGCTCAGATGCCGTGAAGGTCCTCCGCGCGGGCCGCGTCGTCCCCGCACAGAGAAATTCACGGAGGAATCGCGCGATGAGCTTCGGCGACCCGAACAACCCCTACGGCCAGCCCCAGGGACAGGGTCAGCAGCAGCCCGGTTACGGCTACCCGCAGGGCCAGCAGCCCGGTTACGGCTACCCGCAGCAGGCCCCGCAGGGCGTGCCGCAGCAGGGCTACGGCTACCCCGCCGCCCCGCCGGTCTCGCCGTACGCCGGCGGCGGCTACCCGGGCTCGGGCGGTTACGGAAACGTTCCCCCGCTGGCGCACTGGGGCTGGCGCGCCCTCTCCCGGCTGATCGACAGCGCCATCATGCTGGTGCCGTACTACATCCTCGTCGGCGTCGGCGCCGCGCTGGGCAGCAGCAGCGGCAGCAGCGAGAACGGCCTCGCGATGGTCCTCAGCCTGGTGGGCTTCGTCTACCTGGTCTTCATGTTCTTCTTCCAGATCTACAAGGAGGGCGCGACGGGCCAGACGATCGGCAAGAAGATCGTCGGCACCCGGACGCTGCGGGAGTCGGACGGGCGCCCGCTCGGCTTCGGCATGTCCTTCGTGCGCCAGCTCGCGCACTTCCTCGACGGCATCGCCTGCTACATCGGCTACCTGTGGCCGATCTGGGACTCGAAGAAGCAGACCTTCTCCGACAAGGTCTGCAGCACGCTGGTCGTCAAGGAGAACGGCTGACACCGCGTCCGCTCCGTTCCACGCGGGAGGCCCCGGGCATCGACCGATGCCCGGGGCCTCCCCGTTGTCCCGCGCGCCCGCGTGCCCGCACGACCTCGCGTGCTCAGCGCCGCTTCAGGACCGCGAACCCGTCCGAGCGGTGGGTGAGCTCGTAGCGGGCCAGGGGATGCAGTTGCGAAGCCAGCCGCTCCGGGTCCGAGGCCTGCTGCGACCAGCCGCGCAGGTCGTAGACCAGGTAGTCGGGGTCGACCTCCTGGGAGGTCCCGGCCCAGTAGACCCGGTGGTCCGCCGTGAGGTGGGCGAGGAGCGAGACGTCCGTCTCCACGGTCGCCCCCTCCGGCACCGCCGCCAGCGCCTCCCGCGCCTGCGCGACCCGCGCGTCCGAGCGGTACGTCTCCGGCTTCAGGAGCTCGCGCAGCGGCAGGTTCGCGGCGAGGACGAGCGCGACCGCCGTCGCCACCGGGACGACGACCCTCCCGTACGAGACGAGCCAGGCGCGCGGCGAGGTGCGGACCGCGCGGACGCCGTCCACCAGGGCCAGGAAGAGGACCGGCATGAGGATCGCGCTGTAGTGCCAGTGCATGCCCCAGTGGTTGGGGTCCTGGGAGAGGAAGCGCCAGCCCAGGGTCGGCAGGACGAGCAGGACCAGCGGGGAGCGCAGGGCGAGGAAGCCGGTGATCGCGAGCAGGTGGAGGACCATCTCCCAGCGCTCGCCCGAGGCGAGGGCGTCCCCGACGACCTGCCCGAAGGAGGTGTCGGCCCCCTCGCCCGTCCTCTCGATCTTGGACCAGTAGTCGTACTGGCCGAGGCTGCTCGCCGCCGGTATCAGGACCAGGACCGTGAGGGCGAAGGCGGCGACGCCGAAGGCGGCCAGGGCGGCGCCGAGCCGCCTGCTCCCCTTGAGGAAGACGACCGCGCCGACCATGGCGACGGTGAGCCCCATGTCCTCCTTGACCAGGACGAGCGGGGCGGACCAGGCGGCGGCCGCCGTCCAGCGGCCGAGGAGCAGGGCCCGGCAGGTCAGGGCGAGCAGCGGGACGGCGAAGGCGATCTCGTGGAAGTCGGACCTCACCGCCTCCTGGAGCCCCCAGGAGAGCCCGTACGCGAGCGTGAGCCCGATGCCGGCGGCCCGGCTGCCGAGCACCTGCTGCGCGGTGCGGCCGACGACCACGGCCGAGGCGGCGAAGAGCGCGGCCTGCGCGAAGAGCAGGGCGACCGGCGAGGGCCAGATCCAGTACAGCGGCGCGAGCAGGGCGGTGACCGGGCTGAAGTGGTCCCCGAGGATCGGGAAGCCGGGCCCCTTGATGTCGACGATCGGCGCCCGGAACTCGGCGTACGCGCGGACGGACTGCCCGAAGATCCCGAGGTCCCAGGAGGGGGTCCGGAAGTGCGCGTACTGCACCCAGGAGTACAGGAAGTAGAGGCCGCAGAGGACGGCCGCGAGGACCAGGTACGGGCGGAGGGGGGCGGGCGAGAGGCCCGCCGGCGTCCCGGTGCCGACCGCGTGCGGGGCGTCCGGTGCTTCCGGGGCTTCCGGGGCGCTCGCCTGAGCGGGAATGCCGACGGCGGGGGCGGCGGGGGTGCCCGCGACGGCCTCCTCGGGGGACTTGTTCCCTACGTCCAACATCACGCCCTCATCACCGGCGGTCGACAGAAGAGCAGTCCATTAGAACAGAGACCGCCCGATCGGCCGATCCGCCGACGTGACGCGGACGGCCCGCCGCCCCGGGGAGGGACGGCGGGCCGTTCGCGTCGCGCGGATCCGCGTCAGTGGAAGAAGTGGCGGGT
Organism: Streptomyces sp. NPDC055632; assembly: GCF_053618675.1. NCBI lineage: Bacteria > Bacillati > Actinomycetota > Actinomycetes > Kitasatosporales > Streptomycetaceae > Streptomyces > Streptomyces sp. NPDC055632. The sequence goes on along the minus strand of NZ_JBSHHY010000003.1, from coordinate 167,863 downwards.
GCCCGTGAGGTACATCGTCACGCCGGCCTTGGCCGCCGCCTCGACGACCAGCTCGTCACGCATCGAGCCGCCGGGCTGCACGACCGCCTTCACGCCGGCCGCGGTGAGGATCTCCAGGCCGTCGGGGAAGGGGAAGAAGGCGTCGGAGGCGGCGTACGAGCCGCGCGCCCGCTCCTCGCCCGCCCGCTCGACGGCCAGCTTCGCGGAGTCGACGCGGTTGACCTGGCCCATGCCGACGCCGACCGAGGCGCCGTCCTTGGCGAGCAGGATCGCGTTGGACTTGACCGCGCGGCAGGCCTTCCAGGCGAAGGACAGCTCGGCCAGCTCCTCGGCGGAGAGGGCCTCGCCGGTCGCCAGGGTCCAGTTCGCCGGGTCGTCGCCGTCGGCCTGGAGGCGGTCGGTGACCTGGAGGAGGGCGCCGCCGTCGATCGCCTTGACCTCGACCGGGTTGGCCGGGGCGCCCTCGGTGCGCAGCACGCGGATGTTCTTCTTCCTGGCCAGGACCTCGACCGCGCCGTCCTCGTAGGCCGGGGCGACGATGACCTCGGTGAAGATCTCCGCGACCTGCTCGGCCAGCTCGACCGTCACCGGGCGGTTGACGGCGATGACGCCGCCGAACGCGGACGCCGGGTCGCAGGCGTGCGCCTTGCGGTGGGCCTCGGCGACGTCGGCGCCGATCGCGATGCCGCACGGGTTGCCGTGCTTGATGATCGCGACGCAGGGCTCGTCGTGGTCGTACGCGGCCCGGCGCGCGGCGTCGGTGTCCGTGTAGTTGTTGTACGACATCTCCTTGCCGTGCAGCTGCTCCGCCTCGGCCATGCCGCCGGTGCCGTCGACATAGAGCGCGGCGCCCTGGTGCGGGTTCTCGCCGTACCGCAGGACGTTCTTCCGCTCGTACGTGGTGCCCAGGAAGTCCGGGAAGCCGCTGTCGTCGGCCGCCGCGTAGTCGTCGGCGAACCAGGAGGCGACGGCCACGTCGTACGCGGCGGTGTGCCGGAAGGCCTCGCCCGCGAGCCGCTTGCGGGCGGTCAGGTCGAAGCCGCCGGACCGGACGGCGGCGAGCACGTCGCCGTACCGCTCGGGGCTGGTGACGATCGCCACGGACGGGTGGTTCTTCGCGGCGGCGCGGACCATGGAGGGGCCGCCGATGTCGATCTGCTCGACGCACTCGTCCGGGGTGGCGCCGGAGGCGACCGTCTCGCGGAACGGGTAGAGGTTCACGACGACCAGGTCGAACGGCTCCACGCCGAGCTCGGCGAGCTGCTCGCGGTGCGACTCCAGGCGCAGGTCGGCAAGGATGCCGGCGTGCACGCGCGGGTGAAGGGTCTTGACGCGCCCGTCCAGGCACTCGGGGAAGCCGGTCAGCTCCTCGACCTTGGTGACGGGAACGCCCGCCGCGGCGATCTTCCCGGCCGTGGAGCCGGTGGAGACGAGCTCGACACCGGCCTCGTGCAGACCGCGGGCCAGCTCTTCGAGCCCCGTCTTGTCGTAGACGCTGACCAGCGCGCGGCGGATGGGCTTAACGGTGTCCGTGTTCACCGACATGAACCTTTCGTCCCTCAATGCGGTAGCCGTGCCGGGCGAGACGCCCCACGACGTCGACGAGCAGCGAGCGCTCGACTTCCTTGATGCGCTCGTGCAGAGCGGCTTCATCGTCCGTCTCCCGCACCTCGACCACGCCCTGGGCGATGATCGGGCCGGTGTCGACGCCGTCGTCGACGAAGTGGACGGTGCACCCGGTGACCTTCGCGCCGTAGGCGAGGGCGTCGCGCACCCCGTGGGCACCGGGAAAACTGGGGAGCAGGGCCGGGTGGGTGTTGACGACCCGGCCGTCGAAGCGGGCGAGGAACTCCTTGCCGACGATCTTCATGAACCCGGCCGAGACGACGAGGTCCGGCTCGTACGCGGCGGTGGCCTCCGTCAGGGCGCGGTCCCACTCCTCGCGGCTCGCGTGGTCCTTCACCCGGCACACGAAGGTCGGGAGCCCGGCGCGCTCGGCGCGCTCCAGACCGGCGATCCCGTCGCGGTCGGCGCCGACGGCGACGATCTCGGCGCCGTACCCCTCGGGGTCGGCGGCGACGGCGTCGAGGAGGGCCTGGAGGTTGGTACCGGAACCGGAGACCAGGACGACGAGGCGGGCGGCAGCCACTGGGTCACTCTTTCCGTGGTGTTTGTGCGGTCGTACGAACGAATCGTGCCGCTCGATACGGGGAACCCTACGAATGGCTCGACCGTCAGCAACGATACCGGCACACCGGACGGCCCCCACGGGACGGGGGCGGAGCAGAGCGGTAGCGTCAGGGTCCGAGACCGGGCCGGGTCGGGGGACCGGGCAGCATACGGACAGCACGAGTCAGCAGCGGAGACCACGGGTGCGGCCGTGGTCGAGACGACAGAGGGAAGACGTTCAGCAGATGCCGGAACGCCAGTCCACGGACGACAACAACCCGTTCGCGCCGCCGCCCGAGGGGCGGCCGGATCAGCCGTGGCAGCCGCGGCGGCCGGAGGGCCCGGACGACGACGGGTCCGGGACCCCGGACCCGTCGGGCCCGTCCGACGGCCGCTGGAGCCCGCGCCAGCCGGGCCCCTCCCAGGACGGCTTCGGGCGCGGACCCGAGCGCCAGGGCGGTCAGGGGGGCCAGGGCGGTCCCGGGCAGGGCGGCTCCGGGCGCGGCCCGGGGCTCCGCTGGGACCCGACGGACCCGGCGCAGCGGCGGGCGCGGTACGCGATCCTCGCCGGCATGTGGGGCCTCTTCTTCGCCCTCTTCGAGATCCCGGAACTGGCGCTGCTGCTCGGCGCCCTCGGTCTTTACTGGGCGATCAGCTCGCTGCGGACCAGGCCGAAGCAGGGCGAGGAGCGGGCGGCGGACGGGGCCGGCGGGACCGGCGGGGTGTCGCCGACGTCACAGCCGGCGTCCCAGCCCTCGGGACGGACCCCGGCGCAGGGCCCGGGCGCCTCTCCGGTGGCCGCCCCGGTGCGGGCGATGCGGACGGCCGCGATCAGCGGTCTGGTCGCGTCGGGCATGGCCCTGGCGCTCGTGGCGGGCGGCTTCACCATGCAGATCGTCTACCGCGACTTCTACGAGTGCCGCGACGACGCCCTCACCCAGGCGGGCCGGCTCTCCTGCAACGAACTCCTGCCGAAGCCGCTGCGGGCGACGTTCGGGGTGCGGGAGTAGGCAGGGCCTACTTGCCGGGGGCCTTGGATTCCCCGGAGCCCCCGGAGCTCTCGGAGCCCCCGAAGCCCTCAGTGCCGGGAGCCGGGTCCGGGTTCGGATCCGGCTGAGGCTCCGGTTCCGGCTTCGGCTCCGGCTTCGGGTCCGACTTCGGCTTCGGCTCCGGGGAGGGTTCCCAGGACGCCGGGAGGAAGTCGTACGGCTCGTAGCCGGTGTCGCCGAGGGGGTCGCCGTACGGGCCGGCGCAGGAGCGTCCGTACGGATCGCCGTACGAGTCGCCGTCCGGGCCCGGGGCTCCGGGAGCCGCTCCGGTCCGCCGGAGGAGGCCCCGGAGCCGGCCGAAGGCCAGGGCCGGGCGCCGCGTCCACGCCCGGGAGGGCTTCCGGTCGGCGGCGTCCGCCTCGTCCGTCGCCCTCATGGAGGCCGGGGCCGGAATCGGGGTCGGGGTCGGCACCGGAGCCCGAACCGGAGCCGGTACGCGCTTCGGGCGCGAGGAACGGCGGCCCCAGGCCCGTACCCCCAGGGCCGCCGGAACGCCCACGCAGGTCCCCCACAGCATCGCCGCCGCGCCCGTCTGCCACCCCACCGGGCCGAACGCGGACAGCCGGCCGGAGCCCAGCGGGCCGCCCGCCGCTCCCGCGAGGGCGGCGACGGCCGCCGCGCACGCGCCGGCCGCGCCCAGCGCCGTCAGCGCCGTGTCCCGGGCCGTCCAGGTCCGCGCCGAGCGGCCCACCCGGTGCCCCAGGAGCACGGCCGCGACCAGCGGGACCGCCGCGACCGACCAGTGGAGCCAGGTGCCGCGCCCCTCGGCGGGCACCGCGGCCAGGAGCGGGAAGGGCGGCACGGCCGGGTCCCCGGCGAGGCCCAGCGGGGTCGCGAGGGCGCCCGTACCGAGGGCGAAGCCGGGCCCGAGGCCGTACGCGGCCCCCCACACGGCCGCGTTCGGCAGCAGCGCCAGGACGAGGAGCAGGACCACGGTCCGCCCCGACCACTCCCCCGCGAGGCCCAGGAAGACGGTCTCCGCCCGGCCCGCGCGCCAGGTCAGCGAGGCCGCGGCGGCCGCCGCGCCGCCGACGAGCAGCGTCACGAGCCCGAGCCCCGCCGCGCGCGGCAGGACCGCCCACCGCTGCCCGGGGAACGGGCGGCCGAGGGCCGTCCAGACCCCCGCGGCCGCCGCGCCGGTGACGACGGCGGGCGGCCAGAGCCCGGCCGTGACCAGTTCGGCGGGGAACGGGCCGCTCTCGCTGTAGAGCACGACCACCGCCGTGACCAGGAGGTATCCGCCGGCCACCGAGACGATCGCGCCGCTCGGGGAGGGGCGCGGCCGGTCCCGGCCGCCGGGGCCCGGGTCGAGGGCGTCGCGGGCGGCCCGGTGGACGAGCCAGACGGGCAGGGCGGTCAGGAGGAGCGGGACGACGCCGAGGGGCGCGGGCACGCCGGAGAGGGTGTCCGTGCGGATCAGGTCCACGCCGTGGGCGAGCAGCCAGAGCCCGGCGGCGGCGTGGAGGACGTCGTTGGGGCCGCCGTCGGGGAACGGGGAACTGATCCAGGCCGCGATCACCAGGACCGCGAGGGCGCCGAGGCCGAGTCCGGCGGCGACCCCGCCCCGGACGCAGGCGGCGGCGAGCGCGGCGGAGCGGCCGCCCTGGACCAGGGGATGCTCGGTCACGTGGGTCACGGGGCCATGCTCCCAACGACACGCGCTTTCACCGCGTAACAGGCAAACATCCGTTGTGTCGCTCAAGATACGTTTATGTACTTTTCCGCCCAGAGAAGCTCTGCGGGAGGTCGACGCCCATGAGCCGGAGCACCGCGGATTCCACCCCCTCCGTCACCCTGCCGACCCCCAAGGAGCGGCGCAGGTTGCGCGAGGCCCTCGCCCTGAGCGAGGAGCAGGTCGCCGAGGCCATGGGCGTCACGAAAGCCACGGTCAAGGCGTGGGAGGCCGGGCGCTCGGCGCCCCGGGGCCGCAAGCGCGAGGCGTACGCGAGACTGCTCGGCGCGTGCGGGCCCGAGGGCCCGCCGCCGTCCCCGGACCCCGCCGGGCGGGCGGAAGCGGTTTCCGGGTCCGCCCTCACTCCTTCGGCCCCCTCCTCCCCGGTTTCCTCCCGGCCGCCCGCCACTCCGGCCGGCGACGGGGTCTCCATGCCGGCGGAACGCCTGAAACCGGAGACGCCGGAGGCGGTGGAGCCGACGGAACCGGTGGCACCGACGGAACCGGCGTCGCCGGCTGCGCCTGTCGAGGCTCCCGCCGAGCCCGGCGGGCTCACCCCCGAGGAGGCGTTCGACGCGCTCTACGCGCACGCCGCGCCCGGCCTGGTCCACCAGACGTACCTGCTCACCGGGCGCCGGGCGCTCTCCCGGGAGGCCGTCGAGCGCGCCTTCCAGCAGGCGTGGCAGCGCTGGCCCGAGGTCGCGGTCGACGCGGACCCGGTGGGCTGGGTGCGGGCGACGGCGTACGAGTACGCCCTCTCCCCCTGGCACCGGCTGCGCCGCGCCCACAAGCACCCCGACGCCGCACCGGCCGAGGCGGGCCGGCGGGGGCAGGAGCTGCTCTCCGCACTGCTCGAACTGCCGCCGCCGTACCGCCGGACCGTGCTGCTCTACGACGGTCTCGGCCTCGACCTGCCGGACACGGCGGCCGAGACGGAGGCGAGCACCCCCGCCGCCGCCAACCGGCTGCTGCACGCGCGCACGGTCCTCGGCGGGAAGGACCCCGACCTCGCCGAGCCCGAGGAGCTGCACCGGCGGCTGAACGCGCTGGTCGCGGAGGAGCCGGCGGCGGCGCTCCCGGCGGCCCGCGCGGTCCGGACCGGCAGCGAGCACCGGACCAGGACCTGGACGCGGGCGGTGGTCGGCGTGACGGCGGTCCTCATCGCGATGACCGGCTTCACGGCGGTGACCGCGCCGACCCGGTACGTCCCGGTGAACGCGCCCGGCGAGACCGTCAACGGCGTGCCGGTGCGCGGCGGCCCGGAGAAGCTCAGGCCCGAGGACGTGGAGCTCCGCGACCGGCTGCGCTCCGAGCCGAACCCGGGCCCCGAGCGACTGGTCCCGGTGGCCGGATAGCCGCCCCCGCGCCGTACCCGCATGGGTGGTCCGTACCCGCATGGATCCGTACGCGAGTGGATCCGTACGCGAGTGGATCCGTACGCGAGTGGATCCGTACGCGAGTGGATCCGTACGCGAGTGGGCCCCGCCCCCGCCCGGTCTCCCGGGAGGGGCGGGGCCCACTCGCTGTGCGGTCGCGGCGGCGTCAGCCCGCGAGGATCGCGCGCGCCAGCTTGGCCGTCTCGGTCGGGGTCTTGCCGACCTTGACGCCCGCGGCCTCCAGGGCCTCCTTCTTCGCCTGGGCGGTGCCGGAGGAGCCGGAGACGATGGCGCCGGCGTGGCCCATGGTCTTGCCCTCGGGCGCGGTGAAGCCCGCGACGTAGCCGACGACCGGCTTGGTGACGTTGGCCTTGATGAAGTCGGCCGCACGCTCCTCGGCGTCGCCGCCGATCTCGCCGATCATCACGATCAGGTCGGTCTCCGGGTCGGCCTCGAAGGCCGCCAGGGCGTCGATGTGCGTGGTGCCGATGACCGGGTCGCCACCGATGCCGACGGCGGACGAGAAGCCGATGTCACGGAGCTCGTACATCATCTGGTACGTCAGCGTGCCGGACTTCGAGACCAGGCCGATGCGGCCCGGCTTCGTGATGTCGCCCGGGATGATGCCGGCGTTGGACTGGCCCGGGGTGATGAGACCGGGGCAGTTCGGGCCGATGATGCGGGTCTTGTTGCCCTTCGCCTGCGCGTACGCCCAGAAGGCGGCGGAGTCGTGGACGGCGATGCCCTCGGTGATGACGACGGCCAGCGGGATCTCCGCGTCGATCGCCTCGACGACGGCGGCCTTCGCGAACGCCGGCGGGACGAAGAGGACCGAGACGTCGGCGCCGGTCTCCTTCATCGCCTCGGCGACGGAGCCGAAGACCGGGACCTCGGTGCCGTCGAAGTCGACGGTCGTGCCGGCCTTGCGCGGGTTCACGCCGCCGACGATGTTGGTGCCGTCACCCAGCATGAGCCTGGTGTGCTTCATGCCCGTGGCACCGGTCATGCCCTGGACGATGACCTTGCTGTCCTTGGTCAGGAAGATAGCCATGGTGTTCTGACCTCGTCCCTTACTTCGCAGCCGCGAGCTCGGCGGCCTTGTCGGCCGCGCCGTCCATGGTGTCCACACGCTGCACGAGCGGGTGGTTCGCGTCCGACAGGATCTTGCGACCCAGCTCCGCGTTGTTGCCGTCGAGGCGCACGACCAGCGGCTTGGTGACCTCTTCGCCCTTGGAGGCGAGGAGCTCCAGGGCCTGGACGATGCCGTTGGCGACCTCGTCACAGGCGGTGATGCCACCGAAGACGTTGACGAACACGGACTTGACGTCCGGGTCGCCCAGGATGATCTCCAGGCCGTTCGCCATGACCTCGGCGGAGGCGCCGCCGCCGATGTCGAGGAAGTTGGCCGGCTTCACGCCGCCGTGGTTCTCACCGGCGTACGCGACGACGTCCAGGGTCGACATGACCAGACCGGCACCGTTGCCGATGATGCCGACCTCGCCGTCGAGCTTGACGTAGTTGAGGTTCTTGGCCTTGGCGGCAGCCTCGAGCGGGTTGGCTGCGGCCTTGTCCTCGAGCGCCTCGTGCTCGGGCTGGCGGAAGTCGGCGTTCTCGTCGAGAGACACCTTGCCGTCCAGGGCCAGGATGCGGCCGTCCTTGGTCTTCACCAGCGGGTTGACCTCGACGAGGAGCGCGTCCTCGGCGACGAAGGTCTTCCACAGGGTCACCAGGGCCTCGGCGACGCCCTCGGCCACGTCGGCCGGGAACTTCGCCAGGGCCACGATCTCGCGGGCCTTCTCGATGCTCACGCCGTCGACGGCGTTGACCGGGACCTTCGCGAGGGCCTCGGGGGTCTTCTCCGCGACCTCCTCGATGTCCATGCCGCCCTGCACCGACGCCATCGCGAGGAAGGTGCGGTTGGTGCGGTCGAGGAGGTACGAGACGTAGTACTCCGCCTCGATCTCCGGGGACAGCTCGGCGATCATCACCTTGTGGACCGTGTGGCCCTTGATGTCCATCCCGAGGATGTCCGTCGCGCGGGCGACGGCCTCGTCCGGGTTCGCCGCCAGCTTCACGCCGCCGGCCTTGCCGCGGCCGCCGACCTTCACCTGCGCCTTGACGACCGACTTGCCGCCAAGACGCTCGGTGGCCTCGCGCGCCGCCTCAGGCGTGTCGATGACTTCACCGGCCAGCACCGGTACACCGTGCTTGGCGAAGAGGTCCCTCGCCTGGTACTCGAACAGGTCCACGCGCGTCCGTCCCTTTTCTGATGATCGCGGTTCGTTGTCTGCGTGGGCGTGCCGCGGAGGGCAACGTGACTGCTCTGTCACAAGGGAGGCGTACACGGTGTCCGTGGACGCGGCATGTCCGTCTCGCAGGTTATCGCCGTGTGCCGTGGGTCCCTAAATCGCAGATCACAGGAGAGCGGTGATACGGGTCACAGCGCGTGAGGACGGCGGGACGGTCCGCGGAGGTCGCGGGAGGGCCGCCCGCAGCGGTCGTGGCAGGCGGGGCCCGGGATCCCGGCGGCTCACGGCGCGCGGAGCGGCGGAGTGAGGGGCCTCCGGGGGCCGCTGTGATATGGAACTCAGTCGCTCTCCGTCCACCCGTGCGAGTGGTCCGCGACGACGGATTCCGCACCCCGGGGGCGCGCGCCGGGGGTCAGCCGGCGGGTATCGGCAGGGGCCGCTTCTCCAGGGCGGCGGCCATGATCTCCGGGAACAGGTCGGGGGTGCAGGCGAAGGCCGGGACGCCGAGCGCGGCGAGGGCCGCCGCGTGGTCGCGGTCATAGGCGGGGGTGCCCTCGTCGGAGAGCGCGAGCAGGACCACGACCTGCGTGCCGGCGGCCTTCATCGCCGCGACCCGCTTCACCGTCCCGTCGCGGACGCCGCCCTCGTACAGGTCGCTGATGAGGACGACGACGGTGTCGGCGGGGCGGGTGATGCCCGCCTGGCAGTGGGCGAGGGCGCGGTCGATGTCGGTGCCGCCGCCGAGCCGGGTGCCGAAGAGGACGTCGACGGGGTCGTCGAGCAGGTCGGTCAGGTCGACGACGGCGGTGTCGAAGACGAGCAGCCGGGTGGCGACCGTCCGCAGGGAGGCGAGGACCGCGGCGAAGACGGCGGCGTGGACGACGGAGGCCGCCATGGAGCCGGACTGGTCGACGCAGAGCACGACCTCCTTGCGCACCGCCCGGGAGGCGCGCCCGTGGCCGACGAGCCGCTCGGGGACGACCGTGCGGTGCTCGGGCAGGTAGTTCTTGAGGTTGGCGCGGATCGTGCGGTCCCAGTCGATGTCCCGGTGGCGGGGCCTGCTGGTCCGGGCGGAGCGGTCGAGCGCGCCGGTGAGGGTGGCGCGGGTGCGGGCGGCGAGGCGCTCCTCCAGGTCGGCGACGACCTTGCGCACGACGGCGCGGGCGGTCTCCCGGGTGGTCTCGGGCATGGCCTCGCGGAGGGAGAGGAGGGTGCCAACGAGGTGTACGTCGGCCTCGGCGGCCTCCAGCATCTCCGGCTCCAGGAGGAGGGCGGCGAGGCCGAGCCGGTCGATCGCGTCGCGCTGCATGACCTGGACGACGGGGGCGGGGAAGTACGTGCGGATGTCGCCGAGCCAGCGGGCGACGGAGGGCGCGGAGGCGCCGAGCCCGGCCGTACGGCCCCGCCCGGTGCCGTCGCGGTCGCGGTCGTCCGGGTTCCGGCCGTAGAGGGCGGTGAGGGCTCCGTCCACGGCGGTGTCGGTCCCGGTGAGCGCGCGTCCGGTGCCGTCGGCGTCGCCCCCGCCGAGGACGAGCCGCCAGCGGCGCAGCCGCTCGTCCTCGGCGAGGTCGGAGGGCATGGGGTCGGGGGGCGCGGGGGCGGGGGACGTGGGGTCGGGGGGTGCGGGGGCGGGGGACGTGGGGACGGATGCGCTCGGGTCGTCGCTCGTACGGGTCGTGGGGGCCGCGGGTGCCATGGGGGTGATGGGGGTCACGGGAGTCATGGGGGTCATGGGGGTCATGGGGGTCATACGGGGGCCTCCGTGCCGAGGACGAGGTGGAGGAGGGGGAGGACGGCGTCCGCGCGCTCCCGGTCGGGGACGGGGTCGAAGCCGGGCGCGCCGGGTGCGGAGGCGCCGGGGCCGCCGGTCCCGGGGCCCCGGGCGGCCAGCTCGCCCAGGGTGCGGCGCACGCCCGGCTCGTACGCCGAGAAGGTGCGGCGCAGCAGGGGCAGGACGTCGGTGAACGCCTCGGCCGGTACGGAGGTGAGCCAGGCGTCGACGAGGCCGCGGAGGCGCTCGTCGTGGACGAGGAGCAGTCCGCCGCCGGAGGCGGCGCCGGCGAAGCCCTCGATCCAGGCGGCGGCGTCGGGCGGCGGGGTGCCGGGCGAGAGGGCGCGGCCCATGAGGAGGGCGGCCCCGGCGTCGGTGGTCCGTCCCTCGTCGAGGAGGAGCCGGGCGGCCCGGCCCCGGAGGAGGCCGGGCACCCGGTCGTGCGCGGCGAGCCGGTGCAGGACGCCGGTCCAGCGCTCGCGCGTCCCCGTGGCGTCGGGCAGCAGGCCGAGGGCCCGGTGGACCTCGTCGATCCGCTCCCGCAGGGGCGCGGCGGCGTCGGGGGCGAGTCCGGCGCAGGCGGGCGGCAGGCCGACGCAGATCCGCTCGGCGAGCCCGGTGGCCACCTCGCCGAGGGCGGCGGTGTCGGTGCCCCGGACGTCGCCGTAGCGCAGGGCGCGGGCGAGGGCCGGGAGGGCCCGGGCGAGGTGGACGACGTCGGTGTCGAGCGCGGCCCGGTCCGCGAGGGCCCGCATGACGGCGGGGAGCGCGTCGGCGAGCCCGGCGAGGAGGCAGTCCTCGGCGAGGGCGGTGACGTCGGCGAGGGCGGTGGCGGTCCGGGCCCGGGCCTCGGCGAGGGCGGTGGCGGCGGTCTCGACGGTGGTGCCCCAGACGCCGGCCTCGGCGACCCGGACGTGCAGCTCGGGCTCCCAGCGCAGCCGCCAGGTCTCGCGGAAGGTGCCGGTGCCGGTCCGGCCGGGGGCCGGCTCGCCCCAGTGGACGCCGAGGAGCCGCAGCCGGTGCAGCAGGCGGCTGCGGTCGCCGTCCGTCTCCTTGCGCAGGTCGAGCGCGAGCTCGCGCTCCTCCGCCCCGGGCTTGAGGCGGAGGGAGCGCTGTCGCCGGGTCAGGTCGCGCTGGAGGGGGACGGCGGGGGCGCCGTCGGGCACCTCTCCGAGGACGTCCCCGACGACGAGGCGGTCCCGGACGAGGGCGAGCGGCACGTCGGAGCCCTCGCAGAGGACGGCGCGGACGGCGTCGGTCGTCTCGTCGAGGCCGGGACCCGGGCGGCCGCGCAAGGCGGCGAGGGCCTCCGCGAGCCGGACGGCCTCGATGACGTGGGCGGAGGAGACGGGGTGGTCCTCGGCCCTGAGGAGCCCGGCGACCCGGGTCATCCAGCGCTCGACGGGCCGGTCGGGGGCGGTGAAGAGGTGCCCGTACCAGCCGGGGGCCTCGATGCCGGCGCCGTAGCCGGAGCGGCGGGCGAGCCTGCGGTGGGTCCAGGGGACCCAGGTCGTCCCGGTCCGCACCTTGGGCAGGCCCTTGAGGAGGGCCCGGTCGGCGGCGACGGTGGTGCGCAGGGCGAGGGCGGGGACGTGCCAGGCGCCGCAGACGACGGCGACGGAGTCCCCGAACTCCTTCCTCGCCGCACGAAGCCGGAGCCGCATGTACGCCTCGCGGACGAGGTCGCGGGGGTGGCCGCCGTGCCCGTACGCCTCGCGCAGGGCGCCCATGGCCTCGGCGAGGGCCCGGAACGGGGCGGCGGGGTCGCCGTCGCCGCGCAGCTCGACGACGTCCTCCCACCAGCGCTCGGCGTCCTCGTACCCGGCGGCCGCGGCCAGTTCCGCGACGGGGTCGATCCGCACCCCGTCCCCGGCGACCTCCTCGCTCTCGTCCCAGGTGGGGTCGGCGGCGAGGGTGTGGGCGGCGGGCAGGTCGACGAACCGGACGGCGGCGCCCCGGTCCAGGGCCCAGCGGATCGCGACCCACTCGGGCGAGAACTCGGCCATCGGCCAGAACGCGGCCCGCCCGGGGTCGTCCACGGCGTGGGCGAGCAGGGCGACGGGCGGCCGCATGCCCGGGTCCCCCGCGAGCTCCACCAGCGCGTCGGCCTCGGCGGGCCCCTCGATCAGCACCGCGGCGGGCCGCTCCGCGTCGAGCACGGCCCGCACCCCCCGCGCCGAGCCGGGCCCGTGGTGCCGCACTCCGAGCAGTAAGGGCCCGCCCGGGGACGTGCGCGGGACGAGGGCCCGGTGCGGGGCTGCGACGGCGGGCGAATCGGCGGGGGTGGACGGTGTCGTCGTGATGGACGGCGTCGTGGCGGCGGATGCTGTTGCGGCGCTGGACATCGTCGTGGCGGTGGACGACATCACGGTGGTGGACGTCGCCACGGCAGTGCGCGGCGTCGTGGCGGCGGACGTCCTCATGCGCTCACCTCGCGGCAGGCGCGGTAGAAGTCCTTCCAGCCGTCCCGCTCCCGGACGACCGTCTCCAGGTACTCCTGCCAGACGACCCGGTCGGCGGCCGGGTCGCGGACGACGGCACCGAGGAGGCCGGCGGCGACGTCCGCGGGGCGCAGGACGCCGTCGCCGAAGTGGGCGGCGAGGGCGAGGCCGCCCGTGACGACGGAGATGGCCTCGGCCGTGGAGAGCGTCCCCGAGGGGGACTTGACCTTCGTGCGCCCGTCGGTGGTGACGCCGTCCCGCAGTTCGCGGAAGACGGTGACGACCCGGCGGATCTCGGCCGCCCCGTCCGGCGGGACCGGCAGCTCCAGGGAGCGCCCGAGCTGCTTGACGCGCCGGGCGACGATGTCGACCTCGTCCTCGGGGGTCGCGGGCAGCGGCAGCACGACCGTGTTGAAGCGGCGGCGCAGCGCGCCGGAGAGCTCGTTGACGCCCCGGTCGCGGTCGTTGGCCGTGGCGATGAGGTTGAAGCCGGGGACGGCCTGCACCTCCTCGCCCAGTTCGGGGACGGGCAGGGTCTTCTCGGACAGGATCGTGATGAGGGTGTCCTGCACGTCGGCGGGGATGCGGGTGAGCTCCTCGACGCGGGCCGTCGCGCCCCGGGACATGGCCCGCATGACGGGGCTCGGCACGAGCGCGTCCCGGTCGGGGCCGTGGGCGAGGAGCCGGGCGTAGTTCCAGCCGTACCGGATCGCCTCCTCCGGGGTGCCGGCGGTGCCCTGGACGAGGAGGGTGGAGTCGCCGCTGACGGCGGCGGCCAGGTGCTCGGAGACCCAGGTCTTGGCGGTGCCGGGGACGCCGAGGAGGAGCAGCGCCCGGTCGGTGGCGAGGGTGGTGACGGCGACTTCCACGATGCGGCGCGGGCCGACGTACTTGGGCGTGATCACGGTCCCGTCGGGGAGCGTGCCGCCGAGGAGGTAGGTGGCGACGGCCCGGGGCGAGAGGCGCCAGCGGGCGGGCCGGGGCCGGTCGTCGGCCGCGGCGAGCGCCGCGAGTTCGGCGGCGAAGGCGTGCTCGGCGTGCGGCCGCAGGACCTCGGTGGAGGTCTGCGGGAGGCCCGGTGCGGTGTCCGTCTCGGCACCGTCACCGGGCTTCGCGATGGTTTCGGGCACGGGCATGGATCCCCCTCCAGATCGTTCGACCTGCTGTGCGATCCACCGTGCACCATGGCACTGACAATCCGATGTCGGCGCTGGTCGGGGGCGGTTGGAGGGGTCCGCCCGCCGGTGAGAAGCCCCCTCCACGGGTGGAGGGGCCCGCCCCCCGCCGGGGATCAGCCGACGACCGGGGAGACGGCGACGCAGCCGCCCGCCATCGCCTGCTCGGCCTTGGCCTCCTTGATGACCTTGCCGTTGTAGGTGATCTTGCAGGTGAGGTCGGAGGGGTTGAGCGAGACCGGCATGACGGCCGGCGGCATGATCCCCTTCAGCGTCACCGTCTTCTTCCACGGGGCGGCGGGCTTCTTCTCCGACTCGATCTTCGGCTCCAGGGCGGTGCCGCCGCCGGCGTGGTAGTCGATGGACTCGATCGCGCTGCCGGTGACCTCGTACGTGACCTCGTAGGTCTCGTTCACGGACTTGTCGGCCTGCTCGACGGCCTTCTCGGCGGCCTCCGAACAGGCGCCGAGGCCGAGGGCGAGACCGGTGACGGCGAGGGCCGAGACGGCGGTGCGGGCGGTGCGGGCGGTGCGCTTCATGAGGGTCCCCCTGATGCGTGGAGTCGATCGTGGATCCCGCGCAGAGAATCGTAAAGGGAGGGTAAAGTCAAATCCTCCGGGTTCACCCCGTCACTCCTGGACCGACACACCCCGGCCTCCTCCTGACCTTCCCTCAACTCCCCTGCTGCACAACGAATTCGCAGGTCAAGGGCATTGTCAGTGGCGCCCTCTACCGTCGTGGACATGAAAGGCATGGGGGTGCGTTCGACGATCGAGCCGGTGCCGGCACCGGCTCCTGACGGGTTTTCGCGCAGCACGGGGGACGGGGGCGGGAGCAGAAGCGAGCACGGCGACGCGGTCGGGGGCGGGGCCGATTCCGGGGCGGTCGGGGAGGTGGCCGGTCCCGGGGCGGTCGGGGAGGTGGCCGATCCCGAGGCGGCCCGTCGCAGGGCCGAGCGGCGGGCGGCACGGATCACCTCGGGCGCGCGGGAGTTGGAGCAGCGGCTCACCGACCTGCTGCGCGGCGGCCTGGCGGCGGCCGGGCAGTCCGGATACGGCCTGTGGGAGGAGACGGCGGCCCGCATGGTCGACGCCCAGGCGCCCGGTCTCGCGGGCCGGGTGCGGGAGCTGGGGGCGATACCGGGGTCGGGGCCCGGCTGGCCCGTGCGGCTCCTGGAGGAGTGCGCGCTGACCCACCTCCTCGACCGGGCCTGGCTGACCGCCGACCGGCTGCCCGCGCCCTTCGCGACGACCGTACGGACCCGGGTCGGCCTCCCGTCCCCGGTCGCCGGGGCCCCGGTCCGCGACCACTGGCTCGTCCTCGCGCAGTACGACACGGGCGACGCGCGGCTGACCACCCGGCGCGTCTGGCTGTACGGGACGGCCTGCGGGCGCACGGCGCTCGTGCTCTCGTACGGGGCGGCGGGCCGGGCGCCCCGGCTGTCCCTTCCCGTGGGCGCGGTGCTCGACGGCGAGCTGACCCCGCACACCGGTTCCGGGCAGCTGCGGGCGGAGCCGGGCGAGCGCTTCACCCCGGTCGCCGGTCCCGCGGCCCCGCCGCCGGGCGGCCCGGTCGGCGCGGCCCTCGACGCGTACGGGAGCGCGCTGCGCGAGGACCCGTGGCTGGACGCGTGGCCGGTGACGCTGCGCGGGGTCGTACCGGCGCGGGCGGAGTACGGCTGGCAGCTCGCCGACGCGGACGGCCGCGAGGCGCTGCCCCTGACGCCCGACGCCCAGTCCCGCCCGGGGCTGTGGCGGCTCGTCGCCCTGTCCGGCGGGGCTCCGGTGACCGTCTTCGGGGAGTGCGGGCACCGGGGGTTCACCCCGCTCGCCGCCTGGTCGCCGGAGGCCCCGGCCGAGACGGTCCCGCTCGTATGACCCCGTGACCCTGTGACCCCGTGACTTCGTGACTTCGTACGCGCCCGCCCCGCCGCCGTCGGCACCGCCGACCACCAGTCACCGAAACACCGCCCGCCGACCGACGCCCGACGCCCGATGACCACCGATCGCCGATCGCCGACCACCGACCATCGACCACCGACCGGAGGAGCCCGATGGACACCACCACGACCACGCCCGCTCCGGATCCCGCCTCCGACCGTCTCTGGGAGGAGCTCGTCACCTCGGCGCTGCTCGGGACGGACCGACGGAAACCCGCCCGGCTCGCGCGCACGGCGCACGGCGACGTGATGGATGGCGAGGTGACGGATGGTGACGTGCTGGGCGGTGACGTGCTGGGCGGTGACATGAGGGGTGGTGACGCGGCGGGCGCGCTGCTCGACGCCGCCGCGCTGCACACCGTACGGCGCAGGGCCGGGCTGCGACCCGGGCCCGCCGCGCCCCCGCCGGAGCCCGCCCCCGAGGACCCGCGCGCGCCGCTGCCCGAGGCGGCCCGGCGGCGCCTCGACCAACTGCTCGCCGGCCGGACCGCGCCCGCGCCCGCCGGGCGGCGCGGAACCGCGCCCGACCTCGCCGAGTTGCTCCCCCAGTGGCTGGCCCTCGCCGAGGAACACGGGTACAAGGCGCCGTCCGCCGCCCTGCCCGCACTCCTCGACGCGGCCCGGGCCCGCACCGATCTGCGCCCTCCGGCCCTCCGGTTCGCGGGACCGCGCGGGCTGTGGCTGGCCCGGCTCAACCCCGAGTGGCGGTTCGCCCTCCGCGGCACGGGGGCGGCCGGCTCCCTCCCGTCCCTCCGGGACGCGGAGGGGGTGCGGGCCCTGTGGGACGAGGGCCTGTTCGCCGAGCGGGTCGCCCTGCTCACCGCCGTACGGAACGACGATCCGGCCGCCGGTCTCGCCCTCCTCGCCTCCACCTGGGCCACCGAGCGGGCCGAGGACCGGCTGATGTTCCTCGACTCGCTGCGGGCCGAACTCTCCGACGCGGACGAGGAGTTCCTGGAGGCGGCCCTCGGCGACCGCGGCCGGAACGTCCGCGCGACCGCCGCCGAACTCCTCTCCGCCCTGCCGTCCTCCGCCCTCGCGGGCCGGATGGCGGCCCGGGCCCTGACCTGCGTCGGCCTCGACCGGACGGCCGACGTGCCGACGATCGGCGTCGAGGCGCCGCACGAGTGCGACGCGGCGATGCAGCGGGACGGCGTCGTGGCGGTCCCTCCGGCGGGCCGGGGCGAGCGCTCCTGGTGGCTGGCCCGGATCGTGGAGTCCGCGCCGCTCTCCTGCTGGCCGGCCAGGTTCGGCGGGCGCGGCCCGGAGGAGATCGTGGCCCTGCCGGTCGCAGACGAGTGGCGGGACGAGCTGCACGCCGCCTGGTGCCGGGCGGCCGTGCGGCAGCGGGACGCGGCCTGGTCGCGGGCGCTGCTCGGTTCGCCCGCGGTCCCGCCCGCGACGGGGCCCGGCACCTCGTCGCTCGCCGAGCGGGCCCGGCTCCTGTCGATGCTGTCCCCGGAGGAACGGGCGCTCTGGGTCGCCCGGTTCGTCGCGGCCCACGGCCTGTCGGAGGCGTTCCAGCTCCTCGGGGTCTGCGCCGTGCCGTGGGCGGAGCCGCTCGGCGAAGCGGTGATCGACGCGCTGGACATCGCGCGGGAGGCGGGGGGCTACCCGTGGAGCTTCAGCGGGGTGATGGGCCTCGCGGAGCGCTGCCTCGCCCCGGAGGCGGCCCGGCGCCTCGAACCCCTGGCGGCCCGTCCGGACGAGGCGGAGGACGTCGTCCCCGGCGCCGGCGGCTACTGGTCGGAGGCCTTCCAGCGCCTGGTCTCCACGCTCCGCCTGCGCGCGTCGATCCGCGCCGAGCTCGTACCGCCCGCTTGAGGGCGCACGGACGGCGAAGGGCCCTCCCGAGGGAGGGCCCTGGACGATGAGGGGCGGAACGCTTCACGGCCCTTGTGCCATGCGGCCCGCGCGCTGCTCGGCCCGCACGCCATGCGGCCCGTGCGCTACGCAGCCCGCGTACTGTGTGGCCCGTGCGCCACGCGGCTCGCGCACCACGTGGCCGTACGCCACGCGGCCCGAGCGCTACGCGGCCACGCGGACGTTCGCGTTCACCCAGTCGACGATGGACGCCGTCGTCGCGCCCGGCGTGAAGATCTCCGCCACGCCCTTCTCCTTCAGCGGCGCGATGTCCGCCTCCGGGATGATGCCGCCGCCGAAGACCTTGATGTCCTCCGCGTCGCGGTCCTTGAGCAGCTCCAGGACCTTCGCGAAGAGCGTGTTGTGCGCGCCCGAGAGGATGGAGAGGCCGATCGCGTCGGCGTCCTCCTGGATCGCCGTGTCGACGATCTGCTCGGGCGTCTGGTGGAGTCCGGTGTAGATGACCTCCATACCGGCGTCCCGGAGCGCTCGCGCGATCACCTTGGCCCCGCGATCGTGGCCGTCGAGACCCGGCTTGGCGACCACCACGCGGATCGGACCGGTCACACCCATCACTGCCTCCACATGCGACCCCCGCGCTTCTTTGCCGGGGAGGTGAACGAACGTTATCCCCAGCATCCCGCAAGCGGCTGTTTCGCGGCAGCGAGCGAGGGGGAAATCACACGTGGGACATGTTCGCTCCGCGCCGTCCCCGCTTCAGGGCCCTCCTCCTGGGCCCGTCAGCCGCAGCGGGACCGGTCGCGAAGGGAGCCGCGACGAGGTCGCCGCGCCTCCGTGCCGCCGTCCGTGCGGCGCGGGGGCGCGGCGCACCGGCCACGCCGTCCGGCCCCGCATGCCGTTCGGGAGGCCGGCCATGGAGTTCGCCAAGGTCACCACCCTGATGAAGGCCACCGCGCTCGAGCTGGCGATCCTCACCGGCCATCTCGTCCTCTACCCGACCGGGATCGTGGCCGAGCGCCTCTCGCCCGCCCCGTCCGACGTGCCGCCCGAGGGGTCCGTCCGGGGCAGGCGCCCCGTCCTGCTCCTGCACGGCTTCGTGGACAACCGCTCCGTCTTCGTCCTGCTGCGCCGCTCCCTCGCCCGGCACGGCCGTGACGGGATCGAGTCGCTCAACTACTCACCGCTCACGTGCGACCTGCGGGCCGCCGCCGAGCTGCTCGGCCGCCGGGTGGACGAGATCCGCGCCCGTACGGGACACGCCGAGGTCGACATCGTCGGACACAGCCTCGGCGGGCTGATCGCCCGTTATTACGTGCAGTGCCTCGGGGGTGACGCACGGGTGCGGACCCTGGTCACGCTCGGCACCCCGCACGCGGGCACGACCGTGGCCCGGCTCGCCGCCGCCCATCCGCTGGTGCGGCAGATGCGGCCCGGTTCCGAGGTGCTGCGGGAGCTGGCCGGCCCCGCGCCCGGCTGCCGGACCAGGTTCGTGAGCTTCTGGAGCGACCTCGACCAGGTGATGGTGCCGGTGGAGACCGCCCGCCTCGACCACCCGGACCTGGTGGTGCACAACGTGCGGGTCAGCGGGGTCGGCCACCTCGCGCTGCCCGTGCACCCGACGGTGGCCACCGGGGTCCGCGAAGCGCTCGACGCCGACGGACCCGGGATCCAGGCCGGGCGGGGAGAGGAACCGGACGCGTCCTCCGTGGCATGACGGAGGTGTCCTCCGTGGCCGCCTGACGGACGTGTCCTCCATCGCCCGACGGACGCGCCCTCCGTCGCCCGACCGGAGGCCCGGCCGCTCCGTCGACGCCCCGCGATCGTCCGATCACACGACATCACCGTCGTCAACACGTGTGCCGTCCGACCACGCGACACCCCTGTTCGAACGTTTCTCGAACACAAGGCCAAAGGTGTCTCCACGAGCTGGTGAAACGCGACCGATTGCCCGTTTCCTACGGCTGCAAACCCCGCCGAAGATTGTCCGCCGCGCATACCGCCGGGTACAGTCGCGCCACTGCTTACCCCCGGGACACCCCTCGTCGGGCCGCCCCGGACTGGTCCTGCTGCCGAGGCGAGAGAGACGTTGGTGAACGACCAGCACCCCCACGCCGGGTACGTCGGAGACGACGCCCACACCACTGGCAGCTTCGCCGCAGACCCGCTGTTCGGCACGTACCCCGCCGGTCGGGCCGACCACAGCGGCCAGTGGGACCTCGGTCAGTACGGCACCACCGGAACCCTCGGCACCGCCGGGCAGTACGACACGACCGGCCAGTGGGACACCTCGGGGCAGTGGAACGTCGGAACCCCCGCCTACGGGACGCCCGTCCACGAGAACAGCGGTTCCTACGGGACCGGCGGTTCCTACGAGGCGACCGGCGCCTACCCGACGACCGACTCCTACGAGACCGGCGCGGCGCAGTACGACACGACCGGCCGGTACGACACGACGGGCCAGTACGGCACGGCCGGCCCGTACGGGGCGAGCGACCCGTACGACACGACCGGTCAGTGGGACGCCTCCGCCTGGACCGAGGCCCAGCACACCGGCCGGTACGAGACCGCCCACTCCGGCGCGTACGCCGCCCAGGGCACGTACGGCTACGAGGCCTACGACAGCAGCGGCCAGTGGGCCGCCCCCGCCTTCGCGACCGAGACCGGCGCCTACGACGCGACCGCGTGGAACCACGCCGCTCCGGAGCCCGAGCCGGTCGTCCCCCACCAGTACACCCCGCAGTCCGAGCAACTCCCCGAGCCCACCGCCGAGTTCTCCTTCGACTACGCGCCCGAGGCGGAGACCGGCGGCGCCGAGGACTCCGAGGACGCCGAACTCCTCGAAGACGCCGAGGCCGCCGAGACCTCGTACGAGGACACCTACGGGACCGACGAGGAACCCCACGACGAGCCCCGCGACGAGCCCGCCGTCGAGGTCCGCACCGACGCTCCCGCCGCCGGCCGCCCCGTACGCCGTTCCTCCGGCGGCGGTCGCGGCCGGCGTCGTACTCCCGCCAAGCGGTCCGCGCTGCTGACCGTCGCCGTCCCCTCCGCCTGCGTCATGGGGGTCGCCGGCATCGCCGCCGCGTCCGTCGGCGGGCTCCCGGGCACCGGCGCCGGGGGCGAGAAGAAGGACAACACGACCGCGCTCGCCGCCGCCCCGGACGCCGTGAAGCCGGTCGCAGCGAACAACGCCTTCAACACCCAGCTCGACGCCCTCGCCACCGACGCCCGCGACTTCGGCAGCCGCGCCAGCCGCGCCCAGGAGCGCATCGACCTCAAGGTCCGTCAGGAGGCCGAGAAGAAGAAGCGCGAGGAGGAGGCGATCCGCAAGGAGGCGATGCGCCCCAAGTTCGCGCTGCCGGTGAAGCTCCACCGGCTCAGCGCGCGCTTCGGCCAGTCGGGCGTCAACTGGATGTCCGTGCACACCGGCATCGACTTCCCCGTGTTCAACGGCACGCCCGTGATGGCCGCGACGGACGGCACCGTCCGCACCCAGCTGAACAGCGCGTACGGCAACATGGTGATCGTGACCGCCCCGGACGGCACCGAGACCTGGTACTGCCACCTCAGCAGCGCCAAGATCCGCTCCGGTTCCGTGAAGGCCGGCGAGGTCATCGCGTACTCGGGCGACTCCGGCAACTCCACCGGTCCGCACCTCCACTTCGAGGTCCGGCCGGGCGGCGGCTACGCGATCGACCCGCTGGCGTGGCTGCGCAGCCACGGCCTGGACCCGACGAGCTGATCGCTCCACCGGCACACGGAAGAGGGCCCCGACCGAAGTCGGGGCCCTCTTCCGTGTCCACGTACCCGCTTACAGCTTCTCGACCGGCGCGTACCGCAGCAGCAGCCTCTTCGGCTTGTCGTCACCGAAGTCGATCGTCGCCTGGGCGTCGGCGCCCGTGCCGGTCACCGCCGTGACCGTGCCGAGGCCGAACTGGTCGTGCGTGACCCGGTCGCCCACCTGGAGCGAGATCACCGGCTTCTCGCCGGCCCGCCGCGTGGCGAAGCCCGAGGGGCCGGAGCGCGCGCGGGAGGAGGAGAGCGAGGAGGTGATGCCCGAGGTCGGCCCGGCGGGCTTCGCCATCGGACCGGTCCGCTTCCACTCCAGGTGCGTGGGCGGGATCTCCTCCAGGAAGCGCGAGGCCGGGTTGTACGAGGGCTGGCCCCAGGCGCTGCGCATCGCCGAGCGGGTGAGGTAGAGCCGCTCACGCGCGCGCGTGATGCCCACGTACGCGAGGCGGCGCTCCTCCTCCAGCTCCTTCGTCTGGCCGAGGGCGCGCATGTGCGGGAAGACGCCGTCCTCCATGCCCGTCAGGAACACCACCGGGAATTCGAGGCCCTTGGCGGTGTGCAGCGTCATCAGGGTGATGACGCCCCGGCCCTCCTCGTCCTCGTCGGGGATCTGGTCGGAGTCGGCGACGAGCGCGACCTTCTCCAGGAACTCGGCGAGGGTCGCGGGCTCCTCGCCGCGCTCCTGCTCGAACTCCAGCGCCACGGCGGCGAGTTCCTGGAGGTTCTCGATCCGGGTCTCGTCCTGCGGGTCGGTCGAGGCCTGGAGCTCGGCCAGATAGCCGGTCCGCTCCAGGACGGCCTCCAGGACGACGGCGGGTCCGGCGCCGGACTCGACGACGGTGCGCAGCTCGTCCATGAGCGCGTTGAAGCGCTTGACGGCGTTCGCGGAGCGCGCGGCCATGCCGTACGCCTCGTCGACCCGCTTGAGGGCCTGCGGGAAGGTGATCTTCTCGCGGAGCGAGAGGGCGTCGATCATCGCCTCGGCGCGCTCGCCGATGCCCCGCTTGGGGACGTTGAGGATGCGGCGCAGCGGGACGTTGTCCTCGGGGTTGGCGAGGACGCGCAGGTACGCGAGGACGTCCCGGACCTCCTTGCGCTCGTAGAAGCGCACGCCGCCGACGACCTTGTAGGGCAGGCCGACGCGGATGAAGATCTCCTCGAAGACGCGGGACTGGGCGTTGGTCCGGTAGAAGACGGCGACGTCCCCGGCCTTGGCCTCGCCCGCGTCCGTGAGCCGGTCGATCTCGTCGGCGACGAACTGCGCCTCGTCGTGCTCGGTGTCCGCGACGTAGCCGGTGATCCGCGCGCCCTCGCCCGCGTTGGTCCACAGGTTCTTGGGGCGGCGGGACTCGTTGCGCTCGATGACGGCGTTGGCGGCCGAGAGGATCGTCTGCGTGGAGCGGTAGTTCTGCTCCAGGAGGATCGTGGTCGCGTCCGGGTAGTCCTCCTCGAACTGGAGGATGTTGCGGATGGTGGCGCCCCGGAAGGCGTAGATCGACTGGTCGGCGTCGCCCACTACGCACAGCTCGGCCGGGCCGAGGTCCTCGTAGCCGGTGCCGACCAGCTCGCGCACCAGGGTGTACTGGGCGTGGTTGGTGTCCTGGTACTCGTCGACGAGGACGTGGCGGAAGCGGCGGCGGTAGTGCTCGGCGACGTCGGGGAACGCCTGGAGCAGGTGGACCGTCGTCATGATGATGTCGTCGAAGTCCAGGGCGTTGGCCTCGCGCAGCCGCGCCTGGTACATCCGGTACGCCTCGGCGAGCGTCTTCTCGAAGCCGTCCTGCGCCTGGTCGGCGAAGGTCTCCTCGTCGATCAGCTCGTTCTTGAGGTTCGAGATCTTGGCGCTGAACGACTTCGGCGGGAACTTCTTCGGGTCGAGGTCCAGGTCGCGGCAGACCAGGGCCATCAGGCGCTTGGAGTCGGCGGCGTCGTAGATCGAGAAGGAGGAGGTGAAGCCGAGCCTCTTCGACTCGCGGCGCAGGATCCGGACGCAGGCGCTGTGGAAGGTCATGACCCACATGGCGTTGGCGCGCGGGCCGACGAGCTGCTCGACGCGCTCCTTCATCTCGCCGGCGGCCTTGTTGGTGAAGGTGATCGCCAGGATCTGGCCGGGGTGGACGTGCCGCGTGCCCAGGAGGTGGGCGATGCGGTGGGTGAGCACCCGGGTCTTGCCGGAGCCGGCGCCGGCGACGATGAGCAGCGGGGTGCCGGTGTGCACGACGGCGGCGCGCTGCTGCTCGTTCAGCCCTTCCAGGAGCGCGGCGGGGTCCACGACGGGGCGCGGGGCGCCGTCGCGGTAGTACGCGTCCCGGGGCGGGGGCGCGTCGAAGTGCTCCCCGAAGAGGTCGTGCGGGACCTCCTCCGGCGCCGGGGAGCCGTGCTCGTCGTCCTCGGGGCGGTGCGGGGGCTCCTCCGAGGAGTGGTTCTGGAGACCGGCCAGGAAGCTGTCGTCAAAGAGGCTGCTCATCGCCTCACGAGTCTAGGACGCCTCGCAGACATCCGGGCCCGTGTTTGGAGGCCGGTCCGTGCGGCCGGGGTGCGGAACGGGTCACATCCGGGGGCTGCGGACCTGGCCGGGGCGGCTCGGATCCGGAACCGGGACTCAGGTCCAGAGGGTCGCGATGAAGATGTTCGCCGTGGTCAGGCCGCCGACGGCGGCGAAGAGGCCCTTGTCGACCTTCTCGTCGTCCCGCTTGACGTAGACGAGGCCGAGGATCACGACGAGGATCGCCAGCTTGATGCCGATCTTGAGGTTGTTCACGGTCTGGTCGTCGGCCTGGTTCAGGCCGACGAGCGCGACGCCCGTGACCAGCATGGTCAGCGCGCCGTGCAGCATCGCGGGGCTGAAGCGGGCCGTACCGGCGCCCATCGCCTTCATCTGGGTGAGGAAGCCGCCGAGGAGGGAGGCGATACCGATGATGTGCAGGGCGACGAAGACATTGATGAGTACGTCCATGGGGCGGAGCCTAACCGGGCCTCCGCGACCCCCTTCCGGGCGGGTCCCGCCCGTCCCACCCCTTCGACCGCCCGCGCGTCCGTACGCCGATACACCCGTGCACCGATACGGAGACACGGCGATACGCCCGCACAGCCCGTACATCCGTACGTCGACACATCCGTACGTCGATACGTTCGTACGCCCGCCGGAAGGGCCGCACCCCGTCACCCGGCGAAAGAGTTCGGTCCCTCCCCCGTCAACTGGCGCCAATAGCGGTCATCCCGTCATCCGGGCGTGACCCCGGGCCTAGCGTCCTCCACCAGGTGACCGGCTCCCCACCACCGCCGGCAGGTCGGCGGTCGTCGGTCACCCCCGCCGAGAAAACCGGCGGCGGCCCGTCCCCCTGTGCGGACCGCCGCCGGCCCGGCGCACACCGTCCCCCAGGGAAGAGGATGTGAACCGCCCTCGTGGCAGCGCACCGAAAGTCCACCCAGTCCCTCCTCGGCGGTCAGGCGGTCCGCACCGCCGCCACCCTCGCCCTCGCCTCGGCGGCGACGGCGACGCTCTTCGAAGGGTCCGGACACGCGGACCCCCGGCCCACCACCGCCCAGGTCAGGGCGCAGGTCGACCGGCTCTACGAGGAGGCCGAGGTCGCGACCGAGCGGTACAACGGGGCGAAGGAGAAGGCGGACGCGGCGCGCGGCGCCTTCGACCGGCTGCGCGACGAGGCCGCCCGCAGGACCCAGCGCCTCAACGACGCGCGGGACGCCCTCGGGGCCGTGGCCGCCGCCCAGTACCGCTCCGGAGGGCTCGACCCGGCGCTGCGGCTCGCCCTCACCTCCGACCCGGACCAGTACCTGGCACGGGCCGCGTTCGCCGAGAAGGCCGGCGACCGGCAGGCCGCCGCGATCCGGACCGTACGGCGCGAACTCGGCGCGATCGGGCAGCTGCGCGGCGAGTCGGCGGACCGGCTGGCCGTCCTGCGCGGGCACGAGGCCGAACTGCGGCGGCAGAAGGCGACCGTCCTCGGCAGACTGGAGGCGGCCAGGACCCTGCTCGCCCGGCTGACCACCGAGGAACGGGCCCGGTACGAGGCCGCCACCGCCGCCCGGAACGCCCCCGGCCCCTCGGCGCGGGCGGCCGGAACGAACCCGGCCGACACCTCGGCCCCCGCGCGGGCCGACCGCTCCTCCGGCAGCGCGCGCGGACCGGTGGGCGCCCCGAACTCCCGGGCCGCCCAGGCCGTCTCCTTCGCCCGCGCCCAGCTCGGCAAGCCGTACGTGTGGGGGGCGACGGGCCCGTCCGGGTACGACTGCTCGGGCCTCACCCAGGCTGCCTGGCGCGCGGCCGGCGTCTCCCTGCCCCGCACGACGTACACCCAGATCAACGCCGGCAAGCGGGTCTCCCGCTCCCAGCTCACCCCCGGTGACCTGGTCTTCTTCTACTCCGGGATCAGCCACGTCGGGCTCTACATCGGCGGCGGCCAGATGATCCACGCCCCCCGCCCGGGCGCCCCGATCCGGGTCGCCCCGATCGACGAGATGCCCTTCGCCGGAGCCACCCGCGTGAGCTGACGGCCTGGGCCCGGCGCGGGAACCGGCCCCGGCCCTGTCTCCGGCCCCGGCGCGGGGGCCACGGGTCGTGGGCCAGGGATCGTGGACCGGGGACGAGGGACGGGGGACGGGAAACGGGGGGCATCGTCGTAGACCGCAGGCCGGGCCGGGGGCTCAGACCAAGCGGCGGGCGGTGGCCCAGCGGGTCAGCTCGTGGCGGTTGGAGAGCTGGAGCTTCCGCAGGACCGCCGAGACGTGCGACTCGACCGTCTTCACCGAGATGTAGAGCTGCTTGGCGATCTCCTTGTACGCGTAGCCGCGGGCGATCAGCCGCAGCACCTCCCGCTCCCGCTGGGTGAGCCGGTCCAGGTCCTCGTCCACCGGGGGCGCGTCCGTCGAGGCGAAGGCGTCCAGGACGAAGCCGGCGAGCCGGGGGGAGAAGACGGCGTCCCCCTCCTGGACCCGGAAGATCGAGTCGACCAGGTCGGTGCCGGTGATCGTCTTGGTGACGTAGCCGCGGGCCCCGCCCCGGATCACCCCGATCACGTCCTCGGCCGCGTCCGACACCGAAAGGGCCAGGAAGCGGACCGGGTCCTCGGGCGCGCCGAGCAGGCTCGCGCAGCGCCGCAGCACCTCGACCCCGCCGCCGCCCGGGAGGTGCACGTCGAGCAGGACGACCTCGGGACGGGTCGCGGTGATGACCGTGACCGCCTGGTCGACGTCGGCGGCCTCGCCGACCACCTCGACGCCGGTGACCTCGGTCCGGCCGATCTCGGCCTGCACCCCGGTGCGGAACATGCGGTGGTCGTCGACGAGCACCACCCGCACCCGGCGCCCGGCACCCGGCGCCGCCCCCGCGTCCGCCCCGCTCCCGGTCGCTGCCCCGGTCTCGTCGCTCATCCGTCCGCCCTCTCCATCTCGAGCTCCACTTCGGTGCCGCCGCCCTGCGGTGACCGCAGCCGGGCCGTACCGCCGTTGCGCTGCATCCGACCGATGATCGATTCTCGTACGCCCATCCGGTCCTCCGGCACGTCGTCCAGGTCGAAGCCCGGCCCCCGGTCCCGCACCGAGACGAAGACCGTGCGGCCGTCCACCTCCGCGAACACCTGCACCGCCCCTCCCTCGCCACCGTACTTGGCGGCGTTGACCATCGCCTCGCGCGCGGCCTGTATCTGCGCGACCAGTCCCTCGTCGAGGGGGCAGTCGCCGACGACGACCACCTCCAGCGGGACGCCGTGCTTGTCCTCGACCTCGGCCGCGGCTCTCTTCACCGCCTCCGCGAGGGTCTCGGGCTCCTCGTCCCTGCCGGTGCCCTCCGGCTTGTAGAGCCAGTTCCGCAACTCCCGCTCCTGGGCGCGGGCGAGCCGGCGCACCTCGCCCGGGTCGTCGGCGTTGCGCTGGATCAGGGTGAGGGTGTGCAGCACCGAGTCGTGGACGTGGGCCGCGACCTCGGCGCGCTCCTGGGCGCGGATGCGCATGGTCCGCTCCTCCGTGAGGTCCTGCGACATGCGGACCAGCCAGGGGCCGGCGAGCAGCACGATGCCGGTGAGGACGGCGACGGCGGCGGTGAGGGCCGTGCCGAGCTGGGCGACGGAGCCGCGGACCACCACGAAGACCGCGAGGCCCGTGCCGACCAGGGCGACGCCGACGAGGCCGCGGGCGAGCTGGAACGCGCGTCTGTGCCGGCCGGGGTCGGTCCAGCTCGCCCGGCGGGCGTTGTCCGCCTGGCGCCAGAAGACGGCGAGACCGATGCCGGTGAGGATGGCGGGCCAGACGTACCGTCCCGTCTCGGCGTCGAAGCTGGCGTTCCCGGCGACGACCGCGAGGCTCACGGCGAGCGCGGCCAGGGCGAAGACCTGGCCCCGGTCGGGCTTGCGCAGCCTGCGGCGCCCGTCCGGAGTGGTCTCGAAGACGGGGCGCGGGGCGGTCCGTCCGCCGACGCCGAGCGGGACGACGATCCAGAAGACCGCGTAGAGCACGGCGCCGAGGCCGTCCGCCATGGCAAGGACCGCGAACGCCGTGCGCACCCAGACGACCGGCAGTCCGAGGTGTCCCGCGAGACCGCGTGCGACACCGCCGAGCCACCGCCCGTCGGCGCTTCGATAGAGCCTGCGCAGGGGCGGTTCGTCGGTCTCGGTGACACGAGCGGATGCGGACATGCAGCGATCGTCACACGTCCGGCCCGCCCGGGACATCAGGGTCGGCCCTGAGATCTTCCCTGGTACGGCCTCGGGGAGGAGGGCTCTCCGAATATCAGGGTCGGGCCAGGGTCGTCCCCGGTGCCGCACGGCGTCACGGGCCGTCACCATGGAGGCATGACGAGTTCGACGCCTTCGCAGCACGAGGCCCCGCCGCCGGCGGAGGCCGCTTCCGCCGCGTCCGCCGCGCCCCTGCGGCGCTCGCGCGGAAGCAAGGTCGTGGGCGGTGTCTGCGGCGGTCTCGGCCGGTACTTCGACCTCGACCCGGTGGTCTTCCGCGTCGTGGTCGGCGTGCTGGCGGTGACGGGCGGCTTCGGGCTGATCTTCTACGGCTTCGCGTGGCTGCTGATCCCGCTCGCGGGCGAGGAGGACAACGAGGGGCGCAGGCTGCTGACCGGCCGCGTCTCCGGCTCCTCCCTCGCGGCCCTGCTGATGGCGCTGATCGGCTGCGGGGTCTTCCTGTCGATGCTGCGCAGCGGATCGATGCTGGGCTCCTCGCTGCTGGTGGCGTTCGTGGCGTGCGGGGCGGCGGTCTGGTCGCGGCGGAGACAGACGGGCGCGGTCGAGACCGAGGGCAGGACGGACACGGCGGCGGCGCTCGCGGTCGCCGAGGCCCCGCCCGAGACGAAGGCCCCGCCGCTGATCGAGTACACCTCCTGGTGGAAGGACCCGATAGTCAAGGACGGCTCGACGGGCAGGGTGGCCATCGGCTACATGTGGGGTCCGCACGGCGTGCTGGACGAGGAGGGCAAGGTCAACGGCGAGGTGCCGAAGCCCGGCAGCCAGTGGGGTCCCCCGGCCCCGGCGCCCGGCCGTCCGACGCCCTCCGTCCGGAAGAGTCCGCTCTCCATCAGCGGTCTCGTCTTCCTGCTCGCGATGGTGGCGGCCGGCCTCGGCACGGGCCTGACCTGGGAGACCGAGCCGCTCGGCACCAGTCTGCAGATCGGTCTGACCGCCGCCCTCGCGGTGTTCGGCCTGGGGTTGGTCGTCAGCAGTTTCCTCGGACGGACCGGGTTCGGCACGGTCTTCATGACCGTGCTCACGGCGGGCGTGCTCGCCCTGACCACGGCGCTGCCCGACCGGATCACCACGGACTGGGTCCGCGAGACCTGGGCGCCCGCGTCGGTCGCCGCCGTGCAGCCGCACTACGAGCTGGGCAGCGGGGTCGGCACGCTCGATCTGTCGCGCCTCCCGCTCCCCGTCGGCACGACGGTCACCACTCGTGCCGAGGTGGGTGCAGGGCAGCTCGAGGTGATCGTCCCGAAGGACGCGGTCGTGAAGCTGAACGCCAAGGTGTCGCTGGGCGACCTGCGACTGCCGGGGCAGCCGCCCGGCGACATCGACATCGCGCCGGACCGCAGGGAGACCCGCACGCTCGCACCGCCGGCCGGGACCGTCCCGGCGGGCACCCTGGACCTCTCCCTGGAGGTCGCGCTCGGACAGGTGGAGGTCATCCGTGCTGCTTCATGAGTTCCGCCCCGGCCGGCTCGTCGTCGGCCTCACCGCCCTCGCCGTGGCGGCCCTGTACGCGGGCGACGCGGCCGGGGCCTGGACGGCCGCCTGGTACGCGGTGGTCCCCGTCCTCTGCGGCGGCCTGGGCACGGCCGCGGTCGCGACCTGGGTCTCCTATCGAATACGGCGCCGTTCGGCGAGGAGCCGGTCCAGCGAGAGCACCGAGGCCCCGGCGAGCAGCAGCGGCAGCCAGGCCATCAGGTAGACGAGGTCGTTGCCGAGGTAGTACGGCGACACCTGCCAGCTCACGGTCAGCCAGAGGCTCAGCGAGATCAGCGCGCCTCCGAGCGCCGCCACCCGGGCGAAGAGGCCGAAGAGGGTCCCGAGTCCGACGGCGAGCTCGCCGAAGGCGATGGCGTACCCGAAGCCGGCGGGGTTCTTGAGGGCGAGGTCGACGAGAGCGGGGATGGCGGAGACGTCCCGGACGCCGCGCATCGTCTCCCCGAGGGACCCGCTGCCGGTGTCGGCGAAGAAGGCGGAGTCGGTGAGCTTGTCGAGCCCGGCGTAGACGAACGTGATCCCGAGGAAGATCCGCAGGGGAAGGAGGGCGTAGCGGGAGGCGAAGGCCTTCCAGGCACCGGTTCCGTCGGCCTCACCGCCGGGACCACCGTGACCACGGCCGAAGCCGTCACCACGACCGAAGCCACCGTCACGGCCGGGGCCCCTGTCACCGCTGCCGGGACCACCCTCACCACGGCCGAAGCCGTCACCACGACCGAAGCCACCACCGCCGCCGGAGCCACCGCCGCTGCCGCCGGGATCACCGTCGCCGCCACCGGCCCTGCCCGGAGTCCTGTCGTCGCCCTGGCCCGTCCGGTCCGTCTGTCCCGTCATCGTCGGTCACCTCTCACGCCCCGTACGGCTGCTCGCGGAACGATTCTCCTCCGAGCGGCGGCCCGGGGGCGCGGGGAAGGGGCCGGACGGTCAGTCCACGACGTCGATCGTGACCCGGTTGGTCTCCACGCCCGCCGCCGTCACGACCGAGACCTCCGCCCGGCCCGGCTCCACGTCCGCCGGGAGGGGGACGGTCAGGGAGGTGTCGGTGGGGTTGGCGAAGCCGCCCGGGACCGGGACCAGGGGGACGTGGGCGTGGACGGGGCCGATGCGGACGACGAGGCGGGTCAGCGGATCGGGGGCGCCTGCGCCCGGCGGGACGAAGCCGCGGCCGCGGATCTCGATGTCGTCGCCCGTGCGGATCGGGGCGTCGAGGTCGCCCGCCTCCCGGGACCGGACCACGGAGTGGATCGTGGGGCGGACGCCCTCCGTGCGCTTCGCGGCGAGGTGCCAGGCCGCCGAGACGCCGAGGAGGAGCACGAGGGACCAGGGGACCTCGGGGAGGCGGGCGGGGTCGCGGGCGAGGCCGACGGCCGCGAGGAGGAGGACGGTGCCGGAGACCAGGAGGTACTGGACGTCGGCGAGGCAGGCCCGGCCGCTGTCGTCGCAGAGCAGGTCGGCGGCGCGCGGGCGGTCGGCGCGCACCTTCTGGAGGCGGCCCGCCGCGATCCCGGTGGTGACGACGAGGCGGGCGGTGACGGTGACGGCCGCCACCAGGGCCAGGACGGTGAGCAGGCCGGCGGCCCGGGTCAGGCCGAAGGCGGTCGCGGCCGGGACCGTGACCGCAGCACCGGTCCCGGCCACGGTCCCGGTACCAGTACCGGGACCAGTACCGGCCGGTGATCGGAGGAGCAGGAACCGGGCGGCCAGGAAGAGGAGGGAGAAGGAGAGGAGCAGGAGCCAGGCGGCGGCGACGGCGCGGGTGGTGGAGAGTCGGTTGTCCTCGCCGGTCAGGGGTGCGAGGAGGCCGCCGCGCGCCCGGTGGGTGTGGGCGGCGGCGCTGAGGAGGGCGGCGAGGACCAGGGCGGTGCAGAGGCCGGCCGTGCGGGCGCCGGTCCAGCCGGCTCCGACGGCGGTGAGGGCCTGGCCGAGGAGGAGGACGAGGACGGCGCCCCAGACGGCGCGGAGGCCGCCGCGCCGGACCTGGTCGAGCCGGGCGGGCCCGGCCGCCCGGCCGTGGGCGGTGACCGCGCGGGCGGACTGGGCGAGTTCGTCGGAGACCCACTGGCGGGCGGCGACCGGGGAGTGGGCGACGGCGGCGGGGACGCCGTGGCCGGCGGCGAGCTCGTCGCGCCGGGCGAGGAAGGCGGCGACCGCGCGCCGGTGGCCGGTCCGCCCGCAGTGGGCGCAGCCGGCGCAGGCCGTCGCGTGCTCGCCGTGCTGTCTCGCCTCTTGAACCGCCACGGTGCTCACTTCCGCGCTCGCTCCACGGCACGTACCGACGCGTTCTGGTGCGTTCCGGTGTGGCGTGGAGGGCCAACTTGCCGCTGGTCCCACGGAATTGTGCCGTACCGAGGGATCCCGGGAGGGCCGCGCGCATCACACCCAGGAGTGATTGTCGCGTCGTCGGATTGACGTACAGAAGGGTGAAGCGATGGTGTTACGACAGGAGTTCGGGCCCCGCTCGGCCGATCACGCGCCGGAGCGGCCGGTCGTCGAGGCGCCCACAGACAGTGGCGGCGGTGGCGGCAACAGCGGTGGCGGTGGCGGGAACGACGAAGCCGCCGGCCCGGTCGTCCGGGGCGGCGGCCTCCTCACGCGCACAGGGGAGCGGTCACTCCCACTCGATGGTGCCCGGCGGCTTGCTGGTGACGTCGAGGACGACGCGGTTGACGTCGGCGACCTCGTTGGTGATGCGGGTCGAGATCTTGGCGAGCACCTCGTAGGGCAGGCGCGACCAGTCGGCCGTCATGGCGTCCTCGGAGGAGACGGGACGCAGCACGATCGGGTGACCGTAGGTGCGGCCGTCGCCCTGGACGCCCACGGAGCGCACGTCGGCGAGCAGGACGACCGGGCACTGCCAGATGTCGCGGTCGAGACCGGCGGCGGTCAGCTCCTCGCGGGCGATGGCGTCGGCCTCGCGCAGCAGGTCCAGGCGCTCCTTGGTGACCTCACCGACGATGCGGATGCCGAGGCCGGGGCCGGGGAAGGGCTGGCGCTGGACGATCTCCTCGGGCAGGCCGAGCTCCTGGCCGACCATGCGGACCTCGTCCTTGAAGAGCTGGCGCAGCGGCTCGACGAGTTCGAACTCGATGTCGTCGGGCAGGCCGCCGACGTTGTGGTGGGACTTGATGTTGGCGGTGCCGGTGCCGCCGCCGGACTCGACGATGTCCGGGTAGAGCGTGCCCTGGACGAGGAACGCGACCTCGGGTCCCTCCTCCTGGAGGATCTCCAGCTGCGCCTGCTCGAAGACGCGGATGAACTCGCGGCCGATGATCTTCCGCTTGGTCTCCGGGTCGGAGACGCCGGCGAGGGCGGTGAGGAACCGCTCCTGCGCGTCGACGACCTTGAGGTTGACGCCGGTGGAGGCGACGAAGTCCTTCTCGACCTGCTCGGTCTCGCCCTTGCGCATGAGGCCGTGGTCGACGTACACGCAGGTGAGCTGCGAGCCGATGGCCCTCTGCACGAGCGCGGCGGCCACGGCGGAGTCGACGCCGCCGGAGAGGCCGCAGACGGCGCGCTTGTCGCCGACCTGGGCACGGATGGCCGCGACCTGCTCCTCGATCACGTTGCCGGTGGTCCAGCTCGGCTCGATGCCGGCGCCCCGGTAGAGGAAGTGCTCCAGGATCTGCTGGCCGTGCGTGGAGTGCAGCACCTCGGGGTGGTACTGGACGCCGTAGAGCTTCTTCTCGTCGTTCTCGAAGGCGGCGACCGGCACGACGTCCGTGGAGGCGGTGACGGTGAAGCCCTCGGGGGCGGCGGAGCAGGCGTCGCCGTGCGACATCCACACCGACTGCTCGACCGGGGTGCCCTCGAAGAGGGTGGAGCCGGCCTTGGAGACGTGCAGCGGGGTGCGGCCGTACTCGCGGGCGCCGGTGTTGTCGACGGTGCCGCCGAGGGTCGTCGCCATGAGCTGGAAGCCGTAGCACATGCCGAAGACGGGGACGCCGGCCTCGAAGAGCGCGCGGTCGAGGCGGGGGGCGTTCTCCGCGTACACGGAGGACGGGCCGCCGGAGAGGATGATCGCCTTCGGGTTCCTGGCCAGCATCTCGGCCACCGGCATGGTGGACGGGACGATCTCGCTGTAGACCCGGGCCTCACGGACGCGGCGGGCGATGAGCTGGGCGTACTGGGCGCCGAAGTCGACAACGAGGACTACGTCCGGGTTGGTGACGTCGGGCGCGGCAGCGGGGGTCGCTGATGACACTACGGCGGCCTTCCGGCGGTAGGAGGGGGTCCCTCGAAAGGGGTGCTATTTGTCGATTCTACCGGCGCGCCGGTCGGACTTTTCGTCTCACCATCCGAACCCGGTTTGGCCCCGGGCCCGGGCCGGGGTCCATACTGTCGCCATGCGCAAGCACCAGACCTTCGTCTTTACCTATGGCAACCGGCCCACCGGCTGCCATGGTCGTGCTGCTTGAGCAACTGACAAGCGACTTCCCAGGCGCCCCGGGCCGACAAGGCCCGGGGCGTTCTGCTTGGCTCCGGGCCATGTCGCTCCAGGGCGTCCG
The DNA here is from genome assembly GCF_053618675.1 of Streptomyces sp. NPDC055632. Classification (NCBI taxonomy): domain Bacteria; kingdom Bacillati; phylum Actinomycetota; class Actinomycetes; order Kitasatosporales; family Streptomycetaceae; genus Streptomyces; species Streptomyces sp. NPDC055632. The sequence continues at coordinate 133,700 of NZ_JBSHHY010000003.1, read as the reverse complement.
ACCTCACACAGGAGCCCTGCCATGACGACGCACACCGCCACGACGACGCGCATCGCCACGACGGCACACACCGCCACCACCGAGAAGACCGGCGCCCGCACCGACGAGGCGGCGGCGCTGATCGGCGACTCGCGCGAGCGCATCGACGCGCTCGACGACCGGATCATCGGTCTCATCCAGGAACGGATGGCCGTCTCGGCCGTCATCCAGGAGGCGCGGATCTCCTCCGGCGGCCGCCGGGTGAACCTGAACCGCGAGATGGAGGTCCTCGGCCACTACAGGGACGCCCTCGGCAAGCCGGGCACGGCGCTCGCGATGACGATGCTGGAGCTGTGCCGGGGACGCATCTGAGCTGCACCAGGACGCGCCTGAGCCGTGCCGGGACGTGTCCGAGCTGTGCGGGACGTGTCCGAGCGATGCCGGGACGTGTCCGAGCCGTGCCGGGGACGCATCTGAGTGGGTGCCCGCACCCGAGTTCGGACCCGCTCTCACCCGTACGGCGCGTGACCGGCCCCGCGCCGGCTTCGTTGGTCCGGTTGTCCGTGCCAGCCAGGGGCGGGCCCGAAGAAAACCACGCGTGGCTTCGCTGGGGCGTGTGGCGTACCTCTCCGGTACGTCGTGGGACCTCGCACCAGCGCGTGTGACCGGGCAGCAGGGGACAGCGGTCCGGTCACCCAGAAAGGGCGGTCGGTCCCGGGGACGCCCGGGGCCGACCGCAACCGGCTCATCCGGCCGCGTTCCCGCGGCCCCGGCACCGTCGCGAAGACCCGTGAAGACCCCGTCCCCCAGTTCCCCCCACTCCGTTCCCCTCCCCCAGCGGCGCAGCCCCCGGCGCCGCTCCGTTCGACACCGCGGCTTCCCCGGCACCGGTGCCGACCCCCGAGGGCCCCGTGCCGCGACCGGAATCGCGGCACGGGGCCCTCGTGCGTACGCCCGCCCCTCCGTGACGTGACGCGCGTCACACGAAGATCCCGTGCAACCGCTACAACCCATCGCGGGGATCGCGGGTCAACCATGCAGCACCACAAAAAAGCCGGAAGGGCGCTGCATTCGGAGGGGGATGCAGCGCCCTTTCTGTCGTCCCGGCCCGGGGCCCGCGTCACTCCTGCTTGGACGGGACCTCCAGCGGGACCTCCGGCGTGGTCCTCGACGGGATCTTCGGCATCCCCAGGAACGGCAGGCGCAGCGCGCCGAAGGCCTCGGCCGGGACCGCGGGGGACTTCGGCTCGATCGCCGCGAGCCGTACGTACCCCTCCCCCTGCTCCGGGCGCGTGTCCTCCTCGCCCTTGTTCGGCCAGAAGGACATGGCCCGCTCCGCCTGGGCGGTGATCGTCAGGGACGGGTTCACGCCGAGGTTGGCGGAGACGGCCGCCCCGTCGACGACGGAGATCCCCGGGTGGCCGAAGAGCCGGTGGTACGGGTCGATGACGCCGGACCCGGAGTCCGCGCCGATCGGGCAGCCGCCCAGGAAGTGCGCGGTGAGCGGGGTGCCCATCAGTTCGCCGACGTTGGAGCCCGCGAAGCCGTTGATCTCCTCGGCGAGGAGGGAGGCGGCCCGGGTGGCCGCCGGGATCTGGACCGGGTTCGGGGCGCCGTGGCCCTGGCGGGCCGTGAGCAGGCCCTTTCCGAGGCCGCCGGGCTTGCGGTAGGTCGTCAGGGAGTTGTCGAGGGACTGCATGACCAGGCCGATGATGGTCCGCTCCGACCACTTCCGGTTGGAGAGGGAGCGGGCGGCGAGCGTGGGGTGCCGGAGCATGTTGAGGAACCAGTTGCGCACCCGGTGGGCGCCGTAGGGCACCTGGAGGACGGTGAGGCTGCCCATCGAGTTGGAGCCCCTGCCGTACCGGACCGGCTCGATGTGGGTGTTCTCGTCGGGGTGGACGGAGGAGGTGATGGCGACGCCCCGGGTGAAGTCGGCCTTCTCCCTGCCGTGCTTCTTCCGGTAGCGGCGGTCGGTGGTCTGCGCGCCGACCAGGCCCTCGGAGTTGGTGCGGGTCAGCTCGCCGAGCCGGTCGGAGATCCGGGGCAGCAGGCCGGTGTCCTTCATCCGGTGGAGCAGGGTCTGCGTGCCGTACGTGCCGGCGGCGATCACGACCCGGCGGGCGGTGAACGTGCGGCCCTTCCCCTTCTTCCGGTTGTCGGTGGGCAGGGTCTTCACGGCGAAGCCGCCGCGCGAGTCCTCGGTGACGGTGACGACGGTCGTCATGGGGTGGACGGTCGCGCCCGCCTTCTCGGCGAGGTGGAGGTAGTTCTCGTTGAGGGTGTTCTTGGCGCCGTGGCGGCAGCCGGTCATGCACTCGCCGCACTCGGCGCAGGCGCGCCGGGAGGGGCCCGCGCCGCCGAAGTACGGGTCGGGGACCTCGCCGCCCGGCTTGGTCCGCGCCTTGCCGTCGGCGTCCTCGCCGTCCCCGAAGAAGACGCCGACCGGCGCCATGTGGAAGGTGTCGCCGATGCCCATCGCCTCGGCGGCCGACTTCAGGTGCACGTCGGAGGGGGTCATCGTCGGGTTGAGCCGGACGCCCAGCATCCGCTTGGCCTGGTCGTAGTACGGCCGCAGCTCGTCCTCCCAGTCCGTGATGTCCTTCCACTGCGGGTCGTCGAAGAACGCCTTGAGCGGTACGTAGAGGGTGTTGGCGTAGTTGAGGGAGCCGCCGCCCACGCCGGCGCCCGCGAGCACCATGACGTTGCCGAGCAGGTGGATGCGCTGGAGCCCGTAGAGGCCGAGGGCGGGGGCCCACAGGAAGTTCTTCAGGTCCCAGGAGTTCTTCGGCAGGGTCTCGCGGGTGAAGCGGCGCCCGGCCTCCAGGACGCCGACCCGGTAGCCCTTCTCGGTGAGGCGGAGGGCCGTGACCGAACCGCCGAAGCCGGAGCCGACGACGAGGACGTCGTAGTCGTACGCGCCGTCCTCCGCCTGCTCCTGATTTTGGGTAGGGGGTACCGCGGTCATGGCTCTCCTCGTACGGAGTACGGAAAGGGGTGGAAGGGGGAGGGGCGCGGGCCCCCGCCGCGAGCGGGGGCCCGGAGGCCTCAGCGCAGGCGCAGGGCCTTCATCGCCTTCAGGGACAGGCTCATGAACGCCGCGTACTTCTCGTCGTCCATCCCGAAGGAGGGCGCGAGCGGGATCAGCCGCTGCTGGGCGACGGTCTGGGCCTCGGTGTACTTGAGGATGCCCTCGGAGCCGTGGCGGCGGCCGAGCCCGGAGTCCTTCATGCCGCCCATCGGGGACTGCACGCTGCCGTACGCGGGCGCGTACCCCTCGTTGATGTTGACGGTGCCGGTGCGCAGCCGGGCCGCGACGGCGTGGCCGCGCCGCGAGTCCTTCGTCCAGACTGAGGAGTTGAGGCCGTACGGGGTGGCGTTGGCGAGCTCGACGACCTCGTCCTCGTCCGTGAAGCGGTAGATGGAGACGACCGGGCCGAAGGTCTCCTCGTTGCAGACGGCCATCGGGGCCTCGACGCCGTCGAGGATGGTCGGCTCGTAGAAGAGGGGGCCGACGTCGGGGCGGGCGACGCCGCCCGCGACCAGCCTGGCGCCCTTGGCGACGGCCTCCTCGACGTGCTGCTTGACGGTCTCCAGCTGCCGCTCGCCGACGAGGGAGCCCATGTCGGCCCCGTACGCGAGGGAGGTGCCGAGCCGCATCGCCTTGGTGCGGGCGGCGAACCGGGCGACGAAGTCGTCGGCGACGGACTCGTGCACGTACAGGCGCTCGATGGAGATGCAGAGCTGGCCGGCGGAGGAGAAGCAGGCGCGGACGGCGCCGGCGGCGGCCTTCTCGACGTCGGCGTCCGCCAGGACGAGCATGGCGTTCTTGCCGCCGAGTTCGAGGGAGACGCCGACGAGGCGGGCGGCGGCGCCCTGCGCGACCTCGCGGCCGGTGCGGGTCGAGCCGGTGAAGGAGACGTAGTCGGCGTGCCGGACGACCTCGGGACCGACGACCGGGCCCTCGCCGAGGACGACCTGGAAGACCTCGGCGGGCAGTCCGGCCTCGATAAGCAGGTCACGGGCCCACAGGGCGGTGAGCGCGGTCTCGGTGTCGGGCTTCATGACGACGGCGTTGCCCGAGACGAAGGCGGGCAGCGCGTCGCCGACGGAGAGTTCGAGCGGGTAGTTCCAGGGGGCGATCTGGCCGACGACCCCGCGCGGCTGGCGCAGTTCGGTGACCTTGGTGAGGGTCGGCACGACGCCGGTGTGGTGGCGGGGGCGCAGGTAGGAGGAGGCCTTGCGGCCGTAGTGGCGGGCGGCGACGGCGACCGCCATGACCTCCTCGTGGGCGTGCAGGCGCGCCTTGCCCGTCTCCAGCTGGATGAGGTCGAGGACCTCGGCCTGCCGTTCGAGGACCAGGTCGTGGAAGCGGAGGAGCACGGCGGCGCGGGCCCGTACCGGCGTCGCGGCCCAGACCGGCTGGGCGGCGCGGGCGCGGGCGAAGGCCTCGGCGACGTCCTCGGGGGTGGACTCGGGCAGGTCCGCCAGCTTCTCCCCGGTGAAGGGGGTGTGGTTGGCGGTCCGGCCGGAGCCGACCACGCCGCGGGAGAACCGGGCGACCAGGTCGGGCGTCACGACGTCGGCGGCGGTCCGGACACCGGCGGGCGCGGGCGCGACCGGATTGGTCGCCCCGGCCGGGGCGGCGGGCGCGTCGGGGGCGGTGGCGTCGGGAGCCGAAGGGGCGGCGGGGGCCTGCGAGTCCGTCATGAGGGCGAGCGTAAGCCGCCGTCCGCCCTTTGGGTACCCGTCGGTAACGCGTTTTCACCGGGGGTGCACATAGCGCCAGCGATCACTGGCACATAAGCCCTGATCAGCGGCTTACGGCTGCCGGGGGCCGGTCACGGAGATTTTTCCGCCCTTTACCCGCCCGCCTGCTCCCCTCCCTGCTCCCCCGCTTCCCGCCAGTGCCGGAGGACGATGTCGAACTGCTCCCGGGTGGTCTCCCAGCTCGACTCCGGCGAGGACATGTAGATGGCGTACTCGGTGCCGTCGTCGCCGTAGTACATCTGGTCGATCGCGCGCCGGGGCCCCGGGAAGGTCTTCCTCTCCGTCCAGGTGAACTCCCACAGGCAGGAGAGGGTCTGGTCGCGGTAGGTGGTCGGGAGGAGCTTGATCCGGGCGTAGTCCATCCGCTTCGCCAGCACGCGCTCCAGGTCGAGCGCGTGCATGTACGGGTTCTCGAAGTCGGGGCTGCGGTCGATGCTGATCCGGATGCGGTGGTTGCCGTTGTCCGGGGTGTAGTCGATCTGGTCGCCCTCCGTCTGGCGCTTCCAGCCGTCCGGGACGAGGAGGCTGAAGCCCTCCGGGTCGTCGACGCGGTGCCAGCCGGCCGGAATCCCGGCCTTCCCGGCCTTCCCGTCGCCCCCGGCCGAGGGGGTCGGGGCCGTGGCGGTGGCCGTTCCCCCCGTGGCGCCGGTGCCGCGGTCGCCGCCCGCGTAGTTCATGGCGGCGAAGACGGCGCCGCCCGCGACGAGTCCGGCGAGCAGGGCCGCGAGGACGACGGTGCGCCGGCGGCCCCGGCCGGACGGCGGATGGGCGGGGCCCGGCACCAGGGTGGGGGACGACGGGGACGGCGGGGAGACCAGGGGCGGCCGGGACTGCGGGGACTGCGGGAGGCTTCGGGGCGGCTGGGGCCACTGGGCGGTGGAGCCGCGCGGGGCGGCCCCCGAGGTCCCCGGCTCGGGCCGGTGCTGCGTCCGGTCCGGCCGGTCGGCCGGGTGCGCCGGGTGCGCCGGGTGCGGCTGATGCGCCTGGTCCGGCCGGTCCGCCGTGCCCGCCTCGCCGGTCCGCGCGTTCCGGTCGCCCGGGTCCTCCGCCGGGTCCAGGTCCTCCCTGGTCACCCGCTGGGTCGGTACGTACGCCTGCGCCGACGCCGACGCGCGCCCCTCCATCGCCTCCAGGAGCATCCGCCCGACCTCGTCCGCGCGCGGCCGCTGCTCCGGGTCCTTGCGCAGCAGGGCCACGATGACGGGGGCCAGCGCCCCGGCCTTCTCCGGGTGCGGCGGCTCCTCGGTCACCACGGCCTGCATGGTGCTGATCGGGGAGGTGCGGCGGAACGGCGAGGTGCCCTCCACCGCCGTGTAGAGCGTGGCCCCGAGCGACCAGAGGTCGGAGGCGGGGCCCGGATCGCCGCCCTTCACCCGCTCGGGCGCCAGATAGTCGATGGAGCCGACGATTTCACCGGTCCGGGTGATCGTCGAGTCCCCCTCGATCGCCGCGATCCCGAAGTCGGTGATGAGGACGCGCCCGTCGCGCGCGAGCAGGATGTTGCCCGGCTTGACGTCCCGGTGCAGCACTCCGGCCGCGTGCGCGGCGCGCAGCGCGCCGAGGACGTGCAGCCCGATCCTGGCCGCCTCGCGCGGCTCGATGCTGCCCGTCTCCTTGGCGGCGTCGGCGAGTGAGGGCCCGTCGACGTACTGCATGACGATCCACGGGCGGTCGTCGTGTTCGAGCACGTCGTGGACGGTCACCACGCCCGGGTGCGTGATCCGCGCGGCCGCCCGCGCCTCCTTCTGCGTACGGGCGTGCAGCACGAGCCGGTCGGCCTCGGCGACGAACCGGCCCGCCGTCAGCTCCTTCACCGCCACCACGCGGTGCAGCACCTCGTCGTGCGCGCGCCAGACCTTGCCCATCCCGCCGCGGCCGATGGACTCGCCCAGCCGGTAGCGTCCGGCGAGCAGCAGCCCCGCCCCTGTGCCCTGTGAATGTTCCACTTGCCCCCGCCCGTTCCTTCTGACGCCAGGTTACGGAGGGGAGCACGGACCGCGAAACCTCGGGGCGGTCATAGGAACAGCACTGTGACCGGGGGCCGGTGGACCGGTCCGGGTTCAGCGGCCGGGGCGGAACGCCTTCGTGGCCTCGTCGTAGATCTCGGAGACCTTGTCCCGCTCGGTGTACGGGCCGATGACCTGGACGACGTGGTAGCGGCCGCCGTCGATCAGGGCGAGGTTGCGGACGAACACCTCGCGCCCCGTGCCGTCCAGCCACCAGTAACTGCCCGTGGCCGTCGCCGTGCTGCCGATGTCGACCCGGAGCGTCCGCTCCGCACCGGACCAACTGGACGCCCGCCACGGCTCCAGCTCGCGCTCCCTGGCGTTCTGGTACACCAGCGGGTCGGAGCCGTTGTCCTTCACGCTGTCCCGGCCGGGGACCACGATCATCGTGAAGTCGCCGCCCGTGTAGCGCACTTGCCCGGAGTCGTTGACCGGGCTGCGCCGCCAGCCGTCCGGCACCCCGATCCGGAACCCTTCCGGGTCCTGGCGCAGGGCGTACCCGGCGGCGAGCGCGGGGGCCGACGGGTCCGCCGGGGGCCGGGTCGTGGCCGGTGGGGTGGTCGCGGAGGGGCCGGCCGTGGAGGGGGTGCCGCCGGTCGGCTCCGGAGTGCCGCCGCCCGTGCCCGGCGCGGTGGTGCCGGGGGTCGGACCGGCCGTGGGCCTGCCCTGCCCGGCGGGCGCCTCCCCCTCGCGCGGCATGAAGAGGACGGCGTACGCGACGGCCCCCGCGAGCAGGAGGAAGATCAGGATCAGGAGCGTGCGCCCCAGGGCGCGCGGGGAGCCCGAGGAGCCGGAAGGGGCGCGCGGGGGCCGGGGCGCGCGCGGGGCGCGCTGCGGAAGCTCCTCGTGGTATCCGGCGTCGGCCTCCTCGCGGAAATCGTCCCGTACGCGCGCGTGCTCGTGGACGTGCGCGCGTTCGGCCCCGTACCCGGCCGCCGCGCGCGGGTCCTTGCCGCGCTTGTGGCGACGGCGGCCCGCGCCCTCCCCCTTGCGCCGTCGGCGCACCAGCTCGCCGCGCCGGCGCACGATCGGCAGCCGGGTCTCGTCGAAGGACGGCAGCGGTACGACGCCGACACCGGCGTCCGGCTCCGGCGCCGAGCGGACGAGGGAGCGCAGCCAGCCGCGCAGCTCCTCGAAGTCGGGCCGCTCGGTCGGGTCCTGACGGAGCAGCGACTCCACGACCGGGCGCAGGGGCCCGCTCTCCTCGGCGAAGGCGGGCGGCTCGGCGCAGACGAGCTGGACCAGCTCGACCGCGCTGTCCTCCGGATAGGGGGCGTGGCCCTGGACGGCCCGGTAGAGGAGCGCGCCGAGCGCCCACAGGTCGGTGGCCGGGCCGATGGGCGCCGCGAGGCGCCAGTTCTCGTGGACGGGACCGGCCTGCTCGGGCGCCCAGCGCTCGGTGACGGCGCCGACGACCGCGATCCGGGTCTGGCGGGCCCGCTCCGCGGCGAGGCGCGTGGTCGGGCCCCGGTACGACTCGGCCGGGACCGCCGCCTCCCCCCGCCGGGGCTCCGGGACACCGGCGGGGACCGGAAGGCGGTCGGGGTCCGGGGCCGCCGCCCGGTATCCGGCGGGCAGCGCCGGGCGCCCCGAACCGGGCAGCACCGAACCGCCCCCGGCCGGTATCGGCCCGGAGCCGTCCCGCGCGGCGTGCGGGCCGTCGCTCCAGCTTCCGGTCAGCATCGCGCGCGGCGGCGGACCGTTCCGGGGGCCGTCGCCGTACGGCTCGTCGCCGTCGTCCTCGTCGTCCTCGTCGTCATCCGCCACCCGCGCCCACCACTGCGGCTCGGGCGAACCGGCCGCCGGTGCCGTCGGCGGCGGCGGGGGCGGCGGGGGCGGGCCCTGCGGCTCCGGGGGCGCGGGACGCTGCACGGGCAGCGCCCCCGTCTCGCCGAGCCGGGCGGCGGCCCGCGCGCCGGCCCGGTAGGCGGCGATGGCACCGGCCCGCGCGGCCCGTACGTCGGCGGTCGGCGGCGTGACCGGGGGCCGCGGCCCGGAGGGGGCCGGCGCCGACTTCCCGTAGGGGTCGGCACCGTAGGCGTCGGGGCCGGGTCCGGGCCTCTCGTCCGGCGCCGCTTCGTCCGGTCCGTCGCCCGGCGCGTCATCGCCCTGCCCCGCCCCCTCGGGGGCCTCCAGCGCGTACGGCTCGGGACGGTGCGGCTCGGGAGGGTGCTGCCCGGGCCGGTGCTCCTCGGAGCCGTACGTCTCGGGGCCGTATGGATCGGGCTCGTACGCATCGGGGCCGTACTCCCCCGACCCGTACTCCCCCGACCCGTAAGCCCCTGATCCGTATGTTCCGGACCCGTACGGGGCGGGGCCGTACTCCTCGGCGGGCGCGGGCCCTTCGGGCGCGTACGCCTCCGGCTCGTACGGCTCGGGCGCGTACACCTCGGGCACGTACGTCTCCGGCGCGTACGTGCCCGGCGTGTACGTCTCAAGGGCGTACGCACCGGTCCCGTACGTCTCGGTCCCGGTCCCACGCGTCCCGTCCCCGCGCGCCTCGGTTTCGTCCGTCTCCGGCCCGTAGTCCTCGGCCTCGTACGCCCCGGATCCGTACGTCCCGTCCCCGTACGCCTCAGGCTCGTACGTCTCGGCCTCGTACACCCCCGGTTCGTACGTCTCCGGAGCGGTCTCCTCCGTCTCGTACGACGAGGAGGGCCCCGGGTGCGCGAACTCGTCGGGCAGGTCCTGTTCCGGTACCGGCGCGTAGCCGCACAGGGCCTCCTCGGCGGCGCCCACCGCGAGGCCCGAGAGGACCACCCGGCCGTCGTCGCAGACGAGTACGGTCCGGGAGGTGATGTTCCGGTGCACCCAGCCGTGGGCGTGGAGGGCGCGCAGGGCGGTGAGGACGTCGGCGCCGATCTCGGCCGCCCGGTACGGGTTGAGCGGCCGTTCGGCGAGGAGCGCGGCCAGCGGGCGGGCCGGTACGCGTTCGCTGACTATCCACAGCGAACCGGCCTCCGCGAAGACGTCGAAGACCTGGTCCAGTAAGGGGTGGTCGGGGATCTGGGCGGCGGCCTGGGCCGCCTCGATCGCCCGGCGCACGACCGGTTCGGCGGGCCGGCGGGTGGCCCGCCCCGCGCCGCCGTGGAGGCCGGCGGGGCCGCCGGGGCCTCCGGGACCGGGGCCGTCGAGCACCTCGGCGTCGACGAACTCCGGCAGCGGGACCTGACGGACCAGCACCTCCTGGCCGCTGTACGTGTCGAAGGCCCGCGTCTCCGTCAGGTCGTGTCCGTCCCCGGACCCGTCCTCCGGCGGCAGCGGCAGACGGTAGCGGTCCGCGAGCACCCTTCCCGCGTAGTCGTCCACGACGCCTCCCCACGCCCGCGCTGTCCCCCGTGGACCCGCGGGTACCCCGGAACGTGCGGGATCACGCGAGTCCGTCGGGTCCGGTCGGTCCGGTCCGGGGCCGTGCGGTCAACGGCTCTGTTCGATTGCGTACGACACCCGGTTCCCCACGATACGGGGCACCGGTCAGTCCTTGGGGCTGAACGTGGCGAACGCCGTCTCCCGCAGGGTCCGGCACTCCTCGCCGTTCCACTCGTCCGCCTTGCAGCTGATCATGATGGAGTAGCCCCGCGCGGAGTCCGCCTTGAAGCCGCGGTTGAGCACGTGGACGCGCACGCCCTTCTGGGTGCGCTCGAACTCCCAGTCGGCGACGGTCGGGTACCCCTTGTAGGAGACGGGCCGTATGCCGAGGTGCTTGTAGTCCTTGCTGGTGGCGGCCACGCCGACCTTGGCCAGCTCCCAGGCGCTCGCGGCGTTGTCCTTCGGGCTGTTGTTGTAGTCGACCTGGACGCGCGGGAAGCCGCCGTTCTCGCTGAAGATCCCGCCGAGGGAGTACCCCGGGATGGTGCTCAGCTTGAACGTCGACGGCATCGCCATGGAGAAGTGGAAGCGGTCGCTGGTGACGAGGGCGTACCCGGCGGGCAGTTGGGTACCGGTGCCGCCGCCGGGCTTGCCGGACGGCGTGGCGCCGTTCCCGCCGTCGGTCGTCCCCGTCGAACCCGGCGCACCCGTCGCGCCGTCCGTGCCCGCCGAGCCGTTGTCGCCGGGCTGCGCGCCGCCCTGCTGGCCGGGGTCGGCCGAGCCCTGGCCCTTGCCGCCGTCGGAGCCGCCCGAACCGTTGGACTCTCCGCCCGCCGAGGCGCCGGCCGAGGCCGTGGTGCCCTCCTTGCCCTTGCCCTGGTCGCCCTCGTCCCCTCCGCCGCCGAGGGAGACCGCCAGGATCGTCCCGAGCAGGGCGACGACCACGACCGCGGCGATGATGACGAGGGTGCGGCGCGGTACGACGTCGGTCAGCGGCGCGCGGGCCGGGGTCTGCCTGCCGCCGCCCTGGACCGGCACGGTCCTCGGCCTCGGCTCGGCCTTCGCGGAGGCCGCCGCGTTGCGCACGGACTTCAGGGCGCCCCGCACCCGGTCCGCGGCCGCGTCGGGGGCTCCGGCCCGGTCGGCCGCCCGGGCCGCCGGCGCCTGCTCGGGGCTCGGCGGCAGCGGTACGACCCTGGTGACCTCGGGGGAGGGCGCGGGCGCCGCCTCCGGGGCGTCGAGCACGGCCCGCAGCAGGACCCGGGCGCCGGCGTCGTCGAGGCGCTGCGCCGGGTCCTTGGCGAGGAGGCCGTAGATGACCTTCTCCAGGTCGGGGCCCGCGTTCTTCGGCGGGTCGACGGGCTCGGTCATCACCGCCGTGAGGGTGGCGATGGCGGAGCCCTTGTCGTACGGCGGGCTGCCCTCGACCGCCGCGTAGATGAGGCCGCCGAGCGACCACATGTCGGCGGCCGGGCCGGGCTTGTGGCCGCGGGCGCGCTCCGGCGAGATGTACGAGGGGGCGCCGACGAGCATGCCGGTGGAGGTGATCGAGGGGTCGCCCTCCACCTGGGCGATGCCGAAGTCGGTGAGGACGACCCGGCCGTCCTCGGCGATCAGCACGTTGGACGGCTTCACGTCGCGGTGCAGGATGCCCTCGCGGTGGGCCGAGCGCAGCACGTCGAGGATGGCGAGGCCGACCTCGGCGGCGCGCCGGGGCGTGAGCGTGCCGTCCTCGCGCACGGCGTCCGCGAGGGACTTGCCCTCGATGAGCTCCATGACGATCCACGGGCGGTCGTCCTCGTCGACGACGTCGTAGACGGTGACGGCGCCGTTGTTGCGGATCCGGGCGATGGCCTTCGCCTCGCGCAGGGTCCGGGTGATGAGGCGGCGCTTCTCGTCCTCGTCGATGCTGCTGGGGAAGCGGAGTTCCTTGACGGCGACGGTGCGGCCGAGGGTCTCGTCGACGGCGCGCCACACGGTGCCCATGCCGCCGCGGCCGAGGACCGCGCCGAGCCGGTAGCGCCCGGCGAGCAGCCGTCCTTCGCCGGCGGGGGCCTTGCGGAGCCTGTCGCCGCCGCGCGCAGCGCCGGTCGCGGCCGTCCCGCGACCGCTTCCGCCGTCGCCGTCCCCGGCGCCGAACCCGGCCCGTCCGGTCGACGGCTCGGTCCCCCGCAGCCGTCCGGCCGCGTCGGCACCGCCGTCACCCGCTCCGGAAACCGTCGCGCCGTCAGACCGCGGATCCCCGTGGCCCTTCACGACCGAAACGCCCGAGCCACCCGAGCCACCCGAGCCACCCGAGCCACCCGAAGCGGACTTCCCGCCCGCACCGCTCGAACCCGACGCGCCACCCGAACCGGACTCGGCGCCCGAACCGGACACCGCGTCCGCGGCCGACCCGGCGTCCGAAGCCGAACCGCCGTCCGGGGCCGGCCCGTCACCGGCACCGGCGTCCGGGGCGGCCCCGCCGCCCGGTCCCGGCTCCGCGCCGTCCTCCGTGGGCTGCGCACCCCGTCCGACCTGCGCGTCCTTCGCGTCCCGCTCCGGCTCACGCGCGGCCGGGACCGTTCCTCGGTCGCCGTCGGTCGCGGCCCCCGCGGCGGCGTCCCGCCCGGGGTCCTTCGCCGTGTCCCGCGACTGCTCCGCCTCCGACATGCGTCCCCTCTGCGATCCCTGGTCTTCGCCGCGTCTGCCGCTTCCCGCGTGATGCGTTAACCCGCCCTGGAAGAGAGCCCATTGTCCCTCACCTCGGGACCGGCGGCGCCCCCGGGTCCGTACTCCGGGATGACGACGCCGCCGCACCCCTCCGAGGTTCCCGCCGGTATGCGGACGACCCGGACGCCCCGCGGGACCGGACGTTCCGTCAGTTGTCCACAGCCGTACGGATACCGGCGTTCGGACGCGGGCGTTCAGGCGCGGGCATACGGACACGGACGTTCACTCGCGGTCGGATCCGGTCGTGGTCAGATGGGCACGATGTCCGGCGCCCCCAGCCGCGCCGCGTCCGCCGTCAGGTCGTCGGGCTGGCGCTGCGACTCGCGCTCGGCCTCCACCCGCTTCTCGTAGTGCTCGACCTCCTTGTCGATCTGGCGGGCGTCCCAGCCGAGGACCGGGGCCATCAGCTCCGCGCACTCGCGGGCGCTGCGCGTGCCCCGGTCGAAGGTCTCGATGGAGATCCGGGTCCGCCGGGTGAGGACGTCGTCGAGGTGGCGCGCGCCCTCGTGCGAGGCGGCGTAGACGATCTCGGCGCGCAGGTAGTCGTCGGCCGCCGGGAGGGGTTCGCCGAGCCGGGGGTCCTCGGCGATCAGGTCGAGGAGCTGCTGCGTCAGGGAGCCGTACCGGTTGAGGAGGTGCTCGACCCGCACGACGTGCAGTCCGTGCCGGGCGGCGATCCCGGCCCGCGCGTTCCACAGGGCCCGGTAGCCCTCGGCGCCGAGGAGCGGGGTGTCCTCGGTGACGCAGGGGGCGACGCGCTGGTCGAGGCCGTGGACCGCCTCGTCGACGGCGTCCTTCGCCATCACGCGGTACGTCGTGTACTTGCCGCCGGCCACCACGACCAGGCCGGGGAGCGGGTGGGCGACGGTGTGTTCGCGCGAGAGCTTGCTGGTGGCCTCCGACTCGCCGGCGAGCAGGGGGCGCAGGCCCGCGTAGACGCCCTCGACGTCGTCGCGGGTGAGCGGGGTGGCGAGCACGGTGTTCACGTGCTCCAGGAGGTAGTCGATGTCGGCGCTGGAGGCGGCCGGGTGGGCCTTGTCGAGGTCCCAGTCGGTGTCGGTGGTGCCGACGATCCAGTGGCGTCCCCAGGGGATCACGAAGAGGACGGACTTCTCGGTGCGCAGGATCAGGCCGGTGGTGGAGTGGATGCGGTCCTTGGGCACGACGAGGTGGATGCCCTTGGAGGCGCGGACGTGGAACTGGCCGCGCTCCCCGATGAGGGCCTGGGTGTCGTCGGTCCACACGCCGGTGGCGTTGACGACCTGCTTGGCCCGGATCTCGTACTCGGCCCCGGCCTCGACGTCCTGGACGCGCGCGCCGACGACCCGCTCGCCCTCGCGCAGGAAGCCGACGACGCGGGCCCGGCTCGCGGCGTGCGCGCCGTAGGAGGCGGCCGTGCGCACGAGGGTGGTGACGAAGCGGGCGTCGTCCATCTGGGCGTCGTAGTACTGGAGGGCGCCGACGAGGGCGTCCTTCTTGAGGCAGGGGGCGACGCGCAGGGCGCCCTGCCGGGAGAGGTGCCGGTGGGCGGGGAGGCCCCGGCCGTGCCCGGAGGAGAGCGACATCGCGTCGTACAGCGCGACGCCCGATCCGGCGTAGAACCGCTCCCAGCCCTTGTGCTGGAGGGGGTACAGGAAGGGGACCGGCTTCACCAGGTGGGGGGCGAGCCGCTCCAGGAGGAGTCCGCGCTCCTTGAGCGCCTCCCGGACCAGGGCGAAGTCCAGCATCTCCAGGTAGCGCAGGCCGCCGTGGATGAGCTTGCTGGACCGGCTGGAGGTGCCCGAGGCCCAGTCGCGGGCCTCGACGATGCCGGTGGAGAGTCCTCTCGTGACGGCGTCGAGGGCCGTTCCCGCGCCGACCACTCCGGCGCCGACGACCAGCACGTCCAGCTCGCGCTCGGCCATGGCGGCGAGCGCCTCGACGCGCTCGGCCGGTCCCAGTGTCGCTGTCCTCACGTGTGCCGCCTCCCGTCGTCCCCCGTCCGTCCCGCGCACGGGCCTCTCCGCACGCGGCTTCCCGCGTCCGGCTCCCGTACACGGCCCTTCCCGCGAGCGGGTACGCGCCCGTCCCGGACGGGTGCGCGCCCGTCCCGCGAACGAGCGCACGGCCCTTCCCGCGAGCGAGCCGGGACCGTGCGGTCCGGCTCACAGCTCGATTCTGTCCCGCCCCGGCGACTTCAGCCACCGCCTCACCACCAACCTGTGGACAACACTCGGTGATCCACAACCGCCTCAATGCGACATAACGGTCATATTTACGCCTAGTCTGACATTGCGCGCGACCCGTTCCGCCCACCGGGCTTGCGCGTCGCGCCCCCTACGGCTACTGGGAAGGACGGCCCACCCCCCATGCCCGCTGATCTCGCCGTCATCGGCCTCGGCCACCACGGACTCCCCCTCGCCCGTGCCGCCACCGCCGCGGGCATCGACACCATCGGCTACGACACCGACCCGCGGCCCGCCGCCGAACTCGCCGCGGGCCGCACACCGGCCGACGGCCCCCTCACCGTCCCGGAGGTCCGCCGGATGCTCGCGGGGGGCTTCCGCCCGACCCACGACCCCGCCGAACTCGGCCGGGTCCGCACCGCCGTCCTCTGCCCCCCGACCCCCCTCGGCCCCGACCGGGCCCTCGACCTCACCGCCGTCACCGACGCCGCCCGCGCGCTCGCCGGCCGGCTGCGCCCGCACACCACCGTCGTCCTGGAGTCCCCCGTCCCGCCGGGCACCACCGAGGGCCTGCTCCGCGACGTCCTCGAAACGGGCTCCGGACTGCGCGCGGGCCGCGACTTCCACCTCGCGTACTCCCCCGGCCGGCTCGACCCCGGCAGCCGCACCCACGGCTACGCCGGCACCCCCAAGGTCATCGGCGGCCTCACCCCCGCCTGCACCGAGTCGGCCGCCGCCTTCTACGGACGCCTCACCGACAAGGTGGTACGCGCGCGTGGACCCCGCGAGGCGGAGACGGTCAAGCTCCTGGAGACCAACTTCCGGCACGTCAACATCGCCCTCGTCAACGAGATGTCGGTCCTCTGCCACGAACTCGGCGTCGACCTCTGGGACGTCATCCGCTGCGCCGAGACCAAGCCCTTCGGCTTCCAGGCCTTCCGCCCGGGACCCGGCGTCGGCGGCCACGGCGTCCCCGTCGACACCGTCGGCGCCCACCGCCCGCTCCGCCTGGTCGAACTCGCGGGCCAGGTCAACGAGCGCATGCCGGCGTACGTCGTGCAACGCGCCGCCGCCCTCCTCAACGAGCACGGGAAGTCGGCGCGGGGGGCCAGGATCCTGCTGCTCGGCATCACGTACAAGCCTGACCTGCCCGACCGGCAGGGCTCGCCCGCCGACGAGATCGCCCGCCGCCTGATGGACCTGGGCGCGGCCGTCAGCTACCACGACCCGTACGTCCCCGACTGGCGCGTCCGCGAACTCCCCGTCCCCCGCCCGGACTCCCTCTACGAGGCCGCCGCCCACGCCGACCTGACGGTCCTGCTCCAGCACCACCGCACCTACGACCTCCAGGGCCTCTCGGTGAAGGCGCAGCTCCTCCTCGACACCCGCGGCGCCACCCCGGCGGGCGCGGCCCACCGCCTCTGAGCGGACACGCGGAGGGGCCCCGCACCGGTCGGTGCGGGGCCCCTCCACATGTCGGGAACGGTCAGCGCTTGTGCTGCGCGTCCGCGACCGTGACCTCGACGCGCTGGAACTCCTTGAGCTCGCTGTAGCCCGTGGTGGCCATCGCGCGGCGCAGGGCGCCGAAGAAGTTCATCGAGCCGTCCGGGGTGTGCGACGGGCCCGCGAGGATCTCCTCGGTGGTGCCGACGATGCCCAGGTCGACCAGCTTGCCGCGCGGCACGTCCTCGTGGACGGCCTCCATGCCCCAGTGGTGGCCCTTGCCGGGCGCGTCCGTGGCACGGGCCAGCGGGGAGCCGATCATGACCGCGTCGGCGCCGCAGGCGATCGCCTTCGGCAGGTCGCCGGACCAGCCCACGCCGCCGTCGGCGATCACGTGCACGTACCGGCCGCCGGACTCGTCCATGTAGTCGCGGCGCGCCGCGGCCACGTCCGCGACGGCGGTCGCCATCGGGACCTGGATGCCCAGGACGTTGCGGGTGGTGTGCGCGGCGCCGCCGCCGAAGCCGACCAGGACGCCCGCGGCGCCGGTGCGCATCAGGTGCAGGGCCGCGGTGTACGTGGCGCAGCCGCCGACGATGACCGGGACGTCCAGCTCGTAGATGAACTGCTTCAGGTTCAGCGGCTCGGCCGCGCCCGAGACGTGCTCGGCGGAGACCGTCGTGCCGCGGATGACGAAGAGGTCCACCCCGGCGTCGACGACGGCCTTGGAGAACTGCGCGGTGCGCTGCGGGGAGAGCGCGGCGGCGGTGACGACGCCGGAGTCGCGCACCTCCTTGATGCGCTTGCCGATCAGCTCCTCCTGGATGGGGGCGGAGTAGATCTCCTGGAGGCGGCGGGTCGCGGTGGCCTCGTCCAGCTCCGCGATCTCGTCCAGGAGCGGCTGCGGGTCCTCGTACCGGGTCCACAGGCCTTCGAGGTTCAGGACGCCCAGGCCGCCCATCTCGCCGATCCGGATGGCGGTCTGCGGCGAGACGACCGAGTCCATGGGAGCGGCCAGGAACGGCAGCTCGAACCGGTAGGCGTCGATCTGCCAGGCGATCGAGACCTCCTTCGGGTCCCGGGTGCGCCGGCTGGGCACGACGGCGATGTCGTCGAACGCGTACGCCCTGCGGCCGCGCTTGCCGCGCCCGATCTCGATCTCAGTCACGATGTGTGGCCTTTCCCTCTACGTCTGCGCCTACCAGTATCCCCGACACACGTGGGAGGGGCGGTTCCGGCCACGTCCCGGAACCGCCCCTCACCCGCGTGCGCGTTACTTCCTGCTGTAGTTCGGCGCCTCGACCGTCATCTGGATGTCGTGCGGGTGGCTCTCCTTGAGGCCCGCCGCGGTGATCCGCACGAAGCGGCCCTTGGACTCCATCTCCGCGACGGTGGCCGCGCCCACGTAGCCCATGGTCTGGCGGAGGCCGCCGACGAGCTGGTGCAGGACGTTGGAGAGCGGGCCCCGGTAGGGCACCTGGCCCTCGACGCCCTCGGGGACGAGCTTGTCGTCGGAGGAGACCTCGGCCTGGAAGTAGCGGTCCTTGGAGTAGGACCGGCCCTGGCCGCGGGACTGCATGGCGCCGAGCGAGCCCATGCCGCGGTACGACTTGAACTGCTTGCCGTTGATGAAGAGCAGCTCGCCGGGCGACTCCTCGCAGCCGGCGAGGAGGCTGCCGAGCATCACGGTGTCGGCGCCGGCGGCGAGCGCCTTGCCGATGTCGCCGGAGTACTGCAGGCCGCCGTCGCCGATCAGCGGGACGCCGGCGGCGCGGGCCGCGAGGGAGGCCTCGTAGATGGCGGTGACCTGCGGGACGCCGATGCCGGCGACCACGCGGGTGGTGCAGATGGAGCCGGGGCCCACCCCGACCTTGATGCCGTCGACGCCGGCGTCGATCAGCGCCTGCGCGCCGTCGCGGGTGGCGACGTTCCCGCCGATCACGTCGACGTCCACGCTCGACTTGATCTTCGCCATCCAGCTCAGGGCGTTGCTGTTGTGGCCGTGCGAGGTGTCGACGACCAGGAAGTCCACACCGGCGGCGGCGAGCGCCTGGGCGCGCTCCAGGGCCTCGGGGCTGGCGCCCACGGCGGCGCCGACGAGCAGGCGGCCCTCGGCGTCCTTGGCGGCGTTCGGGTACTTCTCCGCCTTGACGAAGTCCTTGACGGTGATGAGGCCCTTGAGGACGCCCTCGTCGTCGACCAGCGGCAGCTTCTCGATCTTGTGGCGGCGCAGCAGCTCCATGGCGTCGACGCCGGAGATGCCGACCTTGCCGGTGACCAGCGGCATCGGCGTCATGACCTCGCGGACCTGGCGCTCGCGGTCGCTCTCGAAGGCCATGTCGCGGTTGGTCACGATGCCGAGCAGCTTGCCGGCGGGGGTGGTGACCGGGACGCCGCTGATGCGGAACTTGGCGCAGAGCGCGTCCGCCTCGGCGAGCGTCGCCTCCGGGTGCACCGTGATGGGGTCGGTGACCATGCCGGACTCGGAACGCTTGACCAGGTCGACCTGGTTGACCTGGTCCTCGACGGACAGGTTGCGGTGGAGCACGCCGACGCCGCCCAGGCGGGCCATCGCGATGGCCATCCGGGACTCGGTCACCTTGTCCATCGCCGCCGAGAGCAGCGGGATGTTGACGCGGACGTTGCGCGAGATGCGGGACGAGGTGTCGACCGCGTTGGGGAGGACCTCGGAGGCTCCCGGCAGCAGCAGCACGTCGTCGTAGGTCAGCCCGAGTGTCGCGAATTTACCGGGCACTCCGTCGACGTTGGCAGTCATGACACCTTCCCAAATGGCCTTGATCGGTGCGGGATGTCCATGCTAACGGGCCCGAGCGGTGTCTCATTCCACGATCAAGATCAGCGGGCAGCTTTGGACGTTCGCACGTGGACGAAAGGGATGACGGAACCCGGCGGGGCTTACCGACCGGCCAGGGCCGCCGAAGGCCTCGGGGTCACTGCTCCGCCAGCGCGCGGAGCCGGCTGAGGGCGCGGTGCTGGGCGACCCGGACGGCGCCGGGGGACATGCCGAGCATCTGCCCGGTCTCCTCGGCGGTGAGCCCGACGGCGACCCGTAGCACGAGCAGTTCGCGCTGGTTCTCCGGGAGGTTGGCGAGCAGCTTCTTGGCCCACTCGGCGTCGTCGCTGAGCAGCGCCCGCTCCTCGGGCCCGAGGGAGTCGTCGGGCCGCTCGGGCATCTCGTCGGAGGGCACGGCCGTGGACCCGGGGTGCCGCATGGCGGCCCGCTGGAGGTCGGCGACCTTGTGTCCGGCGATGGCGAAGACGAAGGCCTCGAAGGGCCTGCCCGTGTCCTTGTAGCGCGGCAGCGCCATCAGGACGGCGACGCAGACCTCCTGGGCGAGGTCCTCGACGAAGTGCCGGGCGTCGCCGGGCAGCCGGTTGAGGCGGGTGCGGCAGTACCGCAGGGCGAGCGGATGCACGCGCGCGAGGAGATCGTGCGTGGCCTGCGCGTCGCCGTCGACCGCGCGGCGGACGAGCGCGCCGATCTCCCCCTGCCCGGAAGGCATGGGGGACCCCGCGGTCTCGTCGTCGCGCATCGCTCCATGGTGCCCCGACGCTTCCGCGCTCGTGGCACCGTGTCCGTAGTTGTGCACCGAAGCGTTATGAGCAGGTGCGCCGGAACTCATCTCCCGCGCCCTCCCCTCCCGCTCGATCGACTCGTCCCCGAGGAACTCCACATCTCAAGGATGCGTCATCCGGCGGGGAAGTGACACAAGCCCACCCCGTCCACCCCGCGAAGGACGCGGACGGGGACGGGGATGCGGCAGGTGACCTGCGACTTCAGCGGACCAGGCCCCAGCGGAAGCCGAGCGCGACGGCGTGGGCGCGGTCCGAGGCGCCCAGCTTCTTGAAGAGGCGCCGGGCGTGGGTCTTGACCGTG
Organism: Streptomyces sp. NPDC055632; assembly: GCF_053618675.1. Taxonomy (NCBI): domain Bacteria; kingdom Bacillati; phylum Actinomycetota; class Actinomycetes; order Kitasatosporales; family Streptomycetaceae; genus Streptomyces; species Streptomyces sp. NPDC055632. Next base: position 113,418 of record NZ_JBSHHY010000003.1, on the reverse strand, counting down.
TCCTCGGAGAGGAAGAGCTCGCGCCCGATCTCCGCGTTGGACCGGCCGTGGCTCATGCCTTCGAGGACCTGGATCTCGCGCGCGGTGAGGGTGGGCGCGGCGCCCATCTCGGCCGAGCGGAGGCGGCGCGGGGCGAGCCGCCAGGTCGGGTCGGCGAGCGCCTGGGTGACCGTGGCCCGCAGCTCGGCGCGCGAGGCGTCCTTGTGCAGATAGCCACGGGCACCCGCGGCGACCGCGAGTGCGACGCCGTCGAGGTCCTCGGCGACCGTGAGCATGATGATGCGGGCGCCGGGGTCCGCCGAGAGCAGCCGGCGGACGGTTTCCACGCCGCCCAGGCCGGGCATGCGCACGTCCATCAGAATCAGGTCCGAGCGGTCCGCGCCCCAGCGGCGGAGGACTTCCTCGCCGTTGGCCGCGGTGGTCACGCGCTCGACGCCGGGCACGGTCGCGACCGCGCGGCGGAGCGCCTCTCGGGCAAGCGGGGAGTCGTCGCAGACGAGGACGGATGTCATGCCTGACCTCCGCGGCTCTCGCAGCTGTTGCGCGTCACCTTGAGCCTCCAGGGCTGTACGTATCGTCACCTGTGCGGTTGACGCTCTCGGACACCTGCCCGATCGCTTATTCCTCCAACCGCCTCCGCACTCTCAACGACGGTCACTCGAAAGAGTTACGGGTCGGACGGCAGGCTTCGGCACTCTACGTGAGGGACCGTGCGCGGAGAAGAGCGACGCGGCCCTTCCGTCCGGAGATCAAAAGGTATGCCCCATTTAGCGGGATTTCTTCCCTTTTCGAGGTGTCTGTGCCTAGATTCGCAATGAGTCATATTTACATCTACTTAGACAGTAGGTGTAACGACCCGAGCTGTCGGGGACCGGAAGGAGCCCCGGCCGTCAGCCATCAACCCGCCCACCTATCCGTTCGACACGGTTTCAAGGGGACAAGCGCAATGGCAGATTTCTCCCGCCTTCCCGGACCCAACGCCGATCTGTGGGACTGGCAACTGCTCGCGGCCTGCCGCGGGGTCGACAGCTCTCTGTTCTTCCACCCCGAGGGAGAGCGCGGCGCGGCACGGAGTGCGCGTGAGAACTCGGCGAAAGAGGTCTGCATGCGGTGCCCGGTGCGCGCGGAGTGCGCGGCACACGCACTCGCCGTGCGGGAGCCCTACGGCGTCTGGGGCGGCCTCACCGAGGACGAACGCGAAGAGCTCATGGGACGCGCCCGCAACCGTCTGATCACGACGGCGCCCACGGCCTCGACGGCCGCGCCGGCGTCCATGTGAAGGAACGTTTCTCCGGGTAGCTTCCCGCAGCCCCGAACGGCTTCGGGGCCCTGAGGCCCCGGGCGGCTCCGGGGTCCGACGAGAACCGAGATCCGAGAGCCAGGAACCGAGAACAGCGACCCCCACCGCGCCCACGCGCGCGAGGGCACCGGACGGGTGCCTACGCGCGCGTGGCGGCGCGTGCCAGCTCGTCCAGCGTGGCGGCGACCGCCGGGACCTGCGCCAGGTCCGGCAGGGTCAGGGCCACGATCTCCCGCTCCACGGCGGGCTCCACGGCCACGGTCCGCGCCCCCTTGGGCCGTACGGACTCGATGGCGAGGGCCGGCAGGACGGCCACGCCCAGCCCCGCCCCCACCAGGCCCACCACGGCCGGGTAGTCGTCGGTCGCGAAGTCGATGCGGGGCGTGAAGCCCGCCTCCTCGCAGACGTCCACGAGCTGGCGGCGGCAGCGCGGGCAGCCCGCGATCCAGGACTCGTCCGCCAGCTCCGCGATGCCGACCGAACCGGCCCCGGCGAGCCGGTGCCCCTCCGGGACCAGGCCCACGAGCCGGTCGGCGAGCAGCGGCCGGACGACCAGGTCGTCCCACTCGGCCCGCCCCGCCCCGTACCGGAAGGCGAGGGCGATGTCGCAGTCGCCCTCGCGGAGCATCTCGATCGAGCGCGGCGGTTCGGCCTCGACCAGGGAGACCCGGGTGCCGGGGTGCGCGGCCCGCAGGGCGGCCAGGGCGGTGGGGACGAGGGTGGAGCTGCCGCTCGGGAAGGAGACCAGGCGGACCCGGCCGGCGCGGAGCCCGGCGATCGCGGCGACCTCCTCCTCGGCGGCGGTGAGCCCGGCGAGGATGCCGGAGGCGTGGCGCACCAGGACCTCGCCCGCCTGGGTGAGGCGCATCTCGCGGCCCGTGCGGATCAGCAGCGGCGTGCCGGCGGAGGCTTCGAGCGCCTTCATCTGCTGGCTGACGGCGGGCTGGGTGCAGCCGAGTTCGCGCGCGGCGGCCGAGAAGGAGCCGGTGGCGGCGACGGCGCGCAGGACGCGGAGGTGGCGGGCCTCGATCATGGATCCAGCATAAGCGATTCTTGGGAAAGGGTTCGAATACCGCTTAACGGCTTTGAGAGAGACGCCCGTAAAGTGCCCACATGACCTTGCTGAGTGTGAATGTGGGCCGCGCCAGGGCCGTGGACTACACCGACGCCCCCGCCGGCCGTACGGCCATCGACAAGCGCCCCGTCGAGGGGGCCGTGCGGATCGAGGCGCCGGGGCCGCTCGGCGTCGGGCGGAGCGGGCTCGCCGGGGACGACGTCTGCGACCTGCGCTTCCACGGCGGCGCCGACCGGGCCGCGTACGCCTTCGCCCGCGAGGACATGGACCTGTGGGAGCGGGAGCTGGGCCGCGAGCTCGCCAACGGCTCCTTCGGCGAGAACCTCACCACCCGGGGCCTGGACGTCAACAACGCCCTGATCGGTGAGCGGTGGCGGATCGGCGACGAGGTGGTCCTGGAGGTGACCGGCGGCCGCATCCCGTGCCGTACGTTCGCGGGCTTCCTCGGCGAGAAGGGCTGGGTCAAGCGGTTCACGCGCTCGGAGGCGGGGCCGGGCGCGCTGCTGCGGGTGATCGTGCCGGGCGAGGTACGCGCGGGCGATCCGATCACCGTCGTGCACCGGCCCGACCACGACGTCACCGTGGCGCTGCTGCACCGGGCCGCGACCGTCGAGCGGTCCCTGCTGCCCGGCACGCTGGCCGCCGCCGCGTGGATGGAGTCGGGCCTGCTCGACCTGGCCCGCCAGTACACGGAGAAGTACGCGCGGAAGTCCGCGGAGGAGTCCGCAGACAGGCACGCGGAGGAGTGCGCCGGGGCATAGCGCCGGTCCCCCGGCCCGGCCGGGGCACTAACGTGCCCGTATGACGACTGCACTGATTACGGGGGCCACCGCGGGCATCGGGGCCGCCTTCGCCCGGAGGCTCGCGGCCGACGGCCACGACGTCGTGCTCGTGGCCCGGGACGTGAAGCGGCTCCGGGAGCAGGCGACCGAGCTGCACGACCGGCACGGGGTGGAGGCCGAGGTGCTCGCGGCGGACCTCTCCGAGGAGAAGGGGATCGCCGCCGTCGAGGCGCGGCTCTCGGACCCGAGGCGGCCGGTGGACCTGCTCGTGAACAACGCCGGCTTCGGCAACAAGGGCCGCTTCCTCGAAGTCTCCATGGCCGACGAGCTGAAGATGCTCACGGTGCACTGCGAGGCCGTGCTGCGGCTGACCTCGGCCGCCGCCGCCTCGATGAAGGAGCGGCGCCGGGGCGGGGTGGTGAACGTGGCCTCGGTGGCGGCCTTCGTTCCCCGGGGCACGTACGGCGCGTCGAAGGCGTGGGTCGTGCAGTTCACCCAGGGCGCGGCGCGGGACCTGGCGGGCACCGGGGTGCGGCTGATGGCGCTCTGCCCCGGCTTCGTGCGGACCGAGTTCCACGAGCGGGCCGGGATGGGCACGGACAACATCCCGGGCTGGATGTGGCTCGACGCGGACAAGCTGGTGGCGTCGGCCCTGTCCGACCTGGACCGGGGGAAGACGCTGTCGATCCCGGACCCCCGCTACAAGGCCCTGATGGGCGTGGTGAAGCTGGCGCCGCGCGGTCTGCTCGGCGGGGTCTCCTCCAGGGCGGGACGGAAGTACGGCCCGAAGTAGACGGTTCCCGGTCCCCGGTCACAGCAGGGCGTCGAGGTCCAGGCGCGCGGTGGTGCCGTCCCGCCAGGTCACGTGGAGGACGTGGCCGTCGACCCGTACGCGCGCGAGGTCGGCGCCGGGGGCCGGGTCGGACTCCGCGGTGAGCGAGGCGAGGGACGCGAAGAGGGCGGCCGGGCCGCGCGTGGTGCCGTACAGGGCGAGGACGCGGCCGCCCGGCCCCTGAAGGGTCTCCCCCACGGGGAGCGCGGCGGCCGGGTCCTCCGGCGGGTGTCCGTGGACCGGGTCGAGCCGGGCGCGCGGCCCGTCGGGCGTGGTGGCCCAGCCGGTCTGCCGTACGGGCGTCCCCTCCGGGGCGCCGAGGACGAGGTGGGCGCGGAGTTCGGCGGCGCCGTGGGCGAGGGTCGCGGAGAGGATCCGGACGCCGGGGCGCGGGACGTGCAGGGAGGCGGCCCAGCCGGGACCGGTTCCGGCGGGGACGGCGGGCCCCCGGGTGGTGGCCCGGCCCCCGGCGTCGAGCAGCGCGAAGTGGTTGTCGGCCGGGGCGGACCCGGTGGTGGGTCCCGTACGGGTCGAGTAGGCCTGGCGGGCGTAGCCGGGGTCGTCCTCGCCGCCCTCGCGGCTGTGCACGTGGTTGCTGCCGTGGTTGTGGAGGCGTACGAGCCCGTCGGCGGCGGTGGTCTGGACGAGCAGCCCGGCGGGGGCGAAGGCGCGGACGGTGTCGGCGCGTTCGGCGGGCAGGGGTTCCTCGGGGTCGGTCCAGACCGGGTGCCCGGCGGGCAGGAGGAGGCCGAGGAAGCCCTTGGACGCCCAGTAGGGGGAGCCCGGACCCGAGTACTCCTGGACGAGCGGCGGGTACGGGCCGTGCCAGCCGAGGGTGAGGAGCCCGCGTCCGTCGGTGGCGCCCCGGTCGAGGAAGTACCGCAGGGTCCCGGAGGCGAGGCGGCGGGTGGCGCCGGGGGCGAGCGGGGTGTGGCCGGTGAGGGCGCCGAGCCAGGGGGCGGCGGCCGCGGCGAAGCGGTAGATCAGGGAGCGCCCGTACGGGACGGGGGCGCCGTTCGCGTCGAAGAGGTGGACGTGGTCGTCCAGGTGGGCGCGGAGCCGGGGCCCGTACCGGTCGAGGAGGGCGCGGTCGCCGGACAGGTGGGCGTGGAGCACGGGGTAGAAGTGCAGGGCCCAGGCGTTGTAGTGGTCGAAGGCGCGGTTGTCGCCGTCGCTGTACCAGCCGTCGCCGAGGTACCAGTCCTCGACGCGGGCGAGGGAGCGGTCGATCGTGGCGGCGGCGCGGTCGGTCTCGATCCCGGCGTCCCGGAGGAATCCGGCGACGGTGAGGCCGAAGAGCCACCAGTTGTTGTCGACCGGGGACGGGCCGAGGGCGGGCAGCAGCCAGTCCACGACCCGTGCGCGGACGCGGTCGTCGAGCCGGTCCCAGAGCCAGGGGCGGGTGAGGCGCAGACCGAGGGCGACGGAGGCGGACTCGACGACCGCCTGGCGGGTGCCGGCCATGAGGGGCCAGGACTCGGCGTCCTCCCGGCCCGGCTCCTCCGTCCCGGCGGCGAGTCCCCGGGCGTACCGGTCGAGGTGGCCGTGGGGGTCCTCGCCGTGCGCGCCCGCGACGCGGAGGGCGGCGAGGAGGAAGGTGCGGGCCCAGCCCTCCAGACCGTCGGAGCGGGTGCCCGACCAGCTCGGACGGGGCCCGGGGAGGTCGATCAGTCCGTGCCGGGGCGAGGCGAAGGGGCGCACGTCGAAGAGGAGCCGGTCGGCAGCGGCCTCCCAGTGGGCCCGGGTCCAGCCGGTGTAGGGGCTGAGCGCGCGGTTCTCGGGCGGCGTGGGCGGGGCGGGTGCACGGCGCCCGGACGGCGTGGGCGCGCCGGGTTCGCGGGCTCCGGACGGTGTGGGGAGGGATTCACAGCCTCCGGACGGCACGAACAAGGCGGGTTCACGGCCCCCGGGCGGCACGCGCAAGGCGGGTTCACGGCCCCCGGGCGGCACGCGCACGCCGGGTTCGCGGTTCTCGGGCGGCGTGGGCATGCTGCTCCCTGGGCGGTTCCGGCGGCGCCCTGGGGCCCCGGTGGTGACGTCTGCGTCGCCGGGAATCCTGGACAGGACACGATCGAACGTCAAGACTTCACGAGCGAATGATCGAAACTCCCTCCGTTCGATCATTCTGAACTAGACTCGGGGGACCACCACCACCGCGAGGGGGAACCGCGCCGTGCGCGAGAGTGCTGCCGAACGACACGACCGACTGCTGGCCCTGGTGCGCGAGCGCGGCACCGCCCGCGTCGCCGAGCTCGCCGAGCGGCTCGGGGTCTCCCCCGTCACCGCCCGCCGGGACGTCGAGCTCCTGGCCGGCCGGGGCCTGCTCGACCGGGTGCACGGCCAGGTGTCCTGGCCGGAGCGGCAGGGCACGCCGGGGGCCGGCCGGCCCGGCGAGGGCCTGGTCCTCGGACTGCTCGTGCCCTCCGCCACGTACTACTTCGCCGAGGTCATCCGGGGCGCGCACGAGGCGGCTGCCCGCGCCGGGGCCCGGCTCGTGCTGCGCGTCTCGGACTACCGCCCGGAGGAGGACCGCGCCCGCGTGGAGGGGCTGCTCGCGGCGGGCGCCGAGGGCGTCCTGGTCGCGCCCGGCTGGCGGGGCCCCGAGGACCGGCCCGCGTACGGGGACTGGCCGGCCGAACTGCCCGTGCCGGCCGTGCTCCTGGAGCGGCGCGCCGAGCCCGGCAGTCCGCTCGACGGCCTGGACCGGGTGGCCTCCGACCACGCCCACGGCGTCCTGCTCGCCCTGCGCCACCTGCTCTCCCTGGGCCACGCGACGCCGCTGCTCGTCGCCCGCCGGGACTCCCCGACGGCGCTCGCGGTGCGCGCCGGGTACGCCGAGGCCCTGGGCACGCTGGGCCTGGCGGAGCCGCGGCCGGTCATCGACTCCGTACCGGCGGAGGCGGATCCGGAGGGGTTCGAGCGGGCGGTGCGGGCGCTGCACGAGGCCGTCGGCTCCGGCCTGGCGAGCGCGGCCCTGGTCCACAACGACGTGGACGCCATCGAGATCGCGCGGCGCCTGGCCGAACTGGGCGTCAGGGTGCCGCGGGACCTGGCCCTGATCGCGTACGACGACGAGGTCGCCGCGCTCGCCGACATCCCGCTGACGGCGGTCGCCCCGCCCAAGCGGCAGGTGGGGCGGCACGCGACGGAGCTGCTTGTGGAGCGACTCACGGAGGGGGCCGGGGAGGGTTCCGGGGAAGGCCCCGGAGAGGCGGAGACGGCGGCGCGGCGCCATCTGAGCCTGCTGCCGTGGCTCCGGGTGCGGTCCTCGTGCGGGGCCCCGGCGCCGGCCTTCCGCCCGTAAGGGAGCGCGCTGATCGATCTGTTCTTTTTTCGATCAATCAATCTTTCGCTCTTGACTTCGGTCATGAACGGTCACAGGATCACGGCCACAACCTCCCAGCCGTCCCGCCCCCAGGAGCCATGCCGTGACCCCCTTCCGGAGCAGAACGACCCGCGTCATAGCCGGCACCGCCACCGCCCTCGCCGTCCTCACGGCCTGCGGCGGCGGCGGTGACGACACCGCGAACAAGCCGAACGGGCCCGTGACCATCACCTTCTGGGGCTGGGCCAAGGGCACCAAGGACGTCGTGGACGCCTTCAACGCCTCCCACACCGACGTCAAGGTGACGTTCGAGGAGATCCCCTCCGGCACCGCCGGCGGCTACGCCAAGATCTCCAACGCCGTGAAGGCCGGCAACGCCCCCGACCTCGTCTCCATCGAGTACTCCTCGCTCCCCGAGTTCGTGAGCTCCGGCGCCCTCCAGGACATCGGCGGCGAGTTCACCGAGGCCGACCGGGCGAAGCTGCTCCCGCAGAGCGTCGAGCTCACCACCCTCGGCGGCAGGAGCTGGGCCGTCCCCTTCGACGCCTCCCCGCAGGCCTTCTTCTACCGCAAGGACCTCTTCGAGAAGTACAAGGTCCAGGTACCCGCCACCTGGGACGACTTCAAGAAGGCCGCCGAGCAGGTGAAGAAGGCCGACGCCAAGGCCCGCATCGCCACCTTCTTCCCGGACGACCCGACCACCTTCGAGGCCATGGCCTGGCAGGCCGGCGCCCAGTGGTTCAAGGCCGAGGACGACACCTGGAAGGTGAACACCACCGACCCGGCCACCACCAAGGTCACCGCCTACTGGCAGGGGCTCCTCGACGCCGGACTCGTCCACAAGAACGCCTCGTTCTCCCCCGAGTGGGTCGGCTCCCTCAAGAACGGCACCACCCTCGGCTACCTCGGCGCCTCCTGGGGCGCGGGCGTCCTCAAGGGCACCCTGCCCGAGCAGAGCGGCAAGTGGGCCGTCGCCCCGGTCCCCAGCTGGGACGGCAAGCCCGCCGCCGGCATGCTCGGCGGCACCTCCTTCGCCGTGACCAAGGACAGCAAGAAGAAGGCCGCGGCCGTCGCCTTCGCCGAGTGGATGTCCACCACCGAGGAGGGCGTGAAGGCCCGCATCGCCTCCGGCACCTCCTCCGCCTTCCCCGCCGCCGCGGCCCTGCGCCCGGTCGCCAAGAAGGCCTTCGACGCCGGCTACTACGGCGGCCAGGACATCTACGCCCTCTTCGAGACCGCCGGCGCCTCCATCAACCCCAACTGGGCCTGGGGCCCGACCACCGGCACCACCAACACCGCCATCAAGGACCGGTTCGGCGCGGTCGCCCCGGGCGGCCCGACCCTCGCCGACGCCGTGAGGGCCGGCCACGACGCCACCGTCGCCGAACTCACCAAGCGCGGCCTGAAGGTCGAGGGCTGATCCGCGTGAAGGCCCGCACCCGCGCCGCCGCGATCCTGCTGACCCCCTTCTTCCTGCTGTTCACCGCGGTGATGGTGGTGCCGATCGGCTACGCGGTCTGGCTCAGCCTCTTCACCGAGAAGCAGTCCGGACTGGGCTTCGGCGGCGCCGAGACCGTCTTCACCGGCCTCGACAACTACACGGCGGCGCTGGGTGACCGGGCCTTCCGCGAGGGCTTCGGCGTCCTGCTCGGCTACTGCCTGCTCTACATCCCGCTGCTGCTCGCCGGGGCCCTCGGCCTCGCCCTGCTGCTCGACTCGGCGCTCGCCCGCGCCCGCCGCTTCTTCCAGCTCGCGCTGTTCCTGCCGCACGCCGTGCCCGGCATCATCGCCGCCCTGATCTGGGTCTACCTCTACACGCCCCAGCTCAGCCCGGTCGTGAAGGCCATGGAGGCGGGAGGGCTCGGCTTCGACTTCTTCTCCCCCGAGGGCGCCCTGCCCTCCGTCGTGAACATCGCCCTGTGGGAGTGGCTCGGCTACAACATGGTGATCTTCTACGCGGCCCTCCAGGCCATCGACCGCTCCGTCCTCGAAGCGGCCACCGTCGACGGGGCGGGGGCCTGGCGCATCGCCTTCTCCGTCAAGGTCCCGCTCGTCAGGGCCTCGCTCGCGATGGTCGGCCTCTTCACCGTCATCGGCTCCCTCCAGCTCTTCACCGAACCGCTCATCCTCAGCAAGGGCACCGGCTCCGCCGTCACCTCCACCTGGACGCCCAACATGTACGCCTACACCGCGGCCTTCGACCGCAACGACTACGGGCTCGCCGCGGCGGCCTCCGTGCTCCTCGCCCTGACGGCCGCGCTGCTCTCCTTTGCGGTGACGCGCCTGACCGGCCGCCGCAAGGCGGGGAAGGAGCGCACCGCATGACCGGCCGACCCCGCTCCGGCTCCGTCTGGCTCTCCCAGGCCGCCGTCAACGGCGCCCTCGTCCTCGCCACCGTCTACATGCTCTTCCCGCTCGTCTGGCTGCTGACCGCCGCCACCAAGGACGCCGGCGGCCTGCTCGCCGGAAACGCCTTCTCCTTCGAGGGCTTCGACCTCGGCGGCAACCTCTCCCGGCTCGCCGAGTACAACGACGGCATCTACTTCCACTGGTACCTGAACAGCCTCCTCTACGCCGGAGTCGGCGCCCTCGCCTGCTCCTTCGTCAGCGTCGCCGCCGGATACGCCTTCCACGTCCACGACTTCCGGGGCAAGGAGAAGCTCTTCGGCCTCGTCCTGCTCGGCGTGCTCGTCCCCACCACCGCGCTCGCCCTGCCGATGTACCTCCTGGCCAGCGAGATCGGGATCGTCAACACCTACTGGGCCGTCCTGCTCCCCGTCCTCGTCAACCCCTTCGGCGTCTACCTCTCCCGGGTCTTCTGCGCCGGCTACGTCCCCGACGAGGCCCTGGAGGCCGCCCGCATCGACGGGGCGGGCGAGCTGCGCGTCTTCTGGTCGATCGGTCTGCGCATGGTCATGCCCGGCTTCGTGACCGTCTTCCTCTTCCAGTTCACCGCCGTCTGGAACAACTTCTTCCTCCCTCTGGTGATGCTGTCCGACCAGAAGCTGTACCCGCTGAGCCTCGGCCTGTACGCGTGGAACAGCAACGCCCACGCCGAACCCGACTACTACCCCCTCGTCGTCACCGGCTCCCTGCTCGCCGTCGTCCCCCTCGTCATCGCCTTCGTCTCCCTCCAGCGCCACTGGAAGGCCGGTCTGACGGCCGGCAGCGTCAAGTGAGGAAGGCCCGCTCCCACGATGCACCCCACCACTGACAACCGCCCCGCCCTGCTCCTCGCGATGGGCCCGGGCGTCGACGACCGCCTGTTCACCGGGGCGCACCGCGCCCGCCTCGCGGCCCTGACCCGCACCGATCCGCACCTGGTCGCCCATGACCTGACGGCCCCGGACGCGCGGACGGCCGCCGCCCTCGCGGAGGCCGAACTCCTCCTGACCTGCTGGGGCGCGACCCCGCTCACCGCCGAGGTCCTGGACCGGGCGCCCCGGCTGCGGGCCGTCGTCCACGCGGCCGGCTCGGTCAAGCACCACGTCACCGACGCCTGCTGGGAACGGGGCCTGCGGGTCACGTCGGCCGCCGCCGCCAACGCGCTGCCGGTCGCCGAGTACACGCTCGCCGCGATCCTCTTCGCCGGGAAGCGGGTCCTGCGCTCGGCCCAGCGGTACGCCGAACTGCGCACCGACCACGCCTGGCTGGAGGAGTCCACCGGCTGGGGCAACCACCGCCGCACGGTCGGCATCGTCGGCGCCTCCCGCATCGGCCGGAGGGTGATCGACCTCCTGCACCCCTTCGACTTCGAGATCCTCCTGTACGACCCGTACGTCGAGACCCCGCCCCCGGGCACGGAACTGGTCTCCCTGGACGAACTCTGCGCCCGCAGCACGGTCGTCTCGGTCCACGCGCCGCAACTCCCGTCCACGTACCGCATGATCGGCGCGGCGCAGCTCGCGGCGATGCCGGACGGAACGACCCTGATCAACACGTCCCGGGGCTCCCTGGTGGACGAGTCCGCTCTCCTCCCCCACCTCCTGACGGGCCGCCTCCACGCGATCCTCGACGTCACGGACCCGGAGCTCCCGCCCCCGGGCTCCCCCCTGTACACCCTCCCGAACGTCCTCCTCACCCCGCACGTGGCGGGCTCGCTCGGCAACGAGCTGCACCGGATGGCGGAGCAGGCGGTGGGGGAGGTGGAGCGTTACGTGCGGGGGGAGGGGTTCGTGGAGGAGGTGCGGGCGTCGGACCTGACGCGGTCGGCTTAACCGCCGGGCCTCCGCTCAGACCTCCAGCGCTCTGCGCAGGCGGTCGGCCTCGGCGAGGACCAGGTCCACGGCGTCCGGCGCGGTCGCGAGCACCGCCGGCAGGGCGTCGTACCAGGGGCCGAGAGACAGGGCGAGCCCGGTGAGGCGACGGGCCTCGGCGGGGTCCGGGTGCTCGACGGCGAGAACCGTGTACCCCTCGGCGCACCCCGGCCCCAGATGGTGCAGCCCGGCCAGCACGGTCTCGGCCTGCTCGAACCGTCCCGCCCGGGCGAGGTCCACGGCGAGGAGGCTCAGCGCCCGGTCGGTGGTGCCACGGGGCAGGGACAGGGCCAGCTCCACGGCGGAGTCGTACGCGCCGAACAGGACCCACGCCCGGAGCAGATGCTCGGGCTGGAGCCGCCCGTAATGGTGCGTCCAAGCCCAGGTGGCCTTCCGCAGGAGGGCGTGCGCCTCGTCCCGCCGTCCGAGGGCGAGCTGGGCGCGGACCACGCTCGGCAGCATGACGGCGGTGGTCGCGACCCGGGGCCAGGCCGCTTCCACGGCCTCGTCCAGCCACCGGTCCGCCTCCGCCCGGCGCCCCAGCCGCCCCAGGGCCTCGGCCACCTCCGCGCGCACCCCGGCGACGTCGACGTCGAGGTCGAGCCGCAGTGCGTACGCGGCGGCCGTGTCGACCGCGCCCGCGTCGAGGTGCGCCCGCGCCGCGGCCATGACGTCCTCCTGGTAGTGACCCCGCTCCCGGAGCACCCGCTCCACGACGTCGCGCTCACCTGCGGCGACCAGGCCCCCGACGACTTCGGCGACCAGGAAGAGCTGGTCGAACTCGTCCACGACCAAGGCGTGTTCGAGGGCCCGGACCGGCTCCCCGACCGCGAGCAGGGCCCGGGTCACGCTGCGGTGGTAGCGGTCCTCGTGCGGGTCCACGGCGTCGAGCAGAAGCCTCGCCCGCTCCCGCAGTTCCGTCGGTGCCAACGCCCTGGCGATCCGTGCGAGCCGCCGCACCGTGTCGCTCCGGGAGGGCCTGCGACTCCGCTCCTCGGCCCGTCCGAGCAGTTCCCGCGCCTCCGCGGTGTGCCCCGCGTCGTGCAGGGCCTCCGCCGCTCTGCCGATCAGTGGAGCGCTGAGCCGCAGCTCGTGCTCGGGGCCGCTCATCCGCGCCACCACCGCCCGGGCCTGCTCGACCCGGCCGGCCGCGACCATCCGCGCGACGAGTTCGCCGATCAGCTCGAAACCGCGGGCGCTGCCCGTCAGCCTGCCCGCGATCGCCTCGACGGCATCCGTCTCGTCCCGGGCGAGACGGCCCGTCGCGATGGTCTCCCAGAGGTCGTGGACGTACCCGGGCGCCTCCCGGTCCGCCTCCTCCGCGCCGTCGAGGTCCCCGGCGTCGGCCAGGACACGCGCGAAGTCGTTCATCACCTGCTCCCGGCCCCCGGGCAGTTCGTCGACGACGTCCCAGGCCCGCTCCCACTCCCCCTGACGGGCCAGGGCCACGGCATAGCCGCTCGCGTCGCGGCTCAGGACCGGATCGTGGTGCGGCCGGCGGGCGCGGTCGAACTCGCCGACGGCCACCAGGGCTTCCCTCAGCTCGCGCCCCAGGCTCACCGCCCCCTCCTGACGGATCTCCTCCCATTCGCGGAGCCCTTCCGCCAGGGTCGCGGCGCCCCTCTCCGGGTGTCCCGCCCGGTCCAGGTCGGCCGAGGCGCGGATCAGTACGAAGGCCCGAACGGCCCGGTTCGACTCCGGCTCCCTCACCGCTCGCTCCGCCTCCTCGACCCGGCCCGCACGGACCAGGTCCCCGACCGTCTCCGCCCTGGCGAGCGCCCGCGGGTACTCGTGCGACTCCTCGGCCGCGGCCCGGAGCGCCCTCTCGTACGCACCGCCCTTCCCGTACTCCGCCACCAGCCCCCGCAGGAGCGGGGCACGCTCGTTCTCGTCCGTGATCCGCCGGATCTGCCGCTCGGCCCGCTCCGGAGCGTCCAGCGCGAGCAGCAGCCGCGCGGTCCGTGCGGTCGCGTCGTCCCGTGCGAAGAGGTCTCCGGAGTCCTGGGCCCGGGCCTCCGCCTCGGCGGCGATCTCCTCGGCGGCGGCCCGGTCGCCCCGCGCCAGGAGGCGCTCGGCGACCGTACACAGCGCCCTGACCACACGCGGGGCGCCGACCCCCCGTGCGAGGGCGAGCCCGCGGTCCGGCTCTCCGACGGCGGCCCATCCCGCCGCCACCTCGGGCGGGACGAGTCCGCCGCGCAGTTCGAGGCCGTCCCGCCGGATCGCGAGCCGCAGCAGCGTGGCCACCAGGTCCGGGCGGTCGCCCCGGGCCGCCACCAGCGTCTCCGCCGCCCGGACCTCGGTCAGCGCGGCGCCGTCCCCGCCGGTCGCGACGAGCAGCCGGTCGTGCCGTACGACGTCCAGTGCGCAGGCGATCGCCCTGTCCACGTCCCCGGTGGCCCGGAGCATCGGCACGTACCCGTGCAGCAGGTACTCCGGCGTCCCGTCCGGCCAGCCCCGCTCGCTCCAGGACTCCGCCCAGTCGTGCAACCCCGCGCGCCACCGGCCGAGTTCACGCGCGCCCAGCATCTCCCGCGCCCCGGTGACCAACTCCTCGTGCGCCAGCAGATACGCCTCCCCCCGCAGCCCGAACGTCCTCCCCGGCCCCGTCCGCAGGACGTCCCTCACCCGGTACGGGATCTCGCCCGTCAGTTCCGCCAGGTCGTCCGCCGTCAGGCCGCCGCCCGCCGCCGTGAGCAGTCCGAGGAGTTCGTACGGGAGGCCGCCGCCCTCCACGAAGTGCTTCAGTTCCCGTTCCGCCTCCGACCGGATCGCCCGGGCCTTCGGGGAGGACTCCAGGAGGCGGACGATCGACGGGTCCCTGAGCGGGTGGTTCCCGGGGACGTCCGGCGGGAGGGGCGGGTTGAGGCGGCCGGAGACGACGACCGGGAGGTCGAGCGCGCCGTACGGCAGGAGCGCCGCGATCGAGTGGGCGTCCGGGCCCGTCGTCACGCCCCGGTCCTCGTCCAGGCCGTCCACGAGGAGCACCAGGCGCTCGCCGCGCGCCGCGCAGGCCTCGGCGGCGGAGGCGTACAGGCGCAGCAGATGGGCCTCGCGGGTCGCGGCGGTCAGCAGGGCCGGGAGGCCCTCGCCCGCCAGTTCCGCGAGCTGCTCCAGGACCACGTCCACGTACGCGACCACGTCGTTCTGCGCGCCGAGCCGGGCCGTGACGAAGAAGGGGACGATCCGCACGCCCGGGGGCGGGGCGAGCGCGAACGAGGCCATCAGCGCCGTCTTGCCCGCCCACGCGTCCGCCCGCCACCACCGGTACCCGGTCCCCGTGCGGCAGAACTCCGCCAGTTCCGCCAGCTCCTCCTCCCGGCCGACGAGTTCCGGCGGGGCGATCCGGCGGACCTGCTCCCGGTACGCCGAGCGGACCGCCGCGCCCGTGCCGAGCACAACATCGTTGCCGTCGCCTATGACGACGACGCCCGCCTCGTTGTCGACGTCGATCCCCCGCTCCATGGCCCCCATGCTGCCAGGGCGCCCGGCGCTTACCGAACCTAGACTGGAAACGTCCCTGCCGCCCCGGGAGGCGTCATGACCTTCATGCAGATCATCGACTGCAGGACGAGCCGCTTCGACGAGATGAACCGGCTCATGGACCGGTGGGCCGAGCAGACCAAGGGGAAGCGGACGGCCACCCACAGCATCCTCGGGAAGGACCGGTCCGACGGGGCCCACTTCATGGAGATCGTCGAGTTCCCCTCGTACGACGTGGCGATGCGGAACTCCCACCTCCCCGAGACCGACCGGCTCTTCCACGAGATGGTCGCGCTCTGCGACGGGATGCCGACCTTCACGGACCTGGACGTCGTGCGGGACGAGCAGATGTACAAGGCCGCCGCACGCCGGTTCCTGGAGCTGATCGGCACGCCGGGGGAGCTTCCGCCGCTGGACGAGGTGATCGCCGAGGGGTGCCACAGCCACGACCCCTCCGACGTGCAGGACTCCCTCGGCATGGACGCGATCCGCCGCGGGATCGGGATGTGGCGGCAGGGGTTCGACTTCACCTTCGCCGTCGAGGACCAGATCGCCGAGGGCGACCGCGTCTGCACCCGCTGGACCTGCGACGCCACCCACACCGGCGACTTCATGGGCCTCCAGCCCACCGGCATCGACGTCCGGATGACCGGGACGCTGATCCAGCGGTTCCGGGAGGACGGCAAGGTCGTCGAGGACTGGTGGCAGTACGACATGCTCGGGCTGATGGAGCGGCTCGGAGCGGTGGAGGAGTAAGGGGTAGGGGGAACGCCGAGGAGCGGTCGAGGAGCGAGGAGAAACGCCGAGGCCCGGTGCCCCCGCGACGGGGGCACCGGGCCTCGGTGCTCAGCTACCGGCCTCAGTGCGAGTGGCCGTGACCGTGGCCGTGGCCGTGGTCCGCCGGCTCCTCTTCCTTCTTCTCCACCACGAGGGTCTCGGTGGTGAGGAGGAGGGAGGCGATCGAGGCGGCGTTCTCCAGGGCGGAGCGCGTCACCTTCACCGGGTCGATGACGCCGGCCTTGACCAGGTCGCCGTACTCGCCGGTCGCGGCGTTGAAGCCCTGGCCCTTGTCGAGCTCCGCCACCTTCGAGGTGATGACGTAGCCCTCGAGACCGGCGTTCTCGGCGATCCAGCGCAGCGGCTCGACGGCGGCGCGGCGGACGACCGCGACACCCGTGGCCTCGTCGCCGGTCTTGTCGAGGTTGCCCTCCAGGACCTTGACGGCGTGGACGAGCGCGGAGCCACCACCGGAGACGATGCCCTCCTCGACCGCGGCGCGGGTCGCGGAGATGGCGTCCTCCAGACGGTGCTTCTTCTCCTTCAGCTCCACCTCGGTGGCGGCGCCGACCTTGATCACGCACACGCCGCCGGCCAGCTTCGCGAGGCGCTCCTGGAGCTTCTCGCGGTCCCAGTCGGAGTCCGTGGACTCGATCTCGGCCTTGATCTGGTTGACGCGGCCCTGCACCTCGGACGAGTCGCCGCCACCGTCGACGATGGTGGTGTCGTCCTTGGTGATGGTGACGCGGCGGGCGGTGCCGAGCACGTCCAGGCCGGCCTGGTCGAGCTTGAGGCCGACCTCCTCGGCGATGACGGTCGCACCGGTGAGGGTGGCGATGTCGCCGAGCATGGCCTTGCGGCGGTCGCCGAAGCCGGGGGCCTTGACGGCCACGGCGTTGAAGGTGCCGCGGATCTTGTTCACGACCAGGGTCGACAGGGCCTCGCCCTCGACGTCCTCGGCGATGATCAGGAGCGGCTTGCCGGCGCCGGCCTGGATGACCTTCTCCAGGATGGGCAGCAGGTCCTGGATCGAGGAGATCTTGCCCTGGTTGATCAGGATGTACGGGTCGTCGAGGACGGCCTCCATGCGCTCCTGGTCGGTCACCATGTACGGGGACAGGTAGCCCTTGTCGAAGGCCATGCCCTCGGTGAAGTCGAGCTCCAGGCCGAAGGTGTTGGACTCCTCGACGGTGATGACGCCGTCCTTGCCGACCTTGTCCATCGCCTCGGCGATGAGCTCGCCGACCTGCTGGTCCTGCGCGGAGAGCGCGGCGACGGCAGCGATGTCGGACTTGTCCTCGATCGGGCGCGCGGTGGCGAGGAGCTCCTCGGACACGGCCTTGACGGCGGCGTCGATGCCCTTCTTCAGGGCGGCCGGGGAGGCGCCGGCGGCGACGTTGCGCAGACCCTCGCGGACCAGGGCCTGGGCGAGCACGGTGGCGGTGGTGGTGCCGTCACCCGCGATGTCGTTGGTCTTGGTCGCCACCTCCTTCACCAGCTGGGCGCCGAGGTTCTCGTACGGGTCCTCGATCTCGACCTCGCGGGCGATCGTGACACCGTCGTTGGTGATGGTGGGGGCGCCGAACTTCTTGTCGATGACGACGTTGCGGCCCTTGGGGCCGATCGTCACCTTCACCGTGTCGGCAAGCTTGTTGACGCCGCGCTCAAGGGCGCGACGGGCGTCCTCGTCGAACTTCAGGATCTTCGCCATGGGAGCGGTTCAGCCCTCTCGGAATTCTGGTGGAACGAACGGCGCCCCGGGGCGCCCAGGAATGGGGCCTCGGGGCGCAGCTCAAAGCCTTCTGGCCTGGGGTGACTTACTTCTCGACGATCGCGAGCACGTCGCGGGCCGAGAGGACGAGGTACTCCTCGCCGTTGTACTTCACCTCGGTGCCGCCGTACTTGCTGTAGAGCACGACGTCGCCGGTCTTGACGTCGAGCGGCAGGCGCTCGCCGTTCTCGAAGCGGCCCGGGCCCACGGCCAGGACGACGCCCTCCTGGGGCTTCTCCTTGGCGGTGTCCGGGATGACCAGGCCAGAGGCGGTGGTCTGCTCGGCGTCGAGCGGCTGGACCACGATGCGGTCCTCGAGCGGCTTGATGGCAACCTTGGAGCTGGTGGTCGTCACGATCCGACCTCCCCCTTCGGAGATCACGGGGTTGACTGTCTGAGGTGGCGAACCAGGTGGATCCGTCGTCGCGGGTGCCGGACCTGCCCGTCGCTGTGTTGGCACTCTCCGGTGGGGAGTGCCAGAGCCGAGACTATGACCGCGATTAGCACTCGGTCAAGCGGAGTGCCAATTCATCGCTCCGTGGCGTGACCGGGGGCGCGGTTGTACGGGGTTCCGGGGCCTTCCGGCAGCGTCTCCCTTCCCGGTCCGCGGTCCGTACGCCCGCCCGTTCGACCGGCCTTCCCTCCACCGTGGCCCGTCCGACCCGCTCCCGTTCGGCCGGCCCTCCCTCCACCGTGCCCCGTCCGACCCGCTCCCGCTCCCCCGTCGCCCTTTCCGCCGGTGGCGCCGACGCCCGGGACCCCACCCCCTCCGCAGCCCTCCGGCCGAGCCGTTCGATCGAGTCGACCGGGTCGGCCGAGGAGGCGCAGCCGGCGAGGGCCGGGAGGACGAGCAGCGTTCCGGCCAGGGCCAGGGCGGCGGCCCGCCGCCGCCCGCGCCTCCCGGGTCTCACACGTAGTCCTCGAGCTTCGCGACCGCGTAGCCCTTGGCCGTGATCACGTTCATCACATGGCGGACCATGTCGGCCATGCTGCCCTTCCAGTCCTCCTCGCCCCGGAAGTGGGTGAGGACGATGTCGCCGGGGTGCAGGTCCCGATCCCACTCGCGCCACTCCATGCGGTCGGGGAAGGCCTCGGCGGCCCACAGCGGGACGGCCTTGACGCCGCAGGACTTGGCCGCGCGCAGGGTGTCGTCGTTGTAGTTGCCGTACGGCGGGCGGAAGAGTTCGGGCCGCTTGCCGTACTTCTTCTCGATGACGTCCTGCATGCCGCAGATCTCGCGCTCCTGCCGGCTGTACGAGAGTCCGGGCAGGTAGCGGTGGTTCAGGGTGTGGTTGTGGAGGGCGACCCCGCCCTTCTGCGACTTCTGCATCCGGGAGAAGTAGGCGTAGTCGTCGCTGACGACGTAGTCGCTGAGGAAGGCGCTGTACGGGATCTTCAGCTCGTCCATCATCCGCAGCAGCTCGGGGTCCTTCTCCGAGCCGTCGTCGATCGTCAGGAAGACGACCTTCTCCTTGGTCGGCACGGTGGTGAAGACGGGCGGCATGCCCTCGCTCTTCGTCTCGAAGCCCTTGCGGGTGGTGATCCTCGGCTTCACGGCGGGCGGGGCCGGCGCTTCGAGCGGGGGCTTGGCGAGGCCCCACTTCTTGGCGGCGAGCGCGCGGGCGGCCTTCCGGACGCGCAGCTCCTCGGCCTTCCGGACCTGCGGTTCGGGCGCGGCGGCGCCCTGCTTCGGGGCCTGCTGGCCGGAGGCGGGGGAAGGCGGTGCGGCGCGGTCCGGGCCGGCGCCGGAGCAGGCCGCGGCGGCGGAGGCGAGGGCGGCGACGACGAGCGCCGCCCCGGACGCCCGACGGGAGCGGTGCACGCCTTTTCTCATCTTCTGTTCCTTTTGTCGTACAAGCTGCATGGCGCCGCATCCTGTCAGCGCGGCGGCTCCTTCCGGCCGCGACACCGCCGTACCCGGCCCACCGTCCCCCGGCCGGCCCACAGCTCCCCGGAGGTCGGGACAGGGCCCAGAACCGGGGGGCCGGGACAGGGGCCAGGACCGGGGGACCGGGACAGGGGCCAGAATGGGACGGGTGACCGACCTCGCCTCCTTCGCCGCCCTGCTCGCCCCCGAGGGGCAGACGCTCCTCGCCGCCCTGCGCGACTACGACCCCGCCCGGGAGCTGGCGGTCGCCTCCCGGCTGCGCCGCGACCATCCCGCCGAGCTGGTCACGGCGGCGCTCGGCCAGGCGCGGCTGCGGCAGCGGGCGGTGGCGAAGTTCGGCGCGGAGGACGCGTACCGGATGTACTTCACGCCGAACGGCGTCGAGCAGTCGACCCGGGCCTCGGTCGGCGCGTACCGGGCCGGCCGGATGAAGGCGCTGGGCGTCGGCAGCGTGGCGGACCTGTGCTCCGGGATCGGCGGCGACGCGATCGCCCTGGCCCGCGCCGGGATCTCCGTCCTCGCCGTCGACCGCGACCCGCTGACCGCCGAGGCGGTCCGCGCCAACGCCGAGGCGCTCGGCCTGTCCGGCCTGATCGAGGTGCGGTGCGCGGACGTGACGGAGATCGACACGAGCCCGTACGACGCGGTGTTCGTGGACCCGGCGCGGCGTGGCGGCCGGGGCAGGATCTTCGACCCGGAGGCGTACTCGCCGCCGCTGTCCTGGGCGGCCGAGGCGGCCCGGAAGGCCCCGCACGCGGCCCTGAAGGTGGCGCCGGGCATTCCGCACGAGGCCGTTCCGGCGGAGGCCGAGGCCGAGTGGATCTCGGACGGCGGGGACGTGAAGGAGGCCGTGCTGTGGTTCGGTACGGAGCCGGGCGCGCGCCGGGCCACGCTGCTGCCCTCCGGCGCGACCCTCGCCGGGCGCGGACTGCCCGACCCGGCGGTCCGGCCGGTCGGACGCTATCTGTACGAGCCGGACGGCGCGGTGATCCGCGCGCACCTGGTGGCGGAGGCGGCCGAGGAGCTGGACGGCGGTCTGATCGACGAGACGATCGCGTACGTGACCTCGGACGTCCTGGCCCCCACCCCGTACGCCGCCGCGTACGAGATCACCGACGAACTCCCCTTCAACCTGAAGAGGTTGAAGGCGCTGCTGCGGGAGCGGGAGGTCGGCACCCTGACCGTGAAGAAGCGGGGCTCGGCGGTCGAACCGGAGGAGATCCGGCGCAAGGTGAAGCCGAAGGGCCCGAACGCGGCGACGGTGCTGCTCACTCGGGTCGCGGGTGCTCCGACGATGCTGATCGGCCGTCCCGCCCGGCCGGCCGGGGAGCGGTGAGCCGCACCGCGAACCGGTAGTGGCCGACGGCCTTCAGCAGGCCGGTGAGGCCCGTGGTCCAGAGGATCAGGGCGACGCCCATGCCGTAGGCGACGAGGCCGTAGCCGCCGTTGTCCCGGGTGGTGCCCGCCGGGA
This sequence comes from Streptomyces sp. NPDC055632, assembly GCF_053618675.1. Classification (NCBI taxonomy): domain Bacteria; kingdom Bacillati; phylum Actinomycetota; class Actinomycetes; order Kitasatosporales; family Streptomycetaceae; genus Streptomyces; species Streptomyces sp. NPDC055632. The sequence goes on along the minus strand of NZ_JBSHHY010000003.1, from coordinate 92,458 downwards.
CGGCGAAGCCCGCCCAGAGCCCGGCCGCGCACATCACGAAGGACAGCACCAGCCAGCAGGCGCTCAGGGCGGGGGCGCGCAGCCGGGCGTCGGTCGGGCCGTGCCGGTCGAGGGCCGCCCACTGGACGAGGCGTTCCCGGAGGATCCGGTCGCGCCGCAGCCCGCGCACGGTCAGCCACACCCCGGGGGCCAGCACCCCGATGCCGAGCCCCGCCGCGAAGAGCACGATGAACACGCTGATCACGTCGAGGGGATCGCCGAGCGAGACGAGCAGCACCCCGATCAGCCCCCATCCCAGCTGGAGCAGCCCGAACGCCACCAGGAACATCGCGAGCCGCCCGGGGCCGAGCAGCCGCCGCCCCAACTCGCCCAGCGCCCGCGCCCGGTCGGCGATCCGCGCGTCCCGGTCGGGCCAGCTCCGGATCTCGGCGGGCGGAGGCGGCGGGGGCAGCGGGGCGCGCATGGACATGCCCAACACTCTAGGGGTGCCGCCCGAGGGGCCCTCGCCCTCAGACGTAGTCCTCCAGCCGGGCCACCGTGAAGCCCTGCTCCTGGATGCGGCGGAGCATCGTGGCCGTCATCTCGGTCATCGTGCGGCCCTTGAGCTCGGACGGGCCGCGGAAGTGGGCGAGGACGATGTCGCCGGGGTGGAGCTTCCGGTCGCCGCGCTGGTACTGCATGTTCTGGATCTGCATGGACTCGCGCCACAGCACGATCGCGTCCACCCCGCAGGTCCCGGCCGCCGTGCGCGTGGCCTCGTTCCAGTTGCCGTACGGCGGGCGGAAGAGGCGCGGGGCCGTGCCGTACCGCTGCTTCAGCTTCTCCTGCTGGCCGCAGATCTCCCGGCGCTGGGCCTCCGGGGAGAGGGTGCGCAGGTTGGGGTGGGTGAGGGTGTGGTTGGCGACGCCGTGGCCCTGGGCGACGAGCGGGGAGAAGTAGGCGTAGTCGGTGCGGATGGCGGAGTCGGTCAGGAACATGGTGAAGGGGACCTTGAGCTCCTTCATCATCGTGACGAACTCGGGGTCCTTCTCCGCCCCGTCGTCGATCGTGAGGAAGACGATCTTCTCGTCGGTGGGGACGTCGCTGATCACCGGCACCGGCTCACCGGCCCTGCGGACCACCGGCTTCACCGCCGGCGGCGCGGGCGGGGCCGCGAAGGGCTTCAGGCCCCACTTGCGGTACGCGGCGGCCTCCGCCGGAGCGCCCGGGGCCCCGGTCCCGGCGGTGGGCCGGGGCGCGGACGACGTCGGCGGGGCCGGGGTGGGCGCGGGGGCGGCGGGGCGCTCCGCCGTGCAGCCGGTCACCAGGAGGGCCGCGGCGGTCAGCGCCGCCCGGAGCGCGATCGTCTTCTTCACGCGCCGGGAGATGCCCGTACGCCCCGAAAGGTTGCCCGACGGCCGCACGTGTGACCGATCGGACATCCGTCCGTACGGCTACTCGACCGCCTCGAACCGCCAGCGGTGGACCGGCCGGGTGATCAGCTCCGCGTCCGGCTCGGGCAGCTCCGGCAGCTCCGCGTCGAACGCCTCCGCCTCCCACCAGGTGAGGACGAGGACCCGGTCCTGGGGCGCGCGGAAGACCTCCCGGCGCTCCGGCTCGTACGCGAGGACCCGGGACCGTTCCCGGGCCCACTCCAGGAGCTCGGGGCCCCGGCCCCGCGCGGCCCGCGCCTCCCACATGAGGGTGAGCCTCACGAGTACAGGTTCTCCTTGCTGACCTCGTGCACGTGATCGTGGTCGTGGGAGTGGCCGTGCGCGTGGGCGCCCGGCACGTGCGGGTCCGTCACCGGCAGCGAGGAGTCCGCCGACAGCTCCAGGTCGGAGGCGGCCCGGCCCCGGGAGACCATCTCGGAGCCGAGGGCCGCGACCATCGCGCCGTTGTCCGTGCACAGGCCCGGCCGGGGCACCCGCAGCCGGATCCCGGCGCGCTCGCAGCGCTCCTGGGCGAGGGCGCGCAGCCGCGAGTTCGCGGCCACGCCGCCGCCGATCATCAGGTGGTCGACGCCCTCGTCCTTGCAGGCCCGGACGGCCTTGCGGGTGAGCACGTCCACGACCGCCTCCTGGAAGGACGCGGCCACGTCCCGCACCGGCACCTCCTCGCCGGCCGCCCTCTTCGCCTCGATCCAGCGGGCCACGGCGGTCTTGAGCCCGGAGAAGGAGAAGTCGTACGCCGGGTCCTTGGCGCCGCTCAGGCCGCGCGGGAAGGCGATGGCCTTCGGGTCGCCCTCCCTGGCGAGCCGGTCGATGACCGGTCCGCCGGGGAAGCCGAGGTCGAGCACGCGGGCGATCTTGTCGAAGGCCTCGCCGGCCGCGTCGTCGATGGTGGCGCCCATCGGCCGCACGTCGGAGGTGATGTCGGTGGAGAGCAGCAGCGAGGAGTGCCCGCCGGAGACCAGGAGGGCCATCGTCGGCTCGGGCAGCCTGCCGTGCTCCAGCTGGTCGACGCAGATGTGCGAGGCCAGGTGGTTGACGCCGTAGAGCGGCTTGCCGAGGGCGTAGGCGTACGCCTTGGCCGCCGAGACGCCGACGAGCAGCGCGCCCGCGAGGCCGGGTCCGGCGGTGACGGCGATGCCGTCGAGGTCCTTCGCGGAGACCCCGGCGGTCTTCAGGGCGCGCTCGATCGTCGGGACCATCGCCTCCAGGTGCGCGCGGGAGGCGATCTCGGGCACGACGCCGCCGAAGCGGGCGTGGGTGTCGACGCTGGAGGCGATCGCGTCCGCGAGGAGGGTGGTCCCGTGGACGATGCCGACGCCGGTCTCGTCGCAGGAGGTCTCGATGCCGAGCACCAGGGGTTCGTCAGCAGCCATCAGATATCGGTTCCGGTTCCTTGGACGGTCAGTCGCATCACGAGCGCGTCGACGTTTCCGGGCTGGTAGTAGCCGCGCCGGAAACCGATGGGCTCGAAGCCGAAGCGCTCGTAGAGCTTCTGGGCCCGGGTGTTGTCCACGCGCACTTCGAGCAGGACCTCGTCGCACTCGAAGGCGGTGGCGTGCTGGAGCAGGTCGGTGAGGAGCCGGGCGCCGAGCCCGGTGCCCCACTGGTCGCGGGAGACGGCGATGGTCTGCACGTCGCCGAGGCCGCCGGCGGCGGCGAGCCCGGCGTACCCGACGAGCCGGCCGCCGGGGTCCTCCGCGACGACGTACCGGCGGGTGGCGCCCGGGCCCCGGGAGTGCGCGAGCTCGGACCAGAACATCCCGGCCGACCAGGCGTCCTCGGGGAACAGCTCGTCCTCCAGGGCGAGCACCGGTTCGATGTCCCACCAGCGCATCTCGCGCAGTTCCGCGCCGCCGGTCACTTGGGCGTGACCACCTTGTAGTTCTTCGGCACCTGGGCGTCGGGGCGGCGCAGGTACATCGGCAGCGGGTCGAGGAAGCCCTCGGTGTTCCCCGCCTTCAGCCTCTCCGCCGCGAGGGCGGCGAGCGCGGCGGCCGACTGGTGCTCGGGGTCGCGGGCGTCGGGGAAGGCCTCGGGGTAGAGACGGGCGCCCGCGCCGACGACCGGGAGCCCGGCGAGGGCTTCGGCGATGTCGGCGGGCCGGTCGACGGCCGCGTCGGTCGCGCGGGTGCGGGAGTCGTCGTACCGCGCCCAGTAGACCTCCTTGCGGCGCGCGTCCGTGGCGACGGCGAAGGGCCCGTCGATCCCGGAGGCGTACGCGAGGCCGTCGAGGGTGCACAGGCCGTGCACGGGCACGCCGAGCGCGGACGAGAAGGCGGCGGCGGTGACGAGGCCGACGCGCAGGCCGGTGTACGGGCCGGGGCCGACGCCGACGACGACGCCGGTGACCGCGTCGAGCTTCAGTCCGGCCTCGGCGAGGACCCGGTCGACGGCGGGCAGCAGCAGCTCCCCGTGACGGCGGGCGTCGACCCGGCTCGACGAGGCGACGACGGCCTCGCCGTCGTGGAGGGCGACGGTGACGGCGGGGGTGGCGGTATCCATGGCGAGCAACAGCACGCGAACAGCCTACGGCTCCCGGGCACGCTGCCCCGAACCCCGGGGCGGCGGCTGCTACCGTCACCCTTCGACACATTCGTACGAGAGGTGGGCACGGTGGCACGGAGCAGCTCGGGATTCGTGGCCGGGCTCACGGCCGCGGCGGTCGCCGCGGTCTGTTTCCTCGCCTACCAGGCCTCGGCGAACGTCCCCTCGGACCTCTCGGCCAAGCCGAAGGCCCCGAGCCCGGCGGCCCCCTCGACCTCCCCGAGCGGCGGCCCGAAGCAGCCGGAGCGCGACCCCCTCGCCGTCCCCGCGGCCTCGGGCACCGGGGAGCGGGTCGTGTACGGCCTCGCCGACCGCCGGGTGTGGCTGGTGAGCGGCAGCGGCAAGGCCACCCGCACGTTCACGGTGATGCCGAGCACGGTGTCCCCGCCGCCGGGCGCGTACGCGGTGACCTCGCGGTCGGGCACGGTGCGCGGCTCGGACGGGGTGCGGATCGAGCACGTGGTGCGGTTCGCGACGACCCAGGACGTGGCGGTCGGCTTCAGCGCGGCGGTGGACGGCTCGATGCCGGAGCCGGACCCGGCGAAGAAGACCGGCGGCGTCCGCATGAAGCGGGCCGACGGGGACGCGCTGTGGACGTTCGCGGTGATCGGCACGAAGGTCGTCGTCGTCCCCTGAGCCCCGGCCGCACGGCCCGGGCCCGCCCTTCGGATCCGGCCCCGGCCATGATCCGCCGGACACGCCCCGGGTGGCCTCGTGGCCCTAGGCGGCCTCGTCCTCCTCGGCCCGCCCGTACGCGCCGTACCCGGCGTCCCGCTCCCGCGCGTCGTCCTCGGGCCGTGGTCTCGGCGGGGTCGACAGGGCGCGGGCGGCCACGCAGGACGCCAGCAGCTCACTCATCGTGACGTGCTCCCGACCGGGTTCCACGCGCTCTGGCGCCGCCATGCCTGCCTCCCGTAGGTTAGGTACACCTAACCAGCTCGTGCGTCCATGGGACCACGGAGCGCACGGCCCACGCAACATTTTGCCGACACGTTGTCGGAACATACGTGGAGAGCGGGACGGGAAGGGTCGGAGCGCGCCCGGCTCCGGGACGGGGAGGGTCAGAGCGCGCCCAGCTCCTCCCCCGCCCAGCGCTCCCCGACACCGCGCAGCAGGACCGTGCGCCGGTCGTCGTCGGTGTCGCCGGTGACGCGGTGGATCAGGACGTGCAGCCGGTCGTCGGTCAGCTCCTCGACCTTGCCGTCGCCCCACTCCACGACCACGACGGACTCGGGCAGCGAGACGTCCAGGTCGAGGTCCTCCATCTCGTCGAGCCCGCCGCCGAGGCGGTACGCGTCGACGTGGACCAGGGCCGGGCCGCCGACCAGGGACGGGTGGACGCGGGCGATGACGAAGGTCGGGGAGGTGACGGCGCCGCGCACCCCGAGCCCCTCGCCGAGGCCGCGGGTGAGGGTGGTCTTCCCGGCGCCGAGCTCGCCGGTGAGCATGACGAGGTCGCCGGGGCGGAGCACCCCGGCGAGCCGGCGGCCCAGCTCCTGCATCCGCTCCGGGGAGTCGACGGAGAGGGTGGCCTCGGAGACGGGCGTGGTGCCGGCGGGTGCGGAGGGTACGGGCGGGTGCGCTGCTTCCATACCGCCAATCTAGCTTTTTCCGGGCTCCGTCCTCGCCGTCGTCGGCTCCGGCACGGCCCCGGCCCGTACGAGCAGGTCGGCGAGGCGGTCGGTGACGGCCTCCGGGTGCTCCAGCATCACCAGGTGGCCGCCGTCCGGGACGATCACCAGCTCGGCGCCGGGCAGGAGGGCGGCGATGGCCTCGGTGTGGGAGCTGGGGGTGACGAGGTCGCGGTCCCCGGCGAGCGCGAGCACCGGCAGGCCGCGGAGGGCGGGCAGGGCGGCGGACTTGTCGTGCTCCGCGAAGGCCGGGTAGAAGGCGGCGACGACGTCGATGGGGGTGGACTCGATCATCCGCTCGGCGAAGCGGGCGACCGCCGGGTCCACGTCCTTCGAGGCGAACGAGTACTTCTTGACGAGCCCGGCGAAGAGGTCGGCCGTCGCCCGGCGGCCGCGCTCGACCAGCTCCGCCTGGGCGCCGAGGGTCCGCAGGACGCCCGGCAGGATCCGCCGGACGGCGTTGACGCCCATGACGGGCAGTCCGTACGTCACCTCGTTCAGCTTTCCGGCGGAGGTGCCGACGAAGGCGACGCCGACGACGCGGTCGCGCATCAGCTCCGGGTACTGCTCGGCGAACGCCATCACCGTCATGCCGCCCATGGAGTGCCCGACGAGGACGAGGGGGCCCTCGGGGGCGGCGACGTCGACGACGGCCTTGAGGTCGCGGCCGAGCTGGTCGATGGAGACGGGGACGGCGCCGGGTCCGGCCTGGGCGACGCCCTGGCCCGAACGCCCGTGGCTGCGCTGGTCCCAGTGGACGGTCCGCACGAGACCGCGCAGGGCGGCCCGCTGGAAGTGCCAGGAGTCCTGGTTGAGGCAGTAGCCGTGGCTGAAGACGACGGTGACGGGGGCGGGTCTGCGGCGCCCGAAGAGGCGCCGGAGCCGGGCTCCGGAGGGATCGGGCTCGGCTCCGCCGACCTCGTCCACCTCGTAGTAGAGGACGGTCCCGTCGTCGGCGAGGGCGCGGCCGGGGGTGCCGCGGAGCCCGCCGTAGGGTCCGGCGGCGTCCAGGGCGAGCCGTGCCTTCTGGCGTACGGAACGGCCGACGGTGAGCCGTTCGACGGCGACCCCGGCGGCGGCTCCGGCCGCCAGGACGCCTATCGCGGCGCCGGCGAAACCGGCGCGGCGCCAGGTGCCGCCACTAGTGGACTCCCCCACGGCCGTTCCTCCTCATTCGCCCGGGTAGACGCGCGGGACGCGCGCCCCGATCCGGGTGACGATCTCGTACGCGATGGTGTCGGCGGCCACCGCCCAGTCCTCGGCGGTCGGTTCGCCCCGGTCGCCGGGGCCGAAGAGCACGGCCTCGGTGCCGGGCTCGGGGGTCTCCCCGCCGAGGTCGAGCACGAACTGGTCCATGGCGACGCGGCCGGCGACCGTGCGGACGGTGTCCCCGACGAGGACGGGGCCGCGGCCGGAGGCGTGCCGGGGGACGCCGTCGGCGTATCCGAGGGGCACGAGTCCGAGGGTGGTCTCGCCGTCGGTGACGTAGTGGTGCCCGTAGCTGACGCCGTGTCCGGCCGGGACCTGCTTGACGAGCGCGACGCTCGCCTTGAGCGACATGACGGGCCGCAGGCCGAGTTCGGCGGCGGTGCCGAGCTCGGGGCTGGGCGAGATGCCGTAGACGGCGATGCCGGGCCGGACGAGGTCGAAGTGGGCCTCGGGGAGGGTGAGGGTGGCCGGCGAGTTGGCGATGTGCCGGACCTCGGGATCGACGCCGGCCTTCTCGGCGTAGTCGAGCATCGAGCGGAAGACGTCGAGCTGGGCGGCGATGGAGGGGTGGTGGGGCTCGTCGGCGCAGGCGAAGTGCGACCAGAGCCCGGTGACCTTGAGCAGCCCCTCGGCCTCGGCCTTCAGCGCCTCCCCGACGAGCTCGGGCCAGTCGGCGGGCTGGCAGCCGTTGCGGCCGAGACCGGTGTCGGCCTTGAGCTGCACGCGCGCGCTCTTCCCGGTGGCCCGGGCCGCCGCGACGACCTCCCGCAGGGCCCACATCCCGCTGACGGACATGTCGAGCCCGGCCTCGATGCCCCGGTCCCAGGGGTCGCCGGGGGTCCAGAGCCAGCACATGACGGGAACGTCCGTGATCCCGGCGGCCCGCAGCGCGAGCGCCTCGTGCGGGGTGGCCGTGCCGAGCCAGTCCGCCCCCGCCTCCAGGGCGGCGCGGGCACAGCGCAGGGCGCCGTGTCCGTACGCGTCGGCCTTGACCACGGCCATGATCCGGACGTGGGGGGCGACGCGGGCGCGCAGCGTGCGGACGTTCGCACGCAGCGCGCCGAGGTCGATCTCGGCGCGGGCTCTGCGGGGCGGCGGTGTCTCAGTCATCGCGCCCAGTCTCTCAGGTACGCCCCCGGCGCCGCTTTCCCGGGCTGTAGCCCCGGTCACCCTTATGAGCGACCCCCGCCCGCCGACCGGTCCGACACGCCCGCCGACCACAGGAACGAACAGGAACGTTCCACCGCGAACCCGGGCGAGTCGGCGAAGGGGGTGCGCTTCGGAGCGGGTTGAGAGGGGCGGGTTACGGGGTGCGGGAGCGGGTCGCCGGGGGCGAGCGGGCTGCGGGCGCGGGAGCGGGGGCCCCGGGGGCGGAGCCCCCGGGAGAGATCCACCCGCACCACCCGCCCGCCCCCGGCAGGGTTTCGGGAAGGGGCGGGGTGGGGGAAAGGAACCGGCCCCTACACCGGCGCCCGCACGTCCTCCCACGCCCCCCGCAGCGCCCCCGCCACCTCCGTCGCCGTCACCGGGGCCGTCCCCGACGAGGCGCGGCGGGCGGCGAGGCCGTGGAGGTAGGCCGCGCAGGAGGCCGCGTCGACGGGCGGCAGGCCCGCCGCGAGCAGCGAGCCCGCCAGGCCGGAGAGGACGTCGCCGCTCCCGGCGGTGGCGAGCCAGGACGTCCCGGTCGGGTTCACCCGTACGGGACCGGCGTCCCCGCACACCAGCGTCGTGGAGCCCTTGAGGAGGACCGTCGCGCCGAAGCGGTCCGCCAGTTCGCGGACCGCCGCGAGCCGCCCCGCCTCGACCTCCTCCCGGGGGACGGAGAGCAGCGCCGCCGCCTCGCCCGCGTGCGGGGTGAGGAGGGTGGAGGCGCCCCGGCCCCGTACGACCGCCGGGTCGAGCCCCCGCAGCCCGTCCGCGTCGACCAGGACCGGCACGTCCGAGGCGAGGACGTCCGCGACCGCCTCCCGCGCCCCGGGCGCCTCTCCGAGTCCCGGCCCGACGACCCACGCCTGGACCCGCCCGGCCTTCTGCGGCGGCCAGGGGTGCACCAAGGTCTCGGGGTGCGCGGCGAGCACCGCGTCCCCGCCGGCCCCGACGTACCGCACGGCCCCCGCCCCGCCCCGCAGCGCCCCGGTCACGGCGAGGACGGCGGCACCGGGGTAGCGGGCCGAGCCGGCGACGACGCCGACGACCCCGCGCCGGTACTTGTCGCTCTCGGCGCCCGGCACCGGCAGCAGCCGCGCCACGTCCTCGTGCTGGAGCGCCTCCAGGTCCGGCACCCCCGGCAGGACCGCGCCGAGCCCGATGTCCACGAGCCGCAGCGCACCCGCGTACTCGTGCGCCGGGTCGACGAGCAGTCCCGGCTTGTAGGTCCCGAAGGTGACCGTGACGTCGGCCCGCAGCGCCTCCCCGGCGACCTCCCCGGTGTCGGCGTCGACGCCGCTGGGCAGGTCGACGGCGACGACGACGGCGTCGGAGCCGCGCGCGGCCCGGGCGACGGGGACGGCGTCGGGCCGCAGCCCGCCGCGCCCGCCGATGCCGGTGATCCCGTCGAGGACGAGGTCGGCGCCGGCCAGCGGCTCGAACGGGTCGTCAGCGATCCGCCCGCCCGCCGCCCGGAGCGCCGCGAGCCCGCCCTCGTGGGCGCGCGCGCCGAGCAGCACGGCGGTCACGCCCGCGCCGCGCCGGGCGAGCCGGGCCCCGGCGTACAGCGCGTCGCCGCCGTTGTCGCCGCTCCCGACGAGGAGGACGACCCGGGACCCGTACACCCGCCCCTTCCCGAGCAGCGAGCAGCAGGCGGCGGCGAGTCCGGCGGCGGCCCTGCCCATGAGGGCGCCCTCCGGGAGGCGGGCCATGAGGGCGGCCTCGGCGGCCCGGACGGTCTCCACGCGGTAAGCGGTACGCATGTCCAGCAGTCTGCCGCAGGCGGCGGAGGGCCGCCCGGAAGAGGACCGCCCGGAAGGGGCCCGCCCGGAGGAGGGTTGACATCGTCCGCCGTTCAACTTAGCTTAGGCTTACCTAAGTAGGTCGGATGGCGTCACACCACTCCGCACGCGCGCGGTACACACATCCTGTCGCCGGCCCTGGCAGCCGCGCGCGCCACACGTCCCGGGGCCCGGCCGTTTCCGAACGGCCGGGCCCCGGGTCGTACCGCTCACCCCTCCGCGATCACCACCGCCGACGCCACCCCCGCGTCGTGGCTCAGCGACACGTGCCAGTGCCGCACGCCCAGCTTCACCGCCCGGGCCTCCACCGATCCCCGCACCCGCAGGCGCGGCTGCCCGGTCTCCTCGACGTACACCTCGGCGTCCGTCCAGAGCAGTCCGGCTGGCGCGCCGAGCGCCTTCGCCAGGGCCTCCTTCGCGGCGAAGCGCACGGCGAGGGAGGCGACCCCTCGCCGCTCGCCGCTGGGGAGCAGCAGCTCGTCCTCGACGAAGAGCCGGTCGAGGAGCCCCGGCGTCCGCTCGATCGACGCGGCGAACCGGTCGATCTCCGCCACGTCGATCCCCACCCCGATGATCATGTCCCGCTCACTCCCCTGTTCCCCTCACTCCACGGTCACCGACTCACTCCACGGTCACCGACTTGGCCAGATTGCGCGGCTGGTCGACCTCGTTGCCCCGCGCGGTGGCGAGCTCGCAGGCGAAGACCTGGAGCGGCACCGTGGAGACCAGCGGCTGGAGCAGCGTAGGCGTGGCGGGGATCCGGACGAGGTGGTCGGCGTACGGGACGACCGTCTCGTCCCCCTCCTCCGCGATCACGATCGTGCGGGCGCCGCGCGCCCTGATCTCCTGGATGTTGGAGACGATCTTGTCGTGGAGGACGGAGCGGCCCTCCGGCGAGGGCACCACGACCACGACCGGCAGGTCCTCCTCGATGAGGGCGATCGGCCCGTGCTTGAGCTCTCCGGCGGCGAAGCCCTCGGCGTGCATGTACGCCAGCTCCTTGAGCTTGAGGGCGCCCTCCAGGGCCACCGGGTAGCCGACGTGGCGGCCGAGGAAGAGGACGGTGTCCTTGTGGGCGAGGGAGCGGGCGAGGGCCCGCACCGGCTCCATCGTCTCCAGGACGCGTTCGACCTCGTCGCCGATGCGGGCGAGTTCGCGCACGACGGTGAGGACCTCGTCGCCCCACTGGGTGCCGCGGACCCGGCCGAGGTGGAGCGCGAGCAGGTAGCAGGCGACGAGCTGGGTCAGGAAGGCCTTGGTGGAGGCGACGGCGACCTCGGGCCCGGCGTGCGTGTAGAGCACGGCGTCGGACTCGCGCGGGATGGTGGAGCCGTTGGTGTTGCAGACGGCGAGGACCTTCGCGCCCTGCTCGCGCGCGTGCCGCAGCGCCATCAGGGTGTCCATGGTCTCGCCGGACTGGGAGATCGCGATCACCAGGGTGCGCGGGCCGAGGATCGGGTCCCGGTAGCGGAACTCGCTGGCCAGCTCGACCTCGCAGGGGATGCGGGTCCAGTGCTCGATGGCGTACTTGGCGATGAGCCCGGCGTGGAAGGCGGTGCCGCACGCGACGACGACGATCTTGTCGGCCTCGCGGAGCACGGCGTCGGGGATGCGCACCTCGTCGAGGGTGAGCCGCCCGGAGGCGTCGATCCGGCCGAGGAGGGTGTCGGCGACGGCCTTGGGCTGCTCGGCGATCTCCTTGAGCATGAAGTGGTCGTAGCCGCCCTTCTCGGCGGCGGAGGCGTCCCAGTCGACGTGGTAGGCCCGCACGTCGGCGGGCGCGCCGCCGAAGTCGGTGACGGTGACGCCCTCCCGGGTCAGCTCGACGACCTGGTCCTGGCCCAGCTCGATCGCGGAGCGGGTGTGGGCGATGAAGGCGGAGACGTCGGAGGCGAGGAAGTTCTCGCCCTCGCCGACGCCGACGACGAGCGGGGAGTTGCGGCGGGCGCCGACGACGGCGTCCGGCTGGTCGGCGTGCACCGCGACCAGGGTGAACGCCCCGTCGAGCCGCCGGCACACCAGCCGCATGGACTCGGCCAGGTCGCCGGTGGAGGAGAACTCCTCGGCGAGCAGGTGCGCGACGACCTCGGTGTCCGTCTCGGACGCCAGGTCGTGGCCGCGCCCGGCCAGCTCCTCGCGCAGGGCGGCGAAGTTCTCGATGATGCCGTTGTGGACGACGGCGACCCGCCCGGCGTTGTCCAGGTGCGGGTGCGCGTTGGCGTCGGTCGGGCCGCCGTGGGTGGCCCAACGGGTGTGCCCGATCCCCACGGAGCCGCCGGGCAGCGGCCGTTCGGCCAGCTCCTTGTCCAGGTTGACGAGCTTGCCCGCCCGCTTCGCCGCGGCGAGCCCCCCGTCGGAGAGCACCGCGACACCGGCCGAGTCGTAGCCCCGGTATTCGAGCCGCTTGAGACCCGCGACCACCACATCAAGCGCCGACTGCCCGCCGACGTATCCCACGATTCCGCACATGTCGGAAGACTACGGCGGAAGGCACCCCGCCGGACGGAGCCGACACGGGCTCGGTCCGGCGGGGCGGAAGGGGACGCGCCGGGCGTCGGCCGAGCTAGGCGACCCGCGCGCCGGCGAGGGCCTCCGGGAAACCCGGGCGTCGGCCCGGCTTCTTCGCCCGGGCCCCGATCACGGCCCTCGGGAACCCCCGCGTCAGCCCAGCCTGGCGACCTGCGCGTCGATGACGGCCTTCGGGAACTCCTTGATCCCGCCGGGGGCGAAGCTGACGGACGAGAAGGACGCGAGCGTGTTGCCCTTGCGGAGGACGACGAGCTTGCTGACGAGCGGCTCGCCCTCCATGTCGCTGGTGATGGTGAAGGAGACCGCCTCCTCACCGGCGGTGAAGCTCTCCGGGACGACCTTGAGGACCTTGGTCTTCTCCGCCTTGTGGGACACCGTGAAGCCGCCGGCGCAGTCGGCGCCCGCCTTCTTCACCGAGGCGAGGGCCTCCTGGGCGCCCTGCCCGTCGTACGAGCCGAGCGTCAGCGCGGTGATCTGGACGCCGAACGCGTCGCGGATCGCGTCCTCCGGCGCGGCCGTGGCGTCCTTCTTCGGCTCCGCCATGATCTGGCGCTCGGCCGACGCGGCGGGCGAGCCGGGCGAGATGAAGGACATCGCGTGGGCGACCGGGGCGCACTCCGCCTTGACGGTGGCGACCTCGGACGCCGGCACGACGTCCCCGGCCTCGGCCTTCTGGACCTGGTAGCCCTTGAGGTCGGCCTTCTCGACGATCAGCTTCTCCAGCTCGGCGTCCGAGAGCGCCTTGGCGGCGGGGGCCTCGGACGTGGCGGAGGCGCTCGGCGCCGCCGAGCCCTTGCCGGCGTCCTTGCCCTTGTCGCCGCTCTCCCCGCCGCCACAGGCGGTGACGAGCAGGGCGAGCGAGACGGCGGTCGTGGCGACGGCGGCGGTGCGGATGGACGTACGCATGCGTGGTGACTCTCTGCTTCTCTTCGTGCCGCCCCGGGGCGGCTCCCCCCGCGTGCGATCCGGAGCCCACGCGGCCTCCGAATGATCGCCCAGGGGGACGCGTGCGACCAACCCCTTTCCCGCGTGACCGACCCCACCACCCACGCCCGCCCCCGACCCCCGACAATGGCGGTGTGATCACTTCGCCGCCACGAAGCGCCCACGGGGACGGCCCCGGGGGCGGGCCCCAGGGCCCCCGCCACGGAAACGGACACCGCCGTCCGTCCGAGGCGACCCCGTACGTCGACCTCACCCGGGCCGAGTGGAGCGCCCTGCGCGACAAGACGCCGCTTCCCCTCACCGCCGAGGAGGTCGAGCGGCTCCGCGGCCTCGGGGACGTCATCGACCTCGACGAGGTGCGGGACGTCTACCTGCCGCTGTCCCGGCTGCTCAACCTGTACGTGCAGGCCACCAGCGGTCTGCGCGGCGCCCTGAACACCTTCCTCGGCGAGAGCGCCGAGCAGCGCGGCACCCCCTTCGTCATAGGGGTCGCCGGTTCGGTCGCCGTCGGCAAGTCCACCGTCTCCCGCCTCCTCCAGGCGCTGCTCGCCCGCTGGCCGGAGCACCCGCGCGTGGAGCTGGTCACCACGGACGCCTTCCTCTACCCGATGGAGGAGCTGAAGGCGCGCGGCCTGATGTCCCGCAAGGGCTTCCCCGAGTCGTACGACCGCCGGGCCCTGACCCGGTTCGTCGCGGACATCAAGGCGGGCAAGGACGAGGTCACCGCCCCGGTCTACTCGCACCTGATCTACGACCGGGTGCCCGACGAGCGGCTCGTCGTGCGCCGTCCGGACATCCTGATCGTGGAGGGCCTGAACGTCCTCCAGCCGGCCCTGCCCGGCAAGGACGGCCGGACCCGCGTCGGCCTCGCCGACTACTTCGACTTTTCGGTGTACGTGGACGCGCGGGCGGAGGACATCGAGCGCTGGTACCTGAACCGCTTCCGCAAGCTGCGCGACACCGCGTTCCAGGACCCCTCCTCGTACTTCCGGCGCTACACCCAGGTCTCCGAGGACGAGGCCTTCGACTACGCCCGCACCATGTGGCGGACCGTCAACAAGGTGAACCTCCTGGAGAACGTGGCGCCCACCCGCGGCCGGGCCACCCTCGTGGTCCGCAAGGGCCCCGACCACAAGGTGCAGAAGCTGAGCCTCCGTAAGCTCTGAGGATGCTGCACCTCCGGATGATCGTCCCGCACGAGACCACCCCGGCCGTGACCGAGCTCATCGAGTCGACGGTGGGCACCACGCACCTGGTGGTGATCCCCGGCGCGGCCCGGTCCCCCGCCGGGGACGTCGTGCTGTGCGACGTGGCACGCGAGGCGGGCGACGAGCTCCTCAAGGGCCTGCGCGGACTGAGGATCGACCAGGTCGGTTCGATCGCCGTCGACGACATCGGCCTCTCCCTCTCCGCTCGGGCGGTCACCGCCGAGAAGGAGGCCCCGGGCGAGCCCGCCGACGCGGTGATCTGGGAGCAGCTGACGGGCGCGACGCACGAGGAGTCGACGCTCTCGGTCACGTACGTCGCGTTCATGGTCCTGGCGACGATGATCGCGGCCTGCGGCGTCGTCCTGGACAACGCGGTCCTCGTCGTCGGCGCCATGGCCGTCGGCCCCGAGTTCGGCCCGCTCGCCGGCGTCTGTACGGCGGTGGTGCGGCGCGCCCCGAGGCTGGCCGCGCGCTCGCTGATCGCGCTGCTCGTCGGCTTCGCGGTGGCGATCGCGATGACGACGCTGTTCAGCCTGGGGATGGACGCGCTGGACCTGTTCAGCCGGGCCCAGCTGGACGCGGAGCGGCCCAACACCCGCTTCATCTGGCAGCCGGACCCGTTCTCCTTCGTCGTGGCGCTGCTCGCGGGCGCGGCGGGCGTGCTCTCGCTGACCTCGGCGAAGTCCGGGGCCCTGGTGGGCGTGGCGATCTCGGTGACGACGGTCCCCGCGGGCGCGAACGCGGCGGTGGCGCTCGCCTACGGCGACCTGGGCCAGATGTGGGGCTCGGTCGAACAGCTGCTGCTCAACCTGTTCGGGATCATGCTGGCCGGAGTGCTGACGCTGTACGGCCAGAAGCTGCTCTGGCGCACCCAGCGCGGCCGCTGGCGCCGCGAGCCGGCCGCCCGGAAGGACGGATGAGAACGGCAGGACGGACGGGAACGGCAGGGCAGATGAGAACGGCGGGACGGACGGGAACGGCCCCGCCGCACCGGAGTCCGGTGCGACGGGGCCGTTTCGCATGACGGTGCCTCAGAAAGGCTAGCCCAGAACGGACTTCACGACGTCCGCGAGGCGCTGCGCGACCGACCGGGCCTGCTCGATGTCGGCGGCCTCGACCATGACGCGGACCAGCGGCTCGGTGCCCGAGGAGCGGAGCAGCACCCGGCCGGTGGAGCCGAGCTCGCGCTCCGCCTCGGTGACGGCGGCGGCCAGGTCGGCGGAGGTGGCCACGCGCGACTTGTCGACGTCCTTCACGTTGATGAGGATCTGCGGCAGCCGCTCCATCACGCCGGCGAGGTCCGCGAGCGACTTGCCGGTGGCGGCGACCCGGGCGGCCAGCATGAGGCCGGTGAGGGTGCCGTCGCCGGTGGTGGCGTGGTCGAGCACGATGACGTGGCCCGACTGCTCGCCGCCGAGCGCGTAGCCGTGCTCCTTCATGGACTCCAGGACGTAGCGGTCGCCGACCGCCGTCTGGACGAGGCTCAGGCCCTCGCGCTCCATGGCCAGCTTGAAGCCCAGGTTGGACATGACGGTCGCGACGACCGTGTCGCCGCGCAGGGTGCCGGCCTCGCGCATGGCGAGGGCGAGCACGGCGAGGATCTGGTCGCCGTCGACCTCGTTGCCCGCCGCGTCCACGGCGAGGCAGCGGTCGGCGTCGCCGTCGTGCGCGATGCCCAGGTCGGCGCCGTGCTCGACGACGGCGGCCCGGAGCAGGCCGAGGTGGGTGGAGCCGCAGCCCTCGTTGATGTTGAGGCCGTCCGGCCGGGCGCCGATGGTGATCACCTCGGCGCCGGCCCGGGCGAAGGCCTCGGGCGAGACGCGGGAGGCGGCGCCGTGGGCCTCGTCCAGGACGACCTTCAGGCCGTCGAGGCGGTTGGGGAGGACCGCGATGAGGTGGGCGACGTACGTGTCGAAGCCCTCGTCGTAGTCGCGGACGCGGCCGACGCCGGCACCGGTCGGGCGGTCCCAGGGGGCGCCCGTGCGGTGCTCCTCGTACACGGCTTCGATCTTGTCCTCCAGTTCGTCGGCGAGCTTGTGGCCGCCGCGCGCGAAGAACTTGATGCCGTTGTCGGGCATGGCGTTGTGGCTCGCGGAGAGCATCACGCCGAGGTCGGCGCCGAGGACGCCGGTGAGGTGGGCCACGGCCGGGGTGGGCAGGACGCCGACGCGCAGCACGTCGACACCGGCGCTGGCGAGACCGGCCACCACGGCGGCCTCCAGGAACTCTCCGGACGCGCGGGGGTCGCGCCCGACCACCGCGATCGGCCGGTGCCCTTCGAAGGTGCCCGCCTCGGCGAGCACGTGCGCCGCCGCGACGGACAGGCCGAGCGCCAGCTCCGCCGTCAGGTCCGCGTTGGCGACGCCGCGTACGCCGTCCGTGCCGAAGAGTCGTCCCACTGCTGTCCTCCGAAAATACGTGCCCGGGCGCCCATGAAAGAGAGGCTTATGAAAGGAGAGTACGAAAAACCGTACGCCCCGACGGCACGGGCAGTGCCGCCGGGGCGTACGGAAAGCAGACCGAGCAGGCGATTAACGCTTGCTGTACTGCGGGGCCTTGCGGGCCTTCTTGAGACCGGCCTTCTTGCGCTCGACCGCACGGTCGTCGCGGGAGAGGAAGCCGGCCTTCTTCAGCGCCGGGCGGTTGTTCTCGACGTCCGCCTCGTTCAGCGCACGGGCCACGCCGAGGCGCAGGGCACCGGCCTGACCGGAGACGCCGCCACCCGCGATGCGGGCGATGACGTCGTAGCGGTTGTCGAGCTCGAGCACCTTGAAGGGCTCGTTGACTTCCTGCTGGTGCACCTTGTTGGGGAAGTAGTCCTCAAGGGTGCGACCGTTGATCTTCCACTTGCCGGTGCCCGGAACGATCCGGACGCGGGCGATGGCGTTCTTGCGACGGCCCAGGCCGGCGGCCGGCTGCGGGTCGCCGAAGCGGGACGCGAGCGACTCGGAGGTGTACTCACCCTCGACGAGCTCGGTCTCGGTGGTGTACTCCTCGACGCCCTCGAACTCGTCGACGGGGGTCTCGGGGGTGGTCTCGGCCACGATGCTCCTCAGATTTCTTTCGTTCTTAGGGGGTGTGGCCGGAACTACTGCGCGACCTGGGTGATCTCGAACGGGACCGGCTGCTGAGCAGCGTGCGGGTGGTTCTCGCCCGCGTAGACCTTCAGCTTCGAGAGCATCTGACGGCCCAGGGTGTTCTTGGGGATCATGCCCTTGATGGCCTTCTCGACGGCCTTCTCGGGGTTCTTGGCCAGCAGCTCGTCGTAGCGGACGGAGCGCAGACCACCCGGGAAGCCGGAGTGGCGGTACGCCAGCTTCTGGGTCTTCTTGTTGCCGGACAGGTGGACCTTGTCGGCGTTGATGATGATGACGAAGTCGCCCATGTCCATGTGGGGGGCGTACACCGGCTTGTGCTTGCCTCGCAGGAGGTTCGCGGCCGTGGTCGCCAGACGGCCCAGGACGATGTCCTGCGCGTCGATGATGTGCCACTGGCGAGTGACATCGCCGGGCTTGGGGCTGTACGTACGCACTTCGTAGCCTTCGCTTCTTCAGTGGATGGAGTCCAGACACACCTGAAGCGATCATGCAGCTGGGGCCTGCACTGCCGGGACGCCGCCCGTATGCGAGCCACTGGTAACTGCTCCAGGGAACTTGCGCGAGGCCCTTCGCGTGAGAACGACGAAGCCACTGCGCATAACAAACCGCAACAGTACCCGCGCCACCCCGGACGGGTCAAAACGCCGGGAGGGCGCCGGGCCCGTCCGGGGGCGGTCCCAGGAGGGCGCCGGGCCCGGCCGGGGACCGCTCCGGGAGGGTCCTCCGGGCGCCTACCGCGCCCGCTCGACCCGCCGCTCGTCCCACACCGGCTCGCTCGTCTCCCGCACGACCCCGTCCGAGCCGAAGACCAGGTACCGGTCGAAGCTCTTCGCGAACCAGCGGTCGTGCGTGACGGCCATCACCGTCCCCTCGTACGACTCCAGACCGTCCTGGAGCGCCTCGGCCGACTCCAGGTCCAGGTTGTCCGTCGGCTCGTCGAGGAGCAGCGCCGTCGTGCCCGCCAGTTCGAGCAGCAGGATCTGGAAGCGGGCCTGCTGGCCGCCCGAGAGCTTGTCGAAGGGCTGGTCGCCCTGGCGCTCCAGCTCGTACCGGCGCAGCACGGACATCGCCCCGCCCCGGTCCTTGGAGTGCTCGGTCCACAGGATGTCGACGAGCGGGCGCCCGGCCAGCTCCGGGTGGGCGTGGGTCTGCGCGAAGTGGCCGGGCACGACCCGGGCGCCCAGCTTCCACGTCCCGGTGTGCGCGACCGACCCGTCCCCGGCGAGCAGCCGCAGGAAGTGCGACTTGCCGGAGCCGTTCGAGCCGAGGACGGCGACCCGTTCCCCGTAGAAGATCTCAAGCGAGAACGGCTTCATCAGCCCGGTCAGTTCGAGGTTCTCGCAGGTCACGGCCCGCACCCCGGTCCGTCCGCCGCGCAGCCGCATCCGGATGTCCTGCTCGCGCGGCGGCTCCGGCGGCGGCCCGGCCTCCTCGAACTTCCTCAGCCGGGTCTGCGCCGCCGCGTACCGCGAGGCCAGCTCGTGGCTGACCGCGGCCGCCTGCCGCAGGTTCACCACGAGCTTCTTGAGCTGGGCGTGCTTCTCCTCCCAGCGCCGCTTCAGCTCCTCGAAGCGCGCGAACCGCTCCCGCCGCGCCTCGTGGAAGGTGTCGAAGCCGCCGCCGTGCACCCACACGTCCGAACCGGCCGGCCCGGGCTCCACCGCGACGATCTTCTGCGCGGCCCGGGACAGCAGCTCCCGGTCGTGGGAGATGAAGAGCACGGTCTTGCGGGTCTCCCGCAGCCGCTCCTCCAGCCACCGCTTGCCGGGCACGTCGAGGTAGTTGTCCGGCTCGTCCAGGAGCAGCACCTCGTCGGGGCCGCGCAGCAGCGCTTCGAGCACGAGGCGTTTCTGCTCGCCGCCGGAGAGCGTCCGGGCCTCCCGGAACTGCGCCTTCTCGTACGGGACGCCGAGCGCGGCCGTGGTGCAGATGTCCCAGACGGTCTCCGCCTCGTACCCCTGCACCTCGGCCCAGTCGGAGAGCGCCTGCGCGTACCTCATCTGCGCGGCCTCGTCGTCGACGGTCATGATCAGGTGCTCGGCCTCGTCGACCGCCTTCGCGGCCTCCCGGATCCGGGGCTGCGCGACCGAGACGAGCAGGTCGCGGACGGTCGAGCCGTCCCGTACGGAGCCGACGAACTGCGACATCACTCCGAGGCCGCCGCTGACGGTGACGGAGCCGCCGTGCGGCTTGAGCTCCCCGGAGATCATCCGGAGCAGGGTCGTCTTCCCGGCGCCGTTGGCCCCGACGAGGGCGACGACGGCCCCCTCCCCGACCCGGAAGGAGGCGTCCCCGAGCAGGACCCTCCCGTCGGGAAGGTAGTACTCAAGATGTGCGGCCTCGACGTGTCCCATGAGGTGCATTGTCACCGCCCGCACCGCCCGGACCCAACCGGTTTAGGATGCGCGGCATGAGCTTTGGGGGACCGCAGTGGCCGCAGGAGCCGCAGCAGCAGGGGCAGCAGGGGTACGGGCAGCAGCCCGGCGGCCACGGACAGCAGGGACAGGGTCAGGGGTACGGGCAGGGGGCGGGCGGCTACGGATACCCCGGCCCCCAGGGCGGCGCCCCCGGCCCGTACTCCGGCTCCGGCCCCCGGGGCGGCGGCGCTCCGGCCCCCTTCCCGGGCGCACCGGCCCCGGCCCCCGACCCCTTCCCCGGCGCCCAGGGCGGCGGCTCCACCCCCGACTGGAGCGCCCTGGCCGACGCCTCGGCCTCCCGCAACCGCCGCAGGCGCCGGCTGATGATCGGCGGCGGCGTCCTGGCCACCCTGCTCGTCGGCGCGATCGTCGCCACCGCCGTGGTGGCCACCGGCAAGAAGGACGACACCGCGAAGAACGGCGGCGGGACCCCCACCGGCGCGGTCTCCCCCACCGAGGCCCCCTCCCCCGAGCCGACCTTCTCCTCGGTGGCGCCGCCGCCCCCGCCGAACCCGAAGGACTACATCTCGGACCCGAAGAAGGACAGGGCGCCGCTCACCGCCGAGGGCCTCTTCCCGGGCACGAAGCTGACCATGAGCGGCCGCCCGTACAAGAAGGGCGCGACCTCCGCCACGACGAACTGCGCGGCCGTCACCCAGGGCGGCCTCGGCACGGTCCTGAAGAAGAACGGCTGCCAGAGGGTGCTGCGGGCCACCTACGTGCGGGACGGCGTGGCGGTCACCGTCGGCGTCGCCGTCTTCCCCTCCGAGGCCGCGGCCCTCAAGGCGAAGGAGCAGGCCGTCGGCGGCATCGCGCCCCTGGTCGGCGCGGGCGTGGGCGACTTCTGCCACGCCACGGTCTGCCTGCGCCGCTCGAACTCGATCGGCCGGTACGCGTACTTCACCCAGGCCGGCTTCACCAATGGCAAGAAGGTCACCACGGCCGACCAGGGCGTCTTCCGGTCCAGCGACGACCTGGGCACCTTCGCCTTCAACCAGATCTACGCCCGCGGCAAGTCCCAGGCCTCAGCAGCAGCCGGCGCTCCCGGGCAGTGAGCGCCTGTTGCGCGCCTCCCGGTTGCGGGCGGCGAGCAGCTCGTCGGCCGGGTAGCCGACCTCTTCGAGGGTGAGGCCGTGCGGACGCACGACGTGCACGGCCGAGTCCCGGACGCCGGCCGCGAGCACCTTGCCCGGCCAGTCCACCGGCCGGTGCCCGTCGCCGACGAAGAGCAGCGCGCCGACGAGCGAGCGGACCATGTTGTGGCAGAAGGCGTCCGCCTTCACGGTCGCTTCGAGGACGCCGTCGGGCCGCCGCTCCCAGCGCAGCTCCTGGAGGGTGCGGATGGTGGTGGCGCCCTCGCGCCGCTTGCAGTACGCGGCGAAGTCGTGCTCGCCGACGAGCGCGGCGGCGGCCTCGTTCATGGCGTCCATGTCGAGGGCCCAGTCGTGCCAGAGCACGTGCCCGCGCAGCAGCGGGTCGACCCCGCCGGGGTTGTCGGTGACGCGGTAGGCGTAGCGGCGCCAGATCGCCGAGAAGCGGGCGTTGAAGCCACTGGGGGCCTCGGTCAGGGACCAGACCCGCACGTCGTGCGAAAGGCGCCCGGCGAGCCGCCTCAGCAGCTTGTCGCGGTGCTCCTCCCACAGCTCCACGGGCAGGTCGACGTGGGCGACCTGGCCGCGCGCGTGCACACCGGCGTCGGTCCGCCCGGCGACGGTCAGCTCGTACGTCTCCTGGGACCGGGTCACGGTCCGCAGGGCGTTCTCGATGTCCCCCTGGACGGTCCGCCGCCCGTGGGCCTGCTTGGCCCAGCCGGAGAAGTCCTTGCCGTCGTACGAAAGGTCCAGCCGAACCCGTACGAAACCGTCCTGCACGTCGTCGCTCACGCGGAGATCCTCTCAAACACACGGGAACGGGCCCGCACCCCAGGGGGTACGGGCCCGCACACGGAAAACGCCGGAAAAACGCTTACGCGTCCTTCGACTCCTCAGCCGGGGCCTCGGCGGCCTCGTCCTTGGTCTCCTCGGCCTTGGGGGCCTCGTCGGCCTCCTTGACGGCGCGCTTGGTGGCGGCCTCGGCCTCGGCGACGGTCGCCTTCTTGGCGATCTCGCCCTCGACCAGCTCGATCACGGCCATCGGGGCGTTGTCGCCACGACGGTTGCCGATCTTGGTGATGCGGGTGTAGCCACCCGGACGCTCCGAGTAACGCGGGGCGATCTCGGTGAAGAGGGTGTGGACGATGCCCTTGTCGGTGATCGTCTGCAGCACCAGGCGACGGTTGTGGATGTCGCCCTTCTTCGCCTTGGTGATCAGGCGCTCGGCGACCGGACGCAGGCGGCGGGCCTTGGCCTCGGTCGTGGTGATGCGGCCGTGCTCGAAGAGCGACTTCGCCAGGTTGGCGAGGAGCAGCTTCTCGTGCGCGGCGGAACCGCCGAGGCGGGCACCCTTCGCGGGACGCGGCATGGTGTTTCTCCTTGTGATCTGCACCGGCCGTATGAGGTACCGATGTCAGTGTCCGAGCGGGCGGTCACCCGTCGGAGACCCCGCCCCCCAGGGGCGCGGGGAACTGCGCGACCAGCCGAAACCGGTCGGCAGCCAAAACTGGACCGTCAGTACTGCTCGGTCTCGACGAAGCCCGCGTCCGCGTCGTCGTCGGCGCCGAAGGCGTCCGCCGCGGCGGTCGGGTCGAATCCGGGCGGGCTGTCCTTGAGCGCCAGGCCCATGCCGGCCAGCTTCGCCTTGACCTCGTCGATCGACTTCGCACCGAAGTTGCGGATGTCGAGCAGGTCCGCCTCGGAACGCGCCACGAGCTCGCCCACGGAGTGGATGCCCTCGCGCTTGAGGCAGTTGTAGGAGCGGACGGTGAGCTCCAGCTCCTCGATCGGCAGCGCCAGGTCGGCGGCCAGGGCGGCGTCCGTCGGGGACGGGCCCATGTCGATGCCCTCGGCGTCGATGTTGAGCTCGCGCGCCAGACCGAACAGCTCGACCAGGGTCTTGCCGGCGGACGCCATGGCGTCGCGCGGGCGCATGGCCTGCTTGGTCTCGACGTCGACGATCAGCTTGTCGAAGTCGGTGCGCTGCTCGACACGGGTCGCCTCGACCTTGTACGTGACCTTGAGCACCGGCGAGTAGATGGAGTCGACCGGGATGCGGCCGATCTCCTGGCCGACCTGCTTGTTCTGCACGGCGGAGACGTAGCCGCGACCGCGCTCGACGGTCAGCTCCATCTCCAGCTTGCCCTTGGCGTTCAGGGTCGCCAGGACGAGGTCGGGGTTGTGCACCTCGACACCGGCCGGGGGCGCGATGTCGGCGGCGGTGACCAGACCCGGGCCCTGCTTGCGCAGGTACATCACGACCGGCTCGTCGTGCTCCGAGGAGACGACCAGCTGCTTGATGTTCAGGATGAGGTCGGTGACGTCCTCCTTGACGCCCGGCACGGTGGTGAACTCGTGCAGGACCCCGTCGACGCGGATGCTCGTGACGGCGGCACCCGGGATCGAGGAGAGGAGGGTACGGCGGAGGGAGTTGCCGAGGGTGTAGCCGAAGCCCGGCTCCAGCGGCTCGATCACGAACCGGGAGCGGAACTCGTCGACGACCTCTTCGGTCAGCGACGGACGCTGAGCGATAAGCATGTTGTGTCCTTCAGTCGTGGACGCCCACTATTTGACGTCCGACTTGTCCTGCAAGGGTACGGGCGGCACGGCCCCGAAGAGCCGTACCGCCCGAAGTCCTGAACAAGCAGCCGTGCGTCAGACGCGGCGGCGCTTGGGGGGACGGCAGCCGTTGTGCGGCGTGGGGGTGACGTCCTGGATCGAGCCGACCTCGAGGCCGGTGGCCTGGAGGGAGCGGATCGCGGTCTCACGGCCGGAGCCGGGACCCTTGACGAAGACGTCGACCTTGCGCATGCCGTGCTCCTGCGCGCGGCGGGCGGCCGACTCGGCGGCCATCTGCGCGGCGAAGGGGGTGGACTTGCGCGAGCCCTTGAAGCCGACGTGGCCGGCGGAGGCCCAGGAGATCACGTTGCCCGAGGGGTCCGTGATCGAGACGATCGTGTTGTTGAACGTGCTCTTGATGTGCGCGTGGCCGTGAGCGACGTTCTTCTTTTCCTTGCGGCGCACCTTCTTGGCAGCGCCCTGACGACCCTTGGGGGGCATCTATAACTCCTACGGGAGGTGGTCGGTCCTACAGCGAAGACCGCTTGGTCAAGCGTCCGCTGAGGACTACTTCTTGCCCGGCTTCTTCTTGCCGGCGATGGCGCGACGCGGGCCCTTGCGGGTACGGGCGTTCGTGCTGGTGCGCTGACCGCGGACGGGCAGGCCACGACGGTGGCGGAGGCCCTGGTAGCAGCCGATCTCGACCTTGCGGCGGATGTCGGCGGCGATCTCACGGCGGAGGTCACCCTCGGTACGGAGGTTGGCGTCCACGTACTCGCGGATCTTGACGAGGTCTTCCTCGGCGAGGTCGCGGACACGGGTGGACGGGTTCACGCCGGTCGCGGCGAGAATCTCCTCGGACCGGGTGCGCCCGATACCGAAGACGTAGGTGAGTGCGACCACCACACGCTTTTCGCGCGGGATGTCAACACCGGAAACGCGTGCCATTCAATGGCTCCTGTGTTCTCGGGGGTCTGCTGCAGAACCGTTCCCGGCTGCCGTATGAGGTACAGGTCGGGTCCCCGGCCCCCGCCGGAGGTGCCGTCAACCGTGGGACACGGTCGGACGGGCTCTGCGTATGTACGTGTTGCTATGCGTCGCGCGAAGAACTGCGAGATGCAGGTCGGTCGGCGTGCGTCAGCCCTGGCGCTGCTTGTGGCGCAGGTTGTCGCAGATGACCATGACCCGGCCGTGACGGCGGATCACCTTGCACTTGTCGCAGATCTTCTTGACGCTCGGCTTGACCTTCATGGGATGTGAGGTTCTCCGGGTCAGTGCCACCACCCGCGCGCGGAGGCGGGGTGCGGGCAAGATCTACTTGTAGCGGTAGACGATCCGGCCACGCGTCAGGTCGTACGGAGAGAGCTCCACGACGACCCGGTCGTCCGGGAGGATTCGGATGTAGTGCATCCGCATCTTGCCGGAGATGTGCGCGAGGACCTTGTGACCGTTCTGGAGTTCCACCTTGAACATGGCGTTCGGGAGGGACTCGATCACGGTGCCCTCGATCTCGATGGCACCTTGCTTCTTGGCCACGCTTCGCCTTTCGAATCGGCTACCTTGATCGACTTTCGCCGCCCTGTGCGGACACACGGGTACACGAGAGCCGACGCATCAGTCTACGTCAGGCGCAAGCAAAAGACGAATCGGGAAGTCTGCCCACCCGAAATGATCCTTACGCAAGCCGCCGCACCGTAAAAAACGTACCTACGCCAGCGGGTCCGGCGCCGCCACGACGCCCAGCTCCGCCAGCTTCGCCTTCCCGCCGTCGACCGCCGTCAGGACGAGCGGACCCTCCTCCGTCACGGCCACGCTGTGCTCCCAGTGGGAGGACCAGGTGCCGTCCGTGGTGATGACGGTCCAGTCGTCCTTCAGGACCTCCGTGCGGGGGGTGCCCAGGGAGACCATCGGCTCGATCGCCAGGCAGAAGCCGGGGACCAGCTTCGGGCCCTTGCCGCGCTTGCGGGAGACGTAGTTCAGGAGGTGCGGGTCCATGTGCATCTCGGTGCCGATGCCGTGGCCGCCGTAGTCCTCGATGATCCCGTACCGGCCGAGGCTGTGGTCGCCGACCGCCGGCCGCGGCTGCCGCTTGATGTAGGTCTCGATCGCCTTCGAGACGTCGACCAGGCGGTTGCCCGTCTTCATGGCCGCGATGCCGGCCCACATCGACTCCTCGGTCACCCGGGAGAGCTCGACCAGCTCGGGCGCGTGGCCGGTGCCCACGAAGGCCGTGTAGGCCGCGTCGCCGTGCCAGCCGTCCACGATCGCGCCGCAGTCGATCGAGATGATGTCGCCGTCCTTGAGGACGGTCTTGTCGTCGGGGATGCCGTGGACGACGACCTCGTTCACCGAGGTGCAGATCGTCGCGGGGAACCCGCCGTACCCGAGGAAGTTCGACTTGGCCCCGTGGTCGGCGATGACCTTGCGCGCGACCTCGTCCAGGTCCCGGGTCGTGGCGCCCGGCACGGCCGCCTCGCGGGTCGCCGCGTGGATGGCGGCGACGACCAGCCCCGCCTCGCGCATCTTCGCGATCTGCTCGGGGGTCTTGATCTGCACCATCGTGGCCGGGGCCTTTCCACTGGGTAAAAGGGGGACGGAACAACGATACGGCCGCGGCGCCCCCGAGGGGCACCGCGGCCGTGTCGAACGAACCGGGGTTACTTCTTGAGCGCGTCCATCGCCTTGGCGGTGACCTCGTCCACCTTGCCGAGCGCCGAGATCGTCACGACCAGGTTCTGCGCCCGGTAGTAGTCGATGATCGGCTCGGTCTGGGTGTGGTAGACCTCCAGGCGCCGGCGGACGGTCCCCTCGGAGTCGTCGTCGCGCTGGTAGAGCTCGCCGCCGCAGACGTCGCAGACGCCCTCGGTCTTCGGCGCGTTGTACGTCACGTGGAAGACGTGCGCGCTGTCCTTGCGGCAGATGCGGCGGCCCGCGATCCGCTTCACGACCTCGTCCTCGGGGACCTCCAGGTCCAGGACCGCGTCGAGCTCCATGCCCTCGGCCTTCAGGACGGCGTCCAGCGCCTCGGCCTGAGCGACGTTCCGGGGGAACCCGTCGAGCAGGAAGCCGTTGACGGCGTCCGGCTGCTCCATGCGGTCCTTGGCCATCCCGATGGTCACCTCGTCGGGCACCAGGTCGCCGGCGTCCATGAACGCCTTGGCCTTGAGGCCCAGCTCCGTGCCCTGAGAGATGTTGGCGCGGAACAGATCACCCGTGGAGATGTGCGGGATGTCCAGGTTCTTGGCAAGGAACGCGGCCTGCGTGCCCTTGCCCGCACCGGGCGGTCCGACGAGGACGATTCGCATCAGCGGAGGAACCCTTCGTAATTGCGCTGCTGGAGCTGGCTCTCGATCTGCTTCACGGTCTCCAGCCCCACACCCACGATGATCAGGATGCTCGTCCCGCCGAAGGGGAAGTTGGCATTGGCGCCGCCGAAGCCTGCCAACGCCGTCGTCGGCACGAGAGCGATCAGACCCAAGTACAGCGAGCCCGGCCAAGTGATCCTGTTGAGCACGTAGCTCAGGTACTCGGCAGTAGGTCGACCGGCCCGGATACCCGGGATGAAGCCACCATACTTCTTCATGTTGTCGGCGACTTCCTCGGGGTTGAACGAGATCGCCACGTAGAAGAAGGCGAAGAACACGATCAGGAGGAAGTAGGTGGCGATGTAGTACGGGTGGTCGCCCTTGACGAAGTGGGCTTCGATCCAGGTCTTCCAGCCGGAGGTGGAGCTCGAGAACTGCGCCACGAGCGCCGGGATGTAGAGCAGCGACGACGCGAAGATGACAGGAATCACACCCGCCTGGTTCACCTTCAGCGGGATGTACGTGGACGTACCGCCGTAGGAGCGCCGGCCGATCATGCGCTTCGCGTACTGGACCGGGATGCGCCGCTGGGCCTGCTCGACGAAGACCACCAGGCCCACCATCACGAAGCCGATGAGGATGACGACGCCGAACTCGATCCAGCCGTCGGCCAGGGTGCCGCTCTCCTTGATGGCCCACAGGGCGCCCGGGAAGCCGGCGGCGATCGAGATGAACATCAGGATCGACATGCCGTTGCCGATGCCGCGGTCGGTGATCAGCTCACCGAGCCACATGACGGCGGCCGTGCCGGCGGTCATCGTGATGACCATGGTGGCGATGGTGAAGATCGACTGGTCGGGCACGACCTGGTCGGCGACGACGCAGCCGCTGAAGAGCGCGCCGCTCTTGGCGGTCGCGACGAGGCCGGTGCCCTGGAGGACGGCGAGGGCGATCGTCAGGTACCGGGTGTACTGCGTGATCTTGGCGGTACCGGACTGACCCTCCTTCTTGAGGGCCTCGAGGCGCGGGATCACGACGGTCAGCAGCTGCAGGATGATGCTCGCCGTGATGTACGGCATGATGCCGAGCGCGAAGATGGTGATCTGCAGCAGTGCCCCGCCACTGAACATGTTGACCAGGCCGAAGAGGCTGTTGTTGCCCTCGCTGGCCTGCTTGACACACTGCTGGACGGCCTCGTAGCTGACGCCGGGGACGGGGATGTGCGCCCCGAGCCGGTACAGCACGATGATGGCGAGCGTGAAGAGCAGCTTCTTGCGCAGGTCGGGCGTCTTGAACGCCCGGGCGAACGCGGTGAGCACGGTGCCTCCTGCGACCCCCGCGTTACGCGCGTGAGGGTGACGGTTTGTATTGGGAGCGAGTACAGAACACGGCAGCCGGACGCGAGGAGCGCAGACTGCCGGGGAAGCTAACAGCGGCTACCATACCCGGCCCCACAGTCAGCAGGAAACGTCTCGAGACACGTCGGCCCGGTACCGGTCACGGGCGGCGCCCCGGGTGTCCGGCATCGACTTCGGTGGGGCGTCCGTCCCGGCCGGGAGCGGCGAGGACGCGGCCCCTGCCCCCGGAAGAACGTTCGAGCGGTTCCGGCCCCACCAGCCGGGTCCGCGCCGCCCGCACCGAGTGGGCCGTCGACCGCTCCACGAGCCGTCTCCGGCGGAGGTGCCGGGCACGTCGGCGTACTGCCCGAGGGCCCTCTCCCGGGCGATCGCCCCGCCCGCGCGCAAAGCGCCCGCGCGCACAAAGAAGCCCGGCCGGCTCCCCGAAGGGAACCGGCCGGGCTCAGTGCTGTCGAACCGGAGCTCAGACGAGCTCGGTGACCGTGCCGCCGGCGGCGGCGATCTTCTCCTTGGCGGAGCCGGAGACGGCGTCGACCGTCACCTGCAGCGCCACGGAGACCTCGCCCTGGCCCAGGACCTTGACGAGCTGGTTCTTGCGAACGGCACCCTTGGCGACCAGATCGGCCACCGTGACCTCGCCACCCTGCGGGTAGAGCGCGGTGAGCTTGTCCAGGTTCACGACCTGGTACTCGGTGCGGAAGGGGTTCTTGAAGCCCTTCAGCTTCGGGAGGCGCATGTGGAGGGGCATCTGCCCACCCTCGAAGCGCTCCGGAACCTGGTAGCGGGCCTTCGTGCCCTTGGTACCACGACCGGCCGTCTTACCCTTCGACGCCTCACCACGACCGACACGGGTCTTCGCGGTCTTGGCGCCGGGGGCGGGACGGAGGTTGTGGGCCTTCAGCGGGTTGTTCTCCGCCATGTCAGTCAACCTCCTCGACCGTCACGAGGTGGCGGACGGTGTGCACCATGCCGCGGAACTCGGGGCGGTCCTCCTTGACAACCACGTCGTTGACCTTCTTGAGGCCGAGCGAGCGCAGGGTGTCGCGGTGGTTCTGCTTGCTGCCGATGTACGACTTCGTCTGCGTGACCTTGAGGCGAGCCATTACGCACCCGCCCCGGCACGCGCACGGAGCAGAGCCGCGGGAGCGACGTCCTCGAGGGGCAGACCGCGGCGGGCCGCGATCTCCTCGGGACGCTGCAGGCCCTTGAGGGCCTCCACGGTCGCGTGCACGATGTTGATCGCGTTGTCGGAGCCGAGCGACTTCGACAGGATGTCGTGAACGCCGGCGCACTCGAGCACGGCGCGCACCGGGCCACCGGCGATCACACCGGTACCGGGGGAAGCCGGCTTGAGCAGGACGACGCCCGCGGCCTTCTCGCCCTGGATCGGGTGAGGGATGGTGCCCTGGATGCGGGGAACCTTGAAGAAGTTCTTCTTGGCTTCCTCGACGCCCTTGGCGATGGCCGCGGGAACTTCCTTGGCCTTGCCGTAACCGACACCTACGGTGCCGTCACCGTCGCCCACCACGACCAGCGCGGTGAAGCTGAAGCGACGACCACCCTTGACAACCTTGGCGACGCGGTTGATCGCGACGACGCGCTCAACGTACGCGGTCTTCTCGGCGGCAGCGCCACCGTCGCGGCCCTTCCGGTCCCGCCGCTCGCCGCCACCGGCACCGCTTCCGCGGCGCTGGGGTCCAGCCATTTGGATTACCTCTCTCTGTTACGTCCGTTGGTCCCGGAACCGGGGCTCAGAACTTCAGCCCGGCTTCGCGGGCGGCGTCAGCCAGAGCGGCAATGCGCCCGGCGTACCTGTTGCCACCACGGTCGAACACGACAGCCTCGACGCCGGCGGCCTTGGCGCGCTCGGCGACCAGGGAACCGACCTGCTTGGCCTTCGCGGACTTGTCGCCCTCGCCACCGCGGATCGACGCGTCCAGGGTCGACGCCGACGCAAGGGTGTGACCCTTGAGGTCGTCGATGACCTGAGCGGTGATGCCGCGGTTGGAACGCGTCACGACGAGGCGCGGACGCTCCGCCGTACCCGACACGTTCTTGCGGATGCGGATGTGGCGGCGCTTCTTGGCGGCGCCCTTGTAGGCGTCGCCCTTGGCGATCTTCACACCGTATGCCATGGCTTTACTTACCAGCCTTTCCGACCTTGCGGCGGATGACCTCGCCCGCGTACTTGACGCCCTTGGCCTTGTACGGGTCGGGCTTGCGCAGCTTGCGGATGTTGGCGGCGACCTCGCCGACCTTCTGCTTGTCGATGCCCTCGACCGAGAACTTGGTCGGCGACTCGACCTTGAACGAGATGCCCTCGGGCGCCTCGACCAGGATCGGGTGGCTGTAACCGAGCTGGAACTCCAGGCTGGAGCCCTTCGCGGCGACGCGGTAACCGACACCGCTGATCTCGAGCGCCTTGACGTAACCCTGGGTCACACCGGTGATCATGTTGGCCACCAGCGTGCGGGACAGGCCGTGGAGGGCCTTGTTCTGACGCTCGTCGTTCGGACGGTTGACGTTGAGCACGCCATCCTCGCCCTTAACGATCTCGATCGGAGCGGCGACGGTGTGGCTCAGGGTGCCCTTGGAACCCTTGACCGTGACCGTGCGGCCATCGATGGTGACGTCCACGCCGGCGGGAACCTGGATAGGCAGCTTGCCAATACGCGACATTAGCTATTCCTCCGTTCCCGACTACCAGACGTAGGCGAGGACTTCCCCACCTACGCCCTTCTTGCCTGCCTGCTGGCCGGTCAGGAGACCGTGGGACGTGGAGATGATCGCCACGCCCAGGCCGCCGAGGACCTTCGGCAGGTTGGTGGACTTCGCGTAAACCCGGAGACCGGGCTTCGAGATCCGCTTGATGCCCGCGATGGAGCGCTCACGGTTCGGACCGAACTTGAGCTCGAGGACGAGGTTCTTGCCGACCTCGGCGTCCTCGACCTTCCAGCCCGTGATGAAGCCCTCCTGCTGGAGGATTTCCGCGATGTGAGACTTGATCTTGCTGTGCGGCATCGTCACGGTGTCGTGGTATGCCGAGTTCGCGTTACGCAGACGAGTCAGCATGTCCGCGATCGGATCAGTCATGGTCATGAATTGGCCTTCGGCCTCTCTCGCCGGGGTTTCCAGTGCGCCATCCCTCTCCCCACACAGGGGCGGGACGGGTGCGGCGCGGGGACCTACGGCGTAGTAAGTCGTACGGGCGGCGGACGCCCAACCCCACCAGCCTACGGCATGACGGGGGTGGGCCTCCGCCGACCCAATGCTTACCGAGAGACTCCGGAACTCCTGACACCCAAAGGGTGAAAGGGAGTTACCAGGAGCTCTTGGTCACGCCCGGCAGCTCGCCACGGTGAGCCATCTCACGGAGGCACACGCGGCACAGGCCGAACTTGCGGTACACGGAGTGGGGACGACCACAGCGCTGGCAGCGCGTGTAGCCGCGCACGCCGAACTTGGGCTTGCGGGCAGCCTTCGCGATGAGAGCCTTCTTCGCCATCTCGCTTACGCCTCCTTGAACGGGAAGCCGAGGTGACGCAGAAGGGCACGGCCCTCGTCGTCGTTGGTCGCCGTGGTCACCACGGTGATGTCCATACCCCGGACACGGTCGATCTTGTCCTGGTCGATCTCGTGGAACATGACCTGCTCCGTGAGACCGAAGGTGTAGTTGCCACGGCCGTCGAACTGCTTGGGGGACAGGCCGCGGAAGTCGCGGATGCGCGGGAGCGCGAGCGACAGGGTGCGGTCCAGGAACTCCCACATGCGGTCGCCACGGAGCGTGACGTGGGCGCCGATCGGCTGGCCCTCGCGGAGCTTGAACTGCGCGATGGACTTGCGGGCCTTCGTGACGGCCGGCTTCTGACCGGTGATCGTCGTGAGGTCGCGGATCGCGCCGTCGATCAGCTTCGAGTCACGGGCGGCGTCGCCGACACCCATGTTGACCACGATCTTCACGAGGCCGGGGATCTGCATGACGTTCTCGTACGAGAACTCGTCGCGCAGCTTGCCCGCGATCTCCTCGCGGTACTTCGTCTTGAGACGCGGAGTGGTGGTAGCCATCAGATGTCCTCACCCGTCCGCTTGGCAACGCGGATCTTGTTGCCCTCGTCGTCGAAGCGGTAACCGACACGCGTGACGACCTTCTTGCCGTCCTTCTCCACGACGAGCTGAACGTTGCTCACGTGGATCGGGGCCTCGGTCGTCACGATGCCGCCGGCCTGCGAGGGGCCGGCCTTGGTGTGCTTCTTGACCCGGTTGACACCCTCGACGAGGACGCGGTTCTCGCGGGGGAAGGCCGTGACGACCTTGCCCTGCTTGCCCTTGTCCTTACCGGTGATGACCTGGACCAGGTCGCCCTTCTTGATCTTCATGCTTACAGCACCTCCGGCGCGAGCGAGATGATCTTCATGAACTTCTTCTCGCGCAGCTCACGGCCGACCGGGCCGAAGATACGGGTGCCACGAGGGTCGCCGTCGTTCTTGAGAATGACAGCGGCGTTCTCGTCGAAGCGGATGTACGAGCCGTCCTGGCGGCGGCGCTCCTTGACGGTGCGAACGATGACCGCCTTGACGACGTCACCCTTCTTCACGTTGCCACCGGGGATCGCGTCCTTGACGGTGGCGACGATGACGTCACCGATGCCCGCGTAGCGGCGACCCGAGCCACCGAGAACACGGATGCAAAGGATCTCCTTGGCACCAGTGTTGTCGGCGACACGCAGTCGCGACTCCTGCTGGATCACGTCTATCTCCTGATTGTCTGCCGGTTCCCGGCCGGGGCTTCAGCAGAAGTCCCGGCCGAGCCTGGCGGAACTGACCCGAGGGAAACCCCTCGAGTAATTACTTGGCCTTCTCGAGGATCTCGACGACGCGCCAGTGCTTCGTCGACGACAGCTTCCGGGTCTCCATCAGGAGGACGCGGTCGCCGATGCCGGCAGCGTTCTGCTCGTCGTGAGCCTTGAGCTTGTTCGTACGGCGGATGACCTTGCCGTACAGCGCGTGCTTGACGCGGTCCTCGACAGCGACGACGACGGTCTTGTCCATCTTGTCGCTGACGACGAGGCCCTCGCGGACCTTGCGAGCGTTGCGCTCGGTCTTCTGCTCAGTCACGTTGCTCTCGCTCATCAGGCGTTCTCCACCGTCTCGATGCCCAGCTCGCGCTCACGCATCAGGGTGTAGATCCGGGCGATGTCCTTACGGACGGACTTGAGCCGACCGTGGTTCTCGAGCTGGCCCGTCGCCGCCTGGAAGCGGAGGTTGAACAGCTCTTCCTTGGCCTCGCGGAGCTTGTTGAGAAGCTCCTCGTTGCCCAGCTCGCGCAGCTCGGACGCCTTGGTACCGGCCGACATCACAGCTCACCTGCTTCGCGCTTCACGATCTTGCACTTCATCGGCAGCTTGTGGGCCGCACGGGTCAGGGCCTCGCGCGCGATCTTCTCGTTCGGGTAGGACAGTTCGAACATCACCCGACCCGGCTTGACGTTCGCGATCCACCACTCCGGAGAACCCTTACCGGAACCCATGCGGGTCTCGGCGGGCTTCTTCGTCAGCGGGCGGTCCGGGTAGATGTTGATCCAGACCTTGCCGCCACGCTTGATGTGGCGGGTCATCGCGATACGGGCCGCCTCGATCTGGCGGTTGGTCACGTACGCCGGCGTGAGGGCCTGGATGCCGTACTCGCCGAACGCGACCTGCGTACCACCCTTGCTCATGCCCGAGCGCTTGGGGTGGTGCTGCTTGCGGTGCTTGACCCTACGGGGGATCAGCATGACGGTCAGGCCTCCGTTCCGGTGCTCTCAGCCGGAGCGGCAGCGGCGGCGGGAGCGTCGGCCTTGGGGGCCTCGGCAGCCGGCGCGGACTGCTGCTGCGGCTTGCGGCCGCGGCCGCCACGCTCGCCACCGCGGCCACCACGGCCGGCGGGACGGTCGCCAGCGCCGGCACCACGGGCCGGGCGGTTGCCCGCACGGGCCGCGGCGTTCTCGGCGCGGACCTCGGCGATGTTCTTGACGTCGCCCTTGTAGATCCAGACCTTCACGCCGATGCGGCCGAAGGTCGTCTTGGCCTCGAAGAAGCCGTAGTCGACGTTCGCGCGGAGCGTGTGCAGGGGCACGCGGCCCTCGCGGTAGAACTCCGAGCGGGACATCTCAGCGCCGCCGAGACGACCGCCGCACTGGATCTTGATGCCCTTGGCGCCGGCCTTCATGGTGCCCTGCATGCTCTTGCGCATGGCACGGCGGAAGGAGACGCGGGAGGAGAGCTGCTCGGCGACGGCCTGGGCGACCAGCTGGGCGTCCATCTCGGGGTTCTTGACCTCGAGGATGTTCAGCTGGACCTGCTTGCCCGTCAGCTTCTCGAGGTCGCCGCGGATGCGGTCGGCCTCGGCGCCGCGGCGGCCGATGACGATGCCGGGACGCGCGGTGTGGATGTCCACACGCACACGGTCACGGGTGCGCTCGATCTCCACCTTCGAGATGCCGGCGCGCTCCATGCCGGACGTCATCATCCGACGGATGGCGACGTCTTCCTTGACGTAGTCCTTGTACAGCTTGTCGGCGTACCAGCGGGACTTGAAGTCCGTGGTGATGCCGAGCCGGAACCCATGCGGGTTAACCTTCTGGCCCATTACCGGGTTCCTTCCTTGCTGCTGACGACCACGGTGATGTGGCTGGTCCGCTTACGGATCCGGTAGGCACGGCCCTGGGCACGCGGACGGAACCGCTTCAGGGTCGGGCCCTCATCCACGTACGCCTCGCTGATGACCAGCGAAGAGGCGTCCGTGTGGTCGTAGTTGTGCGCGGCGTTGGCGATGGCGCTGTCCAGCACCTTGCCAACCGGCACGCTCGCGGCCTGCGGGGCGAAACGCAGGACCGCCTGAGCCTCCGTGGCGTCCATGCCACGGATAAGGTCCACCACGCGGCGGGCCTTCATGGGCGTGACGCGGATGTACCGCGCCTGGGCCCTGGCTTCCATGGTTGTCCTTCCAGTGTCTGTCATGGTCATTCCACCCCGCTACTAGCGGCGCTTCGACTTCCGGTCGTCCTTCACGTGACCCCGGAAGGTGCGCGTCGGCGAGAACTCGCCGAGCTTGTGGCCGACCATCGACTCGGTGACAAACACCGGAATGTGGGTCTTGCCGTTGTGCACCGCGATCGTGTGGCCGAGCATGGCCGGGATGATCATCGAGCGACGGGACCAGGTCTTGATGACGTTCTTGGTACCGGCTTCGTTCTGGGCGTCCACCTTCTTGACGAGGTGGCCGTCGACGAAGGGTCCCTTCTTGAGACTGCGCGGCATCTAAACCCGCTCCTAGCGCTTCTTGTTCGTCTTGCGGCGGCGGACGATGTACTTGTTCGAAGCCTTCTTCGGCGAACGAGTACGACCCTCCTTCTGACCCCACGGGGAGACCGGGTGGCGACCACCGGAGGTCTTGCCCTCACCACCACCGTGCGGGTGGTCGACCGGGTTCATCGCCACACCGCGGACGGTCGGGCGAACACCCAGCCAGCGCTTACGGCCGGCCTTGCCCCAGTTGATGTTCGACTGCTCGGCGTTGCCGACCTCGCCGATGGTGGCGCGGCAGCGGGCGTCGACCAGACGGATCTCGCCGGAGGGCATGCGGAGGTGGGCCATCGTGCCCTCCTTCGCCAGCAGCTGCACCGAGGCACCGGCGGAGCGCGCGAACTTGGCGCCGCCACCGGGACGGAGCTCGATCGCGTGGATCGTGGTACCGACCGGGATGTTGCGGAGCGCCAGGTTGTTGCCGGGCTTGATGTCCGCGCCGGGGCCGTTCTCGACGCGGTCACCCTGCGTCAGACCCTTGGGGGCGATGATGTAGCGCTTCTCGCCGTCCACGTAGTGGAGCAGCGCGATGCGCGCGGTGCGGTTGGGGTCGTACTCGATGTGAGCGACCTTGGCCGGCACGCCGTCCTTGTCGTGACGACGGAAGTCGATCACGCGGTAGGCGCGCTTGTGGCCACCGCCCTGGTGACGGACGGTCACACGACCGGTGTTGTTACGGCCGCCCTTGCTGTGCAGGGGGCGGACCAGCGACTTCTCCGGCGTGGACCGCGTGATCTCGACGAAGTCGGCTACGGAGGAGCCACGACGGCCCGGCGTAGTCGGCTTGTACTTGCGGATACCCATTTCTCAGTCCTCGTCCGATATCGGACGACTCGACCGCCGTCAGGCGGTCGGGCCGCCGAAGATGTCGATTCGGTTGCCCTCAGCAAGGGTCACGATGGCGCGCTTGGTGTTGGCGCGCTTGCCGAAACCGGTGCGGGTGCGCTTGCGCTTGCCCTGGCGGTTGATCGTGTTGACCCCGGTGACCTTGACCGAGAAGACCGCCTCGACGGCCTGCTTGATCTGGGTCTTGTTCGAGCCGGGCGCGACGATGAACGTGTACTTGTTCTCGTCGAGCAGGGCGTAGCTCTTCTCCGAGACGACCGGCTTGACGAGGATGTCACGCGGGTCCGAGAAGGTCTTGCTGGTGACGACGGCCTCGCTCATCAGGCGTCGCTCCCTTCGGTCTCAGCGGTCTGGGGGCCAGACACGAAGGACTCGAGGGCGGCCTTGGTGAAGACCACGTCGTCGGAGACGATCACGTCGTACGTGTTGAGCTGGCCCGGCTCCAGGATGTGCACCTGGGGCAGGTTACGAGCGGACAGCCACGCGGCCTCGTCGGAGCGCTCGGCGACCAGGAGCAGGTTCTTGCGCTCCGAGATCTTGCCGAACAGCGTCCTGGCGGCCTTGGTGGAGACCTCACCCTCGACCACGCCGGTGACGACGTGGATGCGGGAGTGCGTGGCCCGGTCCGAGAGGGCACCGCGGAGGGCGGCGGCCTTCATCTTCTTCGGGGTCCGCTGCGAGTAGTCACGCGGCTGCGGGCCGTGGACGACGCCACCACCGGCGAACTGCGGGGCGCGGG
This sequence comes from Streptomyces sp. NPDC055632, assembly GCF_053618675.1. Lineage (NCBI taxonomy): Bacteria > Bacillati > Actinomycetota > Actinomycetes > Kitasatosporales > Streptomycetaceae > Streptomyces > Streptomyces sp. NPDC055632. The sequence goes on along the minus strand of NZ_JBSHHY010000003.1, from coordinate 55,256 downwards.
TCGAACCCTGACGGGCGCGGCCGGTGCCCTTCTGGCGGTAAGGCTTCTTGCCACCACCGCGGACTTCGCCACGGGTCTTGGTCTTGTGCGTGCCCTGACGGGCCGCGGCCAGCTGCGCGACGACGACCTGGTGGATCAGCGGGACGCTGACCTTGGCGCCGAAGATCTCCGCGGGGAGCTCGACGGTCCCGGCCTTGTCGCCTGCCGGCGAAAGGATGTCAATGGTGCTCATCGGTTCCTCAAACCCCCTTGGCCGCGGTGCGGACCAGGACGAGGCCACCGTTCGGGCCGGGGACCGCGCCCTTGATGAGCAGCAGACCCTTCTCGGCGTCAACGGCGTGGACGGTCAGGTTCTGGGTGGTCACACGCTCGTTGCCCATGCGACCAGCCATCTTCATGCCCTTGAAGACACGGCCCGGGGTGGCGCAGCCACCGATGGAACCGGGCTTGCGGTGCACGCGGTGGGCACCGTGCGACGCCTTGCCACCACGGAAGTTGTGGCGCTTCATGACACCGGCGAAGCCCTTGCCCTTGCTCTTCGCGGTGACGTCGACCTTCACGCCGGCCTCGAAGACCTCGGCGGTGATCTCCTGGCCGAGCGTGTACTCGGAGGCGTCAGCGGTGCGGAGCTCCACCAGGTGGCGGCGCGGGGTGACGTCGGCCTTGGCGAAGTGACCCTTGAGGGGCTTGTTCACCTTGCGCGGGTCGATCTCGCCGAAGGCGATCTGGACCGACTCGTAGCCGTCGCTGTCGTTCGTGCGGACCTGGGTCACGACATTCGGGCCGGCCTTGACGACGGTCACCGGGACGACCCGGTTGTTCTCGTCCCAGACCTGCGTCATGCCGAGCTTCTCGCCCAGGATGCCCTTGATGTTCTTAGCCATCTCGCGCGTCACCTCAGAGCTTGATCTCGATGTCGACGCCCGCCGGCAGGTCGAGACGCATGAGCGAGTCGACCGTCTTCGGCGTGGGGTCGAGGATGTCGATGAGGCGCTTGTGCGTGCGCATCTCGAAGTGCTCGCGCGAGTCCTTGTACTTGTGCGGCGACTTGATGACGCAGTACACGTTCTTCTCAGTGGGCAGCGGCACCGGGCCCGCGACCGACGCACCAGTGCGGGTCACCGTCTCGACGATCTTCTTCGCCGAGGAGTCGATGACCTCGTGGTCGTAGGCCTTGAGCCGGATGCGGATCTTCTGTCCCGCCATGGCTACTAGTAGTCCTTTGTCTCGTAACGCTCTGGCACTCGGGGGTTCTCACGACCCCGCCTCCGACCCACGCGGTCGGGCGTGTCGCGCTCCCTCTACGCAGAAGTCCCTGAGGACTTCCCAACCAAGGGGGCGCGGTCCCGAGAACCGCGAGCCGGGGGCAGAACACCCACCGAGCGCCTGGCCGGTACCCCGCTGACGCTTCCCAGAAGATTCCCGTACGTCCGCCCCTGACGAGGGGCGACGAGTACTGTGGGACTCGCTTCCGGTCCTCCCGACGGGAGGCGCGCAGCATCGGCACTCAACCGAGCAACCCCGACAGTCTGCCACACCGGGCCATCCCGCCGCCAATCGGGGTCGAAGACTGTACCCCACGTCACGTAGACCCATGCGCCGGGGCGCACGCGCCGAAGCCGTGCGCCCCTCCATCGGCCCCGGGGATCAGATGACGCCCTGCGCCAGCATCGCCTCCGCGACCCGCTCGAAGCCCGCGATGTTGGCCCCCGTGACGTAGTCGCCCGGAGCGCCGTACCGCTCGGCCGTCTCGTGGCAGGCGGTGTGGATCGAGGTCATGATCCCGGCGAGCTCCGCCTCCACCTTCTCCGCGCTCCAGGACGTGCGGGAGTGGTTCTGGGCCATCTCCAGGGCGCTGACGGCGACGCCGCCCGCGTTGGCGGCCTTGCCCGGGCCGAAGGCGACGCCGGCCCGCTGGAGCAGGTGCACCGCCTCCGCCGTGGTGGGCATGTTGGCGCCCTCGGCGACGGCCTTCACGCCGTTGCGGACCAGGGTCGCCGCGTCGTCCTCGTCGAGCTCGTTCTGCGTCGCGGACGGCAGGGCGACGTCGGCGGGGACCTCCCAGACCCGGCCGCCGGGCACGAAGCGCGCGGAGGCGCCCCGGCGCTCGGCGTAGTCGGCGACCCGGCCGCGCTCGACCTCCTTGATCCGCTTGAGCAGGGCGAGGTCGATGCCCTTGTCGTCGTACACGTAACCGCTGGAGTCGGAGCAGGTGAGCGGGTTGGCGCCGAGGGCGAGCAGCTTCTCGATCGTGTACAGCGCCACGTTGCCGGAGCCGGAGACGACGGCCGTCTGGCCCTCCAGGTCCTCGCCGCGCTCGCGGAGCATCGCCGCCGCGAAGAGCACGCTGCCGTAGCCGGTGGCCTCCGGGCGGATCGCGGAGCCGCCCCAGCCGGTGCCCTTGCCGGTGAGGACGCCGGCCTCCCAGCGGTTGGTGATCCGCCGGTACTGGCCGAAGAGGTAGCCGATCTCCCGGCCGCCGACGCCGATGTCACCGGCCGGCACGTCGGTGTGCTCGCCGAGGTGCCGGTACAGCTCGGTCATGAACGACTGGCAGAACCGCATGACCTCGGCGTCGCTGCGCCCGTGCGGGTCGAAGTCGCTGCCGCCCTTGCCGCCGCCGATGCCGAGCCCGGTCAGGGCGTTCTTGAAGATCTGCTCGAAGCCGAGGAACTTGACGATGCCCAGGTTCACGGAGGGGTGGAAGCGCAGGCCGCCCTTGTACGGGCCGAGGGCGCTGTTGAACTCGACGCGGAAGCCCCGGTTGACGTGCGTCCGGCCCCGGTCGTCCTGCCACGACACCCGGAAGACGATCTGCCGCTCGGGCTCCACGAGCCGCTCCAGGAGCCCGGGTTCGGCGAACTCGGGGCGGGCCGCGAGCACCGGGGCGAGGGTGTCGAGCACCTCGTGGACGGCCTGGTGGAACTCGGGCTGCGCCGGGTTGCGGCGCTCGATCTCGGCGCGGAGGGCGTCGAGGGTGGCGCGGGCGGTCTGCGGGTCGGGTCGGTTCGGCACGTGGAACCCCCTTCTGGCACGGCTGTACGCCGGCGGAGAACCGGGTGGGAGCGCTCGGCGCCGTTGCCGCGCGCGGGGAGGGACGGACGGCCGCTCCGGGACTCCGTCGTCCCCGCCGCCGCGCCCACTGTTACATCCATGTGAATGCAAGCACCAGTAAGCGGACGCCCGGGTCCGCCATCCGAGACGGTCGCGGACCCTCCGTACGCCCGTCCCCTCCCCCGGCGCGCACCCCCCTCTCGCACGCGCACAACCCCTTCGCACAGATTTCCGTCTTCCAGGGGACCGACGAGCGAAGGGCCCCGCAGTGCAGCACACCCGACCCCCCAGACGGGCGGTGCTCGCCACCGCCCTCGCCGTCACCGCGGCCGCCGCCGGGTGCTCCGTACCGGAGCCGCGCCGGAGCGCGCCGACCGCCGACCCGGCGCCGGGGAAGCCGATCGCCTCGGCACGGGCCGACCGGGCGCTCCTGATGCAGTTCGCCGCGCACCCGGACGACGACCTGTACTTCATGAACCCCGACTCGCAGCGGCTGCTCGACGCGGGCGTCCCGCTCGTCTCCGTGTACGTGACGGCCGGCGAGCACAACGGCGTGAACCGCGTCGCGGGGATGCCCGGGACGCCCCCGGACCCGGCCGCCTACTCCGCCGCCCGCCACCAGGGCCTGCGCCAGTCGTACGCGGCGGCGCTCGGCCTGCCGCTGTTCACGCCGTGGCGGCGGAAGGCCCTGGACCTCCCCGGCGGCCGGCGGGCCGAGGTCGACGTCCTCGCGCACGGCGGGCGCCGGGTCGAGCTGGTCTTCCTCAACCTGCCGATGCACACCCCCCGCCGGTACATGGCCCTGCCCGCGCTCTGGGAGGACCGCGCCCTGGAGCTGCGGACCCACCTGTCCGCCGGCTCCCCCGTCACCCGGGTGGACACCTACGACTACGACGGCCTCGTCGGCGTCCTCGCCGGGCTGCTCGCCCGCTACCGGCCCACGGTGGTGCACACCCTGGACCCCGACCCGGACGTCCAGCACAGCGACGAGGCCACCCGGCGGCGGGACTCCGAGCAGCCGGGCCACTCCGACCACGGGGACCACACGGCGGTCGCCTGCTTCACCTGGGCGGCGCTGTGCCGCCGGGTCTCGGACGCGGTCCGGGACGGCGAGCCGATACCGGCGTTCACGACGACGGCCTTCCGCGGCTACTACAACCGCCACTGGCCCAAGAACCTCCCGCCGAAGGTCCTGGAGGAGAAGGCCGCCCGCCTCGTCCCGTACGGCGGTGACCCCTCCTGGAAGTGCGGCAACCCCTCGGGCTGCGGCGACTACGGCGTCGGCGGCGACCGCCCGCTGACCAACCGCAAGGGCTGGGTCCGCTCCACCCACCACCGCTGGCCCGGCGCCCGCCCGGCCCTCGCCGAGGAGCCGGACGGCCGGCTCGCGGCGTACGGGGTCCTGGGCCTGCGCGCGGTCCGCCGGCGCGAGTCGGCCCCCGGCAGCGGCGTCTGGGGCGAGCCGGAGGACCTCGGCGGCGGCCCGCTCGCCCCGGCGCTCGGCTCGGCGGTCCTCCCCGACGGCCGGGTGCTGCTCCTCGGGGTGCGGTTCGCCGCGCTCGACGGGCACGGCGGCGCCAACCGCCGCGAGGTCGTCCTCCTCGAACAGCGGTCCCCCGGCGGCCCGTTCCTCGCCTGGCGGAGCCTGGGGAACCCGGAGCGCGGGGACGACCGGGGGCGCCGGCTCGGCTCCCCGGTGGCCGTCGCGGCCCCCGACGGCCGGGTCCACCTCTTCGTGCGGAACGCGGACAAGCGCCTCTCGACCCGGGTCCGGGCGGCGGACGGCTCCTGGAGCCCGTGGCGGACGCTCCCCGGGGAGGCCGAGGTCCAGGACGGCCCGGCCGTCTCGGTGGACGCGGCGGGCCGGATCCACGTGTACGCGGCGGGCCGGGAGTCCGTACGGCACTGGGTGGACGGGCGGGAGCGGACGGAGCGGCTGCCGCTCTCCGGGTCCGCGGTGGCGAACGCGGACGGCGAGCTGTTCCACCGGCCGCCGGCGGACGCCCGGCTGCTCGGCCCGGACGGGGACACCGGTCTCGACGGGTACGGGGAGGTGGTCGCCGCGCGTTCGTCGGCGCTCGGCACCGTCCTGCTCGGCACCGACCCGCGCGGCCGGACGGCGGTGCGGACCGGGGGCCGGACCCTCGTCCGTACGGCGGGGGGCGCGGCGGCGGCCCCGGCCGCGCTGCACCTGGGGGCGCGGGGGGCGACCGTGGTGGGGCTCGGCGCGGACGGCCGGCCCTGGAGCTGGAAACCGTAGAAGCCCCGGGAACGCGAGCCAGGGAACGCAAGCCCGGGAACGCGAAGAAGCCCCGCACCTTCCGGTGCGGGGCTTCTCCCTACTGCTCAGCGGCTCCTGCGAGCCACCAGGTCAGCGCAAGATCAGGCAGTGATCTTGACGACCTGGCCGGCGCCGACGGTCCGGCCACCCTCACGGATGGCGAACTTGAGGCCCTCCTCCATGGCGATGGGCTGGATCAGCTCAACGCTCATGGCGGTGTTGTCGCCCGGCATGACCATCTCGGTGCCCTCGGGGAGGGTCACGACGCCGGTCACGTCCGTGGTACGGAAGTAGAACTGCGGGCGGTAGTTGTTGAAGAACGGGGTGTGACGGCCACCCTCGTCCTTCGACAGGATGTAGGCCTGGGCCTCGAAGTTGGTGTGCGGCGTGACCGAGCCCGGCTTGATGATGACCTGGCCGCGCTCGACGTCCTCGCGCTTGATGCCACGGAGGAGCAGACCGACGTTCTCACCGGCCTGGCCCTCGTCGAGCAGCTTGCGGAACATCTCGATGCCGGTGACCGTGGTGGTGGTCTTCTCGGTCTTGATGCCGATGATGTCGACGGTCTCGTTGACCTTGAGGATGCCGCGCTCGATACGACCGGTGACGACGGTGCCACGACCGGTGATCGTGAAGACGTCCTCGATCGGCATCAGGAACGGCTTGTCGACGTCACGCTCGGGCTGCGGGATGGACTCGTCCACCGCGTGCATGAGGCCGAGGAGCTTCTCGCCCCACTCCTTGTCGCCCTCGAGCGCCTTGAGCGCCGAGACGCGGACGACCGGCAGGTCGTCGCCCGGGAACTCGTACTCGGAGAGGAGCTCACGCACCTCGAGCTCGACGAGCTCCAGGATCTCCTCGTCGTCCACCATGTCGGCCTTGTTCAGGGCGACGACGATGTACGGAACGCCGACCTGGCGGGCCAGGAGCACGTGCTCCTTGGTCTGCGGCATCGGGCCGTCGGTGGCGGCGACCACGAGGATGGCGCCGTCCATCTGCGCGGCACCCGTGATCATGTTCTTGATGTAGTCCGCGTGACCGGGGCAGTCGACGTGGGCGTAGTGACGCGACTCGGTCTGGTACTCGACGTGCGCGATCGAGATGGTGATACCGCGCTGGCGCTCCTCGGGAGCCTTGTCGATCTGGTCGAAGGCCGAGGCCTCGTTCAGGTCCGGGTACGCGTCGTGCAGCACCTTGGTAATGGCGGCCGTGAGGGTCGTCTTACCGTGGTCGATGTGACCGATGGTGCCGATGTTGACGTGCGGCTTAGTCCGCTCGAACTTCGCCTTCGCCACGGGGGTCCTCCTGGAGAGTGGTTCTGTACGCCTTACTCATCGGCGCCAGGTGATCTTTGCTGGGATGCCATCCGCCGGGGCCCGGTTCCTCGGGTCTCGGGGGCCGAGCCCCGGCGTCTGGTGTCAAGCCTAAAGCGTGAACTCGGGAGAGTTACTCGCCCTTGGCCTTCGCGATGATCTCCTCGGCGACGTTCCGGGGAACCTCGGCGTAGGAGTCGAACTGCATCGAGTAGCTTGCGCGACCCGAGGTCTTGCTGCGGAGGTCTCCGACGTAGCCGAACATCTCCGAAAGGGGCACGAGGCCCTTCACGACGCGAGCGCCGCTGCGCTCCTCCATGGCCTGGATCTGGCCACGGCGGGAGTTGATGTCGCCGATGACCTCACCCATGTAGTCCTCGGGCGTGGTGACCTCGACGGACATCATGGGCTCGAGGATGACCGGCGAAGCCTTCCGCGCGGCCTCCTTGAAGGCCTGCGAACCGGCGATCTTGAACGCGAGCTCGGAGGAGTCGACCTCGTGGTAGCCACCGTCGAGAAGAATGACGCGGACGCCGGTCATCTCGTAGCCGGCCAGGATGCCGAACTGCATGGCCTCCTGCGCACCCGCGTCGACCGAAGGGATGTACTCCTTCGGGATGCGGCCACCGGTGACCTTGTTCACGAACTCGTAGGAGGCGTCGCCACCCTCGATGGGCTCGATCGCGATCTGCACCTTGGCGAACTGACCGGTACCACCGGTCTGCTTCTTGTGGGTGTAGTCCACGCGCTCGACGGTCTTGCGGATCGTCTCGCGGTACGCGACCTGCGGCTTGCCGACGTTCGCCTCGACCTTGAACTCGCGACGCATGCGGTCGACGAGGATGTCGAGGTGGAGCTCGCCCATGCCACCGATGATGGTCTGGCCGGTCTCCTCGTCCGAGTGGACCTGGAAGGAGGGGTCCTCCTCCGCGAGACGCTGGATGGCGACACCCAGCTTCTCCTGGTCACCCTTGGACTTGGGCTCGATGGCGACCTGGATGACCGGCGCCGGGAAGTCCATGGACTCCAGGATCACCGGGTTCTTCTCGTCGCACAGCGTCTCACCGGTGGTGGTCTGCTTGAGGCCCATGACGGCGACGATGTCGCCGGCGCCCACCGAGTCGATCTCCTCACGCTTGTTCGCGTGCATGCGGTAGATCTTGCCGATGCGCTCCTTCTTGCCCTTGACGGAGTTCAGCACCGCGGTGCCGGCCTCCAGGCGACCGGAGTAGATCCGGACGAAGGTGAGCTTGCCGAGGTGCGGGTCGCTCGCGATCTTGAACGCGAGGGCCGACAGCGGCTCGTCGTCGGACGGCTTGCGCTTGACGACGACCTCGGGGTCCTTGACGTCCTGGCCCTCGATGGCCTCGACGTCCAGGGGCGAGGGGAGGTAGCGCACGACCGCGTCGAGCAGGGGCTGGACGCCCTTGTTCTTGAACGCGGTGCCGCAGAACACGGGGGTGACCGTGGTCTCGCCGCCCTTGCCGGAGGCGATGGTGATGCGACGGACAGCCGCGTACAGCTGCTCCTCGGTGGGCTCGACGCCCTCGAGGAAGAGCTCCATGAGCTCCTCGTCGTTCTCCGCGACGGTCTCGACCAGCTTGCCGCGGTACTCCTCGGCCAGCTCGGTCAGCTCGGCCGGGATGTCGACGACGTCGTACATCTCGCCCTTGCTGGCCTCGGCGGACCAGACGAGCGCCTTCATGCGGACCAGGTCGACGACGCCCTGGAAGTCGGCCTCGGCACCGATCGGGAGCTGCATGACGATCGGGGTGGCGCCGAGGCGGCCCACGATCATGTCGACGCAGCGCAGGAAGTCGGCGCCGGTGCGGTCGAGCTTGTTGACGAAGCAGATGCGCGGAACGCCGTAGCGGTCCGCCTGACGCCAGACGGTCTCGGACTGGGGCTCGACGCCGGCCACACCGTCGAACACGGTGACAGCACCGTCGAGCACGCGCAGCGAACGCTCCACCTCGACGGTGAAGTCGACGTGGCCCGGCGTGTCGATGATGTTGATCGTGTGATCGACATTCTCGAGCGGCCAGTGGCAGGTCGTCGCGGCGGACGTGATCGTGATGCCGCGCTCCTGCTCCTGCTCCATCCAGTCCATCGTGGCAGCGCCGTCGTGGACTTCACCGATCTTGTACGAGACGCCGGTGTAGAACAGGATCCGCTCGGTGGTGGTCGTCTTGCCCGCGTCGATGTGCGCCATGATGCCGATGTTGCGCACCTTGGCAAGGTCAAGCGAAGTGGTAGCCATATCGGCTCAGTCTTCTCTCGGTCTCGATGTGGGTTGCGACTACCAGCGGTAGTGCGCGAAGGCCTTGTTGGACTCGGCCATCTTGTGCGTGTCCTCACGCTTCTTGACGGCAGCACCGAGGCCGTTCGAGGCGTCGAGGAGCTCGTTCATGAGGCGCTCGGTCATGGTCTTCTCGCGACGGGCGCGGGAGTAGCCGACGAGCCAGCGGAGGGCGAGCGTGGACGCGCGGCCCGGCTTGACCTCGATCGGCACCTGGTAGGTGGCGCCACCGACACGGCGGGACTTGACCTCGAGGGCCGGCTTGACGTTCTCCAGCGCGCGCTTCAGCGTGATGACCGGGTCCTGGCCGGTCTTCTCGCGAAGACCCTCCATGGCGCCGTACACGATGCGCTCGGCGGTGGAACGCTTGCCGTCCAGCAGGATCTTGTTGATCAGCGAGGTGACAAGAGGAGAGCTGTAGACCGGGTCGATGATGACCGGGCGCTTCGGGGCGGGGCCCTTACGAGGCATTCTTACTTCTCCTTCTTGGCGCCGTAGCGGCTGCGAGCCTGCTTACGGTTCTTGACGCCCTGCGTGTCGAGGGAACCGCGGATGATCTTGTAGCGAACACCCGGCAGGTCCTTCACACGGCCACCGCGCACGAGCACGATGGAGTGCTCCTGCAGGTTGTGACCCTCACCCGGGATGTAGGCCGTGACCTCGATGCCGGAGGTCAGACGCACACGCGCGACCTTACGGAGGGCCGAGTTCGGCTTCTTCGGGGTGGTCGTGAACACACGCGTGCAGACGCCGCGACGCTGAGGGGAACCCTCGAGTGCGGGCGTCTTGTTCTTCTCGACCTTGTCCTGCCGGCCCTTGCGGACCAGCTGCTGGATCGTAGGCACTACTTCTCCGGTTTCTGTGTGCCGTCGGTAAAACTAACCTGGAACATTCACCGACCCACGCGGTCGGGTGTGTCGAATCCCGCGGACCCCCGCCGAGGGCGGGAAAAAGCGCGGATCACGGTGGCCGGTACGGAACTCGCCGTGCGGTTGAGGACACGCACACGAGCCCAGGCACACCCCAGGCACAAGGCTTGAGCGTACCTATCGCACGGACTCCGGTCAAAACAAATGCCCAGAGGCCCCCGCGGGCACGGCCCCGGGCGCCCCGTCGGGCTCTCAGGACCGCCACCTAAACTGTCCGAACGAGCCATCGTATCGAGTTTCAGGGAGCCACACATTGGCGAGCCGGATCAAACGGCTGTACGCCCCCCTGCTCGCCTTCGCCCTCACCTCCGTAGCGTTCTGCACGGCATGGGCGCTGCGCGGCACCTTCCCCTTCGGGAACACCGGGCGGGCCATCAACGACCAGGCCAACCAGTACATCCCCTTCCACCGGGCGCTCTGGGACCTGGTGCACGGGCAGGCCGCCGGTGACGCGCTGTTCACCTGGCGGGGGGCCTTCGGGCAGCAGTTCCTGTCCGACTACTACACCTACCTGGGCAACCCGTTCTCCTGGCTGGTGACCCTGGTGCCGCGGGCCCACGTGGACCTGGTGGTCTTCGCGGTCTCCCCGCTGACCATGGGCCTGGCCGCCGCGCTGATGGCCGTCTACCTGGGCCGGCTGGTGCCGGGCCCCTGGTGGCAGCGGGGCGTGCTCGGCGCGGCGTACGGACTGTGCGGGTGGGCGCTCAGCGACGCCTCGTACATCCCGATGTGGCTGTGGGGCCTGGTCGCGCTCCCCATGCTGGGGATCGCCGTCGAGTGGTGCCTGGAACAGCGCCGCTGGCCGGCCGTCGCCCTGCTGGTGACGCTGGCCTGGGTGGGCAACTTCTACACCGCGATGATGGCGACGATGGCGGCCTGCGTGCTGCTGGGCATCCGCCTGATCACCCGGGACATGACCGGTGAGCAGCGGCTGCGCGCCGTGTTCCGGGCCGCCACCGCGGCCGCCACCGGCATCCTCCTCACCCTGCCGCTGCTGCTCCCCTCCTTCCTCTCCAGCGGCGCGGCCCAGCCCACCAGGGCCGCCGAGTTCGACCCGCAGCGGCTGGACGTCTTCCTCACCGGGATGCTGCCCGCCACCCACCTCTGGGGCGGCCGGCCGAGGCTCTACATCGCCTCCCTGGGCCTGATCCTGGCGCTCTCCTTCCTGATGAACTCCGCGATCGCGAAGAAGACCCGGCTGGTGTGGGGGCTGGCCGTGGTGCTGGTGGCGGCCTCGTTCCAGTTCCCGCCGACCCAGTACGTCTGGCACGGCCTGGCGGTCCCGAACGGCAACCCGTACCGCGAGGCCTTCGTGTTCAGCGGGATGCTGGTGATCCTGGCCTGGATGGCGCTGGCCCACCGCCCGCGCCCGCTGCACCTGGCGATCGCGACGGGCGTGATCGTCGTGGCCACCTTCCTGCTCAGGAACACCGACGACTTCTCGGTGGAGACCTGGTACGCGGTCCTGGGCGGCGGCGCGCTGTCGCTGCTCGCGCTGCTCCTGCTGCGCGCGGGCGAACACCGCCGCGTGCTGATCCCGGTGGCCGCCGTGCTGATGGCCGGCGTGGTCTTCGCCGAGTCCGCCCTGTCCGCCTTCAACGCGGACGAGAAGCGGGTCCGGGAGCGGTGGGCCACGCCGGCCGTCACGTCGAACAAGTCGATCGCCGACCACTTCGACGCCGTCCGCTCCGTGGACGGCTGGCCCGCCTACCGGACCGACTCGGGGAAGCCGCAGACCTCGTACAACGACGCGCTGGCCCTCCAGGCGGAGGGTCCGCAGTACTACAGCAGCTACCTGCCCGAGACCACCTTCCGGGCCCTGGAGCCGCTGGGCTACGGCTACAAGAACGACGGCCGCACCTTCTTCGGCGCCGACAATCCCGTCCTGGACGCCATCTTCTCCATCGGCGCCCGGGTCTCCCCGGTCCCCGGCGAGAAGAACGCCTGGGCCGGCCGGACCTTCCCCGCGCCCCCGCTGGTGACCGTCCGGAACGCCCCCTTCACGTCCCCCGCCCCCGCCGGCAGCGTCTGGGCCCACCAGGAGGACGTCCTGGGCAGTGCCGTGTACGAGGTGCCCCGCACGACCCCCGGCGGCACCGCGACCGCACGGACGTACACCGCGTCCTGCCGTCCCGGCACCGAGGCCTACTGGTACTCCCCCGCCCTCAACGGCACGCTCACCACCGCCGACACCCGTCTGCGCCTCGAAGACCGCCTCACCGGGGTCCTCAAGCTCGGCCCGGTCCCGGCGGACGGCACCGTCCGGGCCACCGTCAAGACCAAGAGCGACGCCCGGGCGCCGGAGCACCCCATCGGCTGCCTGAACCGCCCCGCCCTCGACAAGGCCGTCCAGGGCCTCACCGCCACCGGAGCCACCGGGGTGAAGGCCGGCGGCCACACCATCGAGGCCACCCTGCCCGCGGGCAGTGAAGGGACCGCGGTGTTCGCCATGACCGACGTCCCCGGCTGGCAGTGCTCGGCCCCCCGGCAGGAGTTCCACGGCCTGGTGGCCCTGGACCTCTCCCCCGGCACCGGGAAGGTCTCCTGCACCTTCACGCCCAAGGGCCTCCTGCCCGGTCTGGCCGCCGCCGCCCTGGCCCTCCTCACCCTGGTCACCGTCACGGTGGTCTCCCGCCGCCGGGCCCGCGCGCACGAACCGGCGGAGTGACCTCCTCCTCCCCCGGGGACCCACCCCCGGGGGAGGAGGGCGGTACCGCGCACGCGCACACGAAGAAGCCCCCCGCCGCTCCTCTCGGAGCGGCGGGGGGCTTCTCGTCACGCGGGTGACTCTCAGCCGTTGTACGGGCCGTAGTCGTAGTCCTCCAGCGGAACGGCCTGGCCGGAGCCCGAGCCGAACGGCGAGTAGTCGATGTCGTCGTAGCCGACGGCCGAGTACATCGCGGCCTTGGCCTCCTCGGTCGGCTCGACCCGGATGTTGCGGTAGCGGGACAGACCCGTACCGGCCGGGATGAGCTTACCGATGATGACGTTCTCCTTGAGGCCGATGAGGCTGTCGGACTTGGCGTTGATCGCCGCGTCCGTCAGGACTCGGGTCGTCTCCTGGAAGGAGGCGGCCGACAGCCAGGACTCCGTCGCGAGCGAGGCCTTGGTGATACCCATCAGCTGCGGACGGCCGGAGGCGGGGTGACCGCCCTCGGTGACCACACGACGGTTCTCGGTCTCGAACTTCGACCGCTCGACCAGCTCGCCCGGAAGCAGCTCCGCGTCGCCGGACTCGATGATCGTCACGCGGCGCAGCATCTGCCGGATGATGATCTCGATGTGCTTGTCGTGGATCGACACGCCCTGCGAGTTGTAGACCTTCTGGACCTCGCCGACCAGGTGGACCTGGACCGCGCGCTGACCGAGGATCCGGAGCACGTCGTGCGGGTTGGTGGCACCCACGGTGAGCTTCTGGCCCACCTCGACGTGGTCGCCCTCGCCCACGAGCAGACGGGCACGCTTCGAGATCGGGAACGCCGTCTCGTCGGTGCCGTCGTCCGGGGTGACGACGATCTTCTTGGTCTTCTCGGTCTCCTCGATGCGGACGCGGCCGGCCGCCTCCGAGATCGGGGCGACACCCTTCGGCTGCCGGGCCTCGAAGAGCTCGACGACACGGGGCAGACCCTGGGTGATGTCGTCACCGGCCACACCACCGGTGTGGAAGGTACGCATCGTCAGCTGGGTACCGGGCTCACCGATGGACTGGGCGGCGATGATGCCGACCGCCTCACCGATGTCGACCAGCTTGCCGGTGGCGAGCGAACGGCCGTAGCAGAACGCGCAGGTGCCGACGGCGGACTCACAGGTCAGGACCGAACGGGTCTTGACCTCCTCGACGCCCGCGTTGACCAGGGCGTCGATGAGCACGTCACCCAGGTCGACGTTGGCCGGCGCGATGACCTTGCCGTCCACGACGACGTCCTCGGCGAGCATCCGCGCGTACACGGAGGTCTCGACGTCGTCCGTCTTGCGCAGGACACCCGTCTCGTCCTTCGCCGCGATCCGCAGCTTCAGACCGCGCTCGGTGCCGCAGTCCTCCTCGCGGATGATGACGTCCTGCGAGACGTCCACCAGACGACGGGTCAGGTAACCCGAGTCGGCGGTACGCAGGGCGGTGTCGGCGAGACCCTTACGGGCACCGTGCGTCGAGATGAAGTACTCGAGGACGGACAGACCCTCGCGGAAGGACGCCTTGATGGGACGCGGGATGGTCTCGTTCTTCGCGTTCGACACCAGACCGCGCATACCGGCGATCTGCCGCATCTGCATCATGTTTCCTCGGGCACCCGAGTCAACCATCATGAAGATGGGGTTCGTCTTGGGGAAGTTCGCGTTCATCGCCTCGGCGACCTCGTTGGTCGCCTTGGTCCAGATCGCGATGAGCTCCTGCGTGCGCTCTTCCTTGGTGATCAGACCGCGCTCGTACTGCTTCTGGACCTTCTCGTCCTGCGCCTCGTACCCGGCGACGATCTCCTTCTTCGCCTCGGGGACGACGACGTCGGAGATGGCCACGGTGACGCCGGAGCGGGTCGCCCAGAAGAAGCCGGACGCCTTCAGGTTGTCGAGCGTCGCCGCCACGATGACCTTGGGGTAGCGCTCGGCCAGGTCGTTGACGATCTCGGAGAGCTGCTTCTTGCCCACCGAGTAGTCGACGAACGGGTAGTCCTCGGGCAGCAGCTCGTTGAAGAGCGCGCGGCCCAGGGTGGTGCGCAGGCGGAACGAGTCCCCCTGCTGCCACTCGGGCTCGCCCTCCTCGCGCGCCGGCGGGGTCCAGCCGCGCGGCGGGATGGTGCCCACCGGGAAGCGGATGTCGATCGGCGACTGCAGCGCGAGCTCGCCGGCGTCGAACGCCATGATCGCCTCGGCCGTGGAGCCGAACGCGCGGCCCTCGCCCTTGGTGTCACGGAGCTCGCCGTCGGTGGTCAGGAAGAACAGACCGAGGACCATGTCCTGGGTCGGCATCGTGACCGGGCGGCCGTCGGCCGGCTTGAGGATGTTGTTCGAGGACAGCATCAGGATGCGGGCCTCGGCCTGCGCCTCCGCGGAGAGCGGCAGGTGGACGGCCATCTGGTCACCGTCGAAGTCCGCGTTGAACGCGGTGCAGACGAGCGGGTGGATCTGGATGGCCTTGCCCTCGACCAGCTGCGGCTCGAAGGCCTGGATGCCGAGGCGGTGCAGCGTGGGCGCACGGTTCAGGAGGACCGGGTGCTCCGCGATGACCTCTTCGAGGACGTCGTACACGACCGTGCGGCCGCGCTCGACCATCCGCTTGGCCGACTTGATGTTCTGCGCGTGGTTCAGGTCGACCAGGCGCTTCATCACGAACGGCTTGAAGAGCTCGAGCGCCATGGCCTTCGGCAGACCGCACTGGTGCAGCTTGAGCTGCGGGCCGACGACGATGACGGAACGGGCCGAGTAGTCGACTCGCTTGCCGAGCAGGTTCTGACGGAAACGACCCTGCTTGCCCTTGAGCATGTCGCTCAGGGACTTCAGCGGGCGGTTGCCGGGACCGGTGACCGGGCGACCGCGACGACCGTTGTCGAAGAGGGCGTCCACGGCCTCCTGGAGCATGCGCTTCTCGTTGTTCACGATGATCTCGGGCGCGCCGAGGTCGAGAAGCCGCTTCAGGCGGTTGTTGCGGTTGATCACGCGGCGGTACAGGTCGTTCAGATCGGAGGTCGCGAAGCGGCCACCGTCCAGCTGCACCATCGGACGCAGGTCCGGCGGGATGACCGGCACGCAGTCGAGAACCATGCCCTTGGGGCTGTTCGCGGTCTGCAGGAACGCGGAGACGACCTTGAGGCGCTTGAGCGCACGGGTCTTCTTCTGGCCCTTGCCGGTGCGGATGATCTCGCGGAGGCGCTCGGCCTCCTCCTCCAGGTCGAAGGACTCCAGGCGCTTCTGCAGCGCCGCGGCGCCCATCGAGCCGTCGAAGTACGTGCCGAAGCGGTCACGCAGCTCGCGGTAGAGGAGCTCGTCGCCCTCCAGGTCCTGGACCTTGAGGTTCTTGAAGCGCGACCAGACCTCGTCCAGACGGTCGATCTCGCGCTGCGCGCGGTCGCGCAGCTGCTTCATCTCGCGCTCGGCGCCCTCGCGCACCTTGCGGCGCACGTCGGCCTTGGCGCCCTCGGCCTCCAGCTCGGCGAGGTCGTTCTCGAGCTTCTTGGCGCGGGCCTCCAGGTCGGAGTCGCGACGGTTCTCGATCTGCTGGCGCTCGACGGAGACGTGCGCCTCCAGCGAGGGCAGGTCACGCGTACGGCGCTCGTCGTCGACGTACGTGATCATGTACGCCGCGAAGTAGATGACCTTCTCCAGGTCCTTCGGGGCGAGGTCGAGCAGGTACCCGAGGCGCGACGGGACGCCCTTGAAGTACCAGATGTGGGTGACGGGGGCGGCGAGCTCGATGTGGCCCATCCGCTCGCGGCGCACCTTGGCGCGGGTGACCTCGACGCCACACCGCTCGCAGATGATGCCCTTGAAGCGGACGCGCTTGTACTTGCCGCAGTAGCACTCCCAGTCCCGGGTCGGACCGAAGATCTTCTCGCAGAAGAGTCCGTCCTTCTCGGGCTTGAGCGTGCGGTAGTTGATGGTCTCCGGCTTCTTGACCTCGCCGTGGCTCCACTGACGGATGTCGTCAGCGGTGGCCAGACCGATCCGGAGCTCGTCGAAGAAGTTGACGTCGAGCACTATGCGTCAATCCCTCTCAGGGTTGTAAGGCTGTGGGTCTGATACGGGGGTCCTGGGGCCGGCGGGGGGACCGTGACTGGTCCCCCCGACCGGACTCCCGTCAGACCTCTTCGACGCTGCTCGGCTCGCGCCGGGACAGGTCGATGCCGAGCTCCTCCGCTGCGCGGAAGACGTCCTCGTCGGTGTCGCGCATCTCGATGGACATGCCGTCCGAGGACAGCACCTCCACGTTGAGGCACAGGGACTGCATCTCCTTGATGAGCACCTTGAAGGACTCGGGGATGCCGGGCTCAGGGATGTTCTCGCCCTTGACGATGGCCTCGTAGACCTTCACGCGGCCGGTCACGTCGTCGGACTTGATCGTCAGCAGCTCCTGGAGGGCGTACGCGGCGCCGTAAGCCTCCAGCGCCCACACCTCCATCTCACCGAAGCGCTGGCCACCGAACTGGGCCTTACCACCCAGCGGCTGCTGGGTGATCATCGAGTACGGGCCGGTCGAACGCGCGTGGAGCTTGTCGTCGACCAGGTGGTGGAGCTTGAGGATGTACATGTACCCGACGGAGATCGGGTCCGGGAACGGCTCGCCGGAGCGGCCGTCGAACAGCCTCGCCTTGCCGGTCGGGAGCACCATGCGCTCGCCGTCGCGGTTCGGGATGGTGTGGTTCAGCAGACCCGCGAGCTCGTCCTCGCGCGCACCGTCGAAGACCGGGGTGGCGACGTTGGTGCCGGGGGCGACCTGGTCGGCACCGATGGCCTGGAGGCGCTGCGCCCACTCGTCCGCGAGGCCGGAGACGTCCCAGCCGCGGCTGGCGAGCCAGCCGAGGTGGATCTCCAGGACCTGTCCCGGGTTCATTCGGGACGGGACGCCGAGCGGGTTGAGGATGATGTCGACCGGGGTGCCGTCCTCCAGGAACGGCATGTCCTCGATCGGCAGGATCTTCGAGATGACGCCCTTGTTGCCGTGACGGCCGGCGAGCTTGTCACCGTCGGTGATCTTGCGCTTCTGGGCGACGTAGACGCGGACCAGCTGGTTCACGCCCGGGGGAAGCTCGTCGCCCTCCTCGCGGTCGAAGACGCGCACGCCGATGATCTTGCCGATCTCGCCGTGGGGCACCTTCAGGGAGGTGTCGCGGACCTCGCGGGCCTTCTCGCCGAAGATCGCGCGGAGCAGGCGCTCCTCCGGGGTCAGCTCGGTCTCGCCCTTGGGCGTGACCTTGCCGACCAGGATGTCGCCGGCGACGACCTCGGCACCGATGCGGATGATGCCGCGCTCGTCGAGGTCGGCGAGGACCTCCTCGGAGACGTTCGGGATGTCCCGGGTGATCTCCTCGGGGCCCAGCTTGGTGTCACGGGCGTCGACCTCGTGCTCCTCGATGTGGATCGAGGAGAGGACGTCGTCCTGCACGAGGCGCTGCGACAGGATGATCGCGTCCTCGTAGTTGTGGCCCTCCCACGGCATGAACGCCACGAGCAGGTTCTTGCCGAGCGCCATCTCGCCGTCTTCGGTGGCGGGACCGTCGGCGAGGACCTGGCCCTCGATGACGCGGTCGCCCTCGTCCACGACGACCTTCTGGTTCACAGAGGTGCCCTGGTTGGAGCGGGAGAACTTGTGCAGGCGGTACGTGATGTACGTGCCGTCGTCGTTGGCGACCGTGATGTAGTCGGCCGACAGCTCCTGGACGACACCGTCCTTCTCGGCCTTGAGCACGTCGCCGGCGTCGGTGGCGCAGCGGTACTCCATGCCGGTGCCGACGAGCGGGGCCTCGGACTTGATGAGCGGAACGGCCTGGCGCATCATGTTCGCGCCCATGAGGGCGCGGTTGGCGTCGTCGTGCTCCAGGAACGGGATCATCGCGGTCGCGACCGACACCATCTGGCGCGGCGAGACGTCCATGTAGTCCACGTCGGCCGGGAGGACGTAGTCGACCTCGCCGCCGCGCTTGCGGACCAGGACGCGGTTCTCGGTGAAGCGCAGGTCGTCGTCGAGGCCGGCGTTGGCCTGCGCGATGACGAAGCGGTCCTCCTCGTCGGCGGTGACGTAGTCGACCTCGTCGGTGACCTGGCCGTCGACGACCTTGCGGTACGGCGTCTCGATGAAGCCGAACGCGTTGACGCGGCCGTACGAGGCGAGCGAACCGATCAGACCGATGTTCGGGCCTTCGGGGGTCTCGATCGGGCACATGCGTCCGTAGTGGGACGGGTGCACGTCTCGGACCTCGAAGCCGGCCCGCTCACGGGACAGACCACCGGGACCCAGCGCCGAGAGACGACGCTTGTGCGTCAGACCCGACAGCGGGTTGTTCTGGTCCATGAACTGCGACAGCTGGCTGGTGCCGAAGAACTCCTTGATGGAGGCGACGACCGGCCGGATGTTGATCAGGGTCTGCGGCGTGATCGCCTCGACGTCCTGCGTGGTCATGCGCTCGCGGACGACGCGCTCCATCCGGGCCAGACCCGTGCGGACCTGGTTCTGGATGAGCTCGCCGACGTTGCGCAGACGACGGTTGCCGAAGTGGTCGATGTCGTCGGTCTCGACGACGATCTCGTTGCCGTTCTCGCCGATCGTCTCGGTCTCGCCCGCGTGGAGCTTCACGAGGTACTTGATCGTGGCGATGACGTCGTCGGTGGTGAGGACGCCGGCGTCCAGCGGCTCGTCCGCGCCGAGCTTCTTGTTCACCTTGTAGCGGCCGACCTTCGCGAGGTCGTAGCGCTTCGGGTTGAAGTAGAGGTTCTCGAGCAGCGTCTGGGCGGCCTCGCGGGTCGGCGGCTCGCCCGGACGGAGCTTGCGGTAGATGTCGAGCAGCGCGTCGTCCTGGCCCTGGGTGTGGTCCTTCTCCAGGGTGGCGCGCATGGACTCGTACTCGCCGAACTCCTGGAGGATCTGCTCGGTGGTCCAGCCGAGGGCCTTCAGGAGGACGGTGACCGACTGCTTGCGCTTGCGGTCGATGCGGACGCCGACCAGGTCGCGCTTGTCGATCTCCATCTCCAGCCAGGCACCCCGGGACGGGATGATCTTGGCGGAGAAGATGTCCTTGTCGGACGTCTTGTCGATCGAGGAGTCGAAGTAGACGCCCGGCGAACGGACCAGCTGCGACACCACGACACGCTCGGTGCCGTTGATGACGAAGGTGCCCTTGTTGGTCATGAGCGGGAAGTCGCCCATGAAGACCGTCTGGGACTTGATCTCGCCGGTCTCGTTGTTGGTGAACTCGGCGGTGACGAAGAGCGGGGCGCCGTACGTGAAGTCACGGTCCTTGCACTCGTCGATCGAGTTCTTCGGCGGCTCGAAGCGGTGGTCGCGGAAGGTCAGCGACATCGACCCGGAGAAGTCCTCGATCGGGGAGATCTCCTCGAAGATCTCCTCCAGGCCGGACTTCGTGGGGACGTCCTGTCCCGACTCAAGGGCAGCCTCGACGCGAGCCTTCCAGGCGGCGTTGCCGAGCAGCCAGTCAAAGCTCTCGGTCTGCAGCGCGAGGAGGTTCGGAACCTCGAGGGGCTCCTTGATCTTTGCAAAGGAGATGCGCAGCGGGGCGGTGCTTGCGCCGTTGTTCGTATTGGTCGAGGCGTTGCGCGAGGCGGCCAAGAGGGGGTCCTTCCGAGGGCTCGGACTCACTACGCGCGTACCGGTCCCCAGCAGAGCTTCAGGGCAGACGTTTCCTGGAATGACCGAAAGGCCAGGTCAGAAGGGGTCGGCCGATGAAACGGATGCGAAGGTATGCCCCTGGTGACGGGCAGGGGGCAGCTAACAGGCAGCGCAAAGGGTCAGTGTAGCCACTTGGCTCACTGATGTCCAGGGCGAGTTCTTCGCGACCCTCGTTGCTCTCAACTCCGCGCTACTTCGCGCCGTGCGGCGCACCTCGATACTGCCCGTTCCGCCGTCGATCCATGCCTCGGATCCGGATCGTTGTGACGACGCGTCCTGAGAATTGCGCGCTGCGTGCGGTTCGTCAAGGGGCCCCGTCCCGCGGGGCGCACGGCGAAGATCACCATACTCCGCTTCCGGCACCCCTCCGGACGCCCGCCACGCCCGTCCCCGGGAACGCCGAAAGGCGACCACCCATGTGGATGATCGCCCTTCGGTGCTCCCGCGTTACACGGGAGCGAGAGTCGACTCAGCGAGCCGAAACGGTCTTACTTGACCGTGACAGCGGCACCGGCGGCCTTGAGGGACTCGGCGGCCTTCTCGGCGACGTCCTTCGCGACCTTCTCGAGGACCGGCTTCGGGGTGCCGTCGACGAGGTCCTTGGCCTCCTTGAGGCCCAGGGAGGTGAGCTCGCGCACGACCTTGATGACCTGGATCTTCTTGTCGCCGGCACCCTCGAGGATGACGTCGAACTCGTCCTGCTCGGCCTCGGCCTCGGCCGGGGCGGCGACGCCCGCCGGGGCGGCGGCGACGGCCGCGGCGGCGGTGACGTCGAACTTCTCCTCGAAGGCCTTCACGAACTCGGAGAGCTCGATGAGGGTGAGCTCCTCGAACTGGGCGAGGAGTTCGTCCTGGGTGAGCTTCGCCATGATGGGCGATCCTTCCACTAATTCGGCAGGTGCCGGAGGTGTGTAGAGGCGGGCGTACTGTCGGCCCGCTGCGATCCGCGCACTAGGCGGCGCGGATCAATGCGCGAGCCGAATTACTCGGCACCGCCCTGCTCGGCGAGCTTGACGCGAAGCGCCTCCGCGGTGCGGACGAACTTCGACGGCAGCGCCTGGAAGAGCGAGGCAGCCTGGGACTGCTTGCCCTTGAACGCGCCGGCCAGCTTGCTGAGCAGAACCTCGCGGGACTCGAGGTCCGCGAGCTTCTTGATCTCATCGGCGGAGAGCGCCTTACCGTCAAGGACACCGCCCTTGATGATGAGGTTCGGGTTCTCCTTGGCGAAGTCACGCAGGCTCTTCGCCGACTCCACCGGGTCACCGGTGATGAAGGCGACCGCGGTCGGACCAGCGAAGTGCTCGTCCAGCGCGGTGATCCCGGCCTGGTTGGCCGCAATCTTGGTCAGCGTGTTCTTCACCACGGCGTACTGGGCGTTCTCACCGAGCGAACGACGCAGCGTCTTGAGCTGCGCGACGGTGAGACCCCGGTACTCGGTCAGCACAGCGGCGTTCGAGCTGCGGAACTGGTCCTCCAGCTCGGCCACCGAGGCAGCCTTGTCGGGCCTTGCCATAAGCGTCGGCCTCCTTCCGGGTGATGGGACCGCTCGGAAGGGGCTGAACAAAAACAAAACGCCCCGGGCGCAGGCGCACGGGGCACAGCTCGACCGTTTCACAAGGAATCGGGAACTCTTCCACAGTCACCTGCGCGGGTCGTTCGCGTCTCTCAGCGAATCCTTCGGCCACCGCACCCGTATGGGCGCAGAGACGACCAGCGGTCTTTGGCTTCTGTGGAAGCGTACGCGACCGGATCGGTCAGGGGCAAATCAGCCCTGCCCCAGCTCCTCCAGCATCGCGAGGAAGTCGAAGGTGTCGGCGGCGGGCGGGGCCTGGACGGCGGTCTTGGTGCCGTAGTCGCTGTAGTCGGCGCGCATCCGCATCGAGCCGGCGGCCATGGTCATGCCGACGTCCATGCGGGCCGGGTAGCCGTCCTCGTTGACCCAGATCTCGGTGTCGTAGCCCTTGAGCCCGGACTTCCTCACGTTGGCGAGGAGGGCCTCGTAGTCCTTCTCGGGGAGGAGCTTGGACGCCTCGTTCGCCTTGAGCATCTGCTCGAAGGTGAGCGTGCCCTTGTAGTGCTGCGTCTCCACGCCGTTGACCTTCTCGGCCCCCACGTGCTTGAGGTCCGGGGAGTCGAGCAGCAGGGCGAGCTGCTGGGCCGGGTCCTGGTTCATGCTCTCCAGGCCGCCGGTCATCTGCTTCTGCAGCGCCTTGTCGCCGGAGGCCTCGGCGACGCCCTTCATGTCCAGCTTCATCCAGCGCTTGCCGTCCATCTCGGCGGCCTGCTCGGCACCCATGTCCATGTACATGACGTCATCGAGCATGATCATGCGGGCCTGCTGCGGGCCCGCCGGGTCGCCCGCGCCGAGCAGGGGGCCCTTCATGGTGATGTCCATCACCGCGGGGTCCCAGCCCTGGACGCCGGTGAGCTGCGTCGTGCCGGACTCCGCCCCGGCACCGGTCAGGCTCATCGTCATCCTGACCTTGGCGGCCTTGGCCTCGGAGGTCTTCGTGTACGCGGCCTGGATGACCTTCGTGACCTCGCCGAGGGTCTGCGTCTTCGGCGCGGCGGGCGCCGGGGCCGCCGCCGGCTTCTTCGCGCCCTCGTCCCCGTCGTCCTGACAGCCCGCGAGGCCCGTCACGACGGCCGCGGCCGTCAGGGCGACGCCCGCGCGCTTCCATGCGGACATGCTCATGTTCCCCACCCCTGGTCATCCATGTTCTTCGCAGTCTTTCGAACCGTAGCAAAGAGCCGGCCCCGCACCTCCGGAGAGGTGCGGGGCCGGCTGACCACTTCAGCGAGCCGATGGGGCTCAGACCGCGGCCGGGTCCTCCTCGACGAGGAGGTTGCGGGTGCGGTTGGAGTCCAGCGGGATGCCGGGGCCCATCGTCGTCGTCAGGGTCGCCTTCTTGATGTAGCGGCCCTTGGCGGCGGACGGCTTCAGACGGAGGATCTCCTCCAGGGCCGCGGCGTAGTTCTCGACCAGCTTCGTCTCGTCGAAGGAGACCTTGCCGATGATGAAGTGCAGGTTCGAGTGCTTGTCGACGCGGAACTCGATCTTGCCGCCCTTGATCTCGTTGACGGCCTTGGCGACGTCGGGGGTGACGGTGCCGACCTTCGGGTTGGGCATGAGACCACGCGGGCCGAGGACGCGGCCGAGGCGGCCGACCTTGCCCATGAGGTCCGGGGTGGCCACCACGGCGTCGAACTCGTTCAGGCGGTTGCCCTTGGAGATCTCGTCGATGAGCTCGTCGGAGCCGACGATGTCGGCGCCCGCGGCGATCGCGGCCTCGGCACGCTCACCGGTCGCGAAGACCAGGACCCGGGCGGTCTTGCCGGTGCCGTGCGGGAGGTTCACGGTGCCACGGACCATCTGGTCGGCCTTGCGCGGGTCGACACCCAGGCGGAAGGCGACCTCGACGGTGCCGTCGAACTTCGTGGTGGCGGTGTCCTTGGCGAGACGGACGGCCTCGAGGGGAGCGTAGTTCCGCTCGCGGTCGACCTTGGCGTCCGCGCCGCGGAGAGCCTTGCTGCGCTTCACTTCTTCTCCTGTTGTTTCAGGTATGGAGTCGTGGTGCGGGCCGCGCCGGCCCTACCACTGGGTCACGAGGGGGCTGGTCAGCCCTCGACCGTGATGCCCATGGAACGGGCGGTGCCAGCGATGATCTTGGACGCGGCGTCCAGGTCGTTGGCGTTCAGGTCGGGGAGCTTGACCGTGGCGATCTCGCGGACCTGGGCGGCGGTGAGCTTGGCGACCTTGGTCTTGTGCGGCTCGCCGGAGCCCTTGTCCACACCCGCGGCCTTGAGGATCAGCTTGGCGGCCGGCGGAGTCTTGGTGATGAAGGTGAAGGAGCGGTCCTCGTAGACCGTGATCTCCACCGGCACGACCATGCCACGCTGCGACTCGGTCGCGGCGTTGTAGGCCTTGCAGAACTCCATGATGTTGACGCCGTGCTGACCCAGTGCGGGGCCGACCGGCGGGGCCGGGTTGGCCGCACCGGCGTTGATCTGGAGCTTGATAAGCCCCGTGACCTTCTTCTTCTTGGGAGGCATTGCTCTCTCCGGGTCCTAGTGAGAGTGTTCAGCCCGCCATCCGGACATACGGATGCAGGCATACCGCACAACGATAACGGGTATACACGTGCGGCTAAAAACCGAGCAGGTCAGAGCGGCTGTCGCAGCCACTCTGACCTGGTCGGAAAACCGTGTGATCAGTTCTTCTGGATCTGGTCGAAGCTGAGCTCGACCGGGGTCTCGCGGCCGAAGATCTCGACGAGGCCCTTGACCTTCTTCGAGTCGGCGTTGATCTCGTTGATCGTGGCCTGGAGGGTGGCGAAGGGGCCGTCGGTGACGGTGACCGAGTCGCCGACCTCGAAGTCCAGGACCTGGACCTCCAGCTTGCGGGCCGGAGCCGGCTTGCCCTCGGCCTCGGCGGCCTCGCGGGCGGCCTTCTCCTCGGCCTCCGGGGCGAGCATCTTGACGATCTCGTCCAGGGTCAGCGGGTACGGGTCGTAGGCGTTGCCCACGAAGCCGGTGACGCCGGGCGTGTTGCGGACGACGCCCCAGGACTCATTCGTGAGGTCCATGCGGACGAGCACGTAGCCGGGGAGCTTGTTCTGCTTGACGTTCTTCCGCTCGCCGCCCTTGATCTGGACGATCTCTTCCTCGGGGACCTCGGCCTGGTAGATGAAGTCCTCGACGTTGAGCGAGACGGCGCGCTGCTCCAGGTTGGCCTTCACGCGCTTCTCGTAGCCCGCGTAGGTGTGGATGACGTACCACTCGCCGGGGAGGGTGCGCAGCTCCTCGCGGAGCGCGGCGACCGGGTCGACCGGAGCGGCCTCCTCGGCCTCCTCCTCTTCCTCGACCTCGGCGACGGCCTCGTCCTCGTCGCCCTCGTCGGACTCGACCGCGTCGGCGGCGTCCTCGTCCTCCGCGAGCTCGTCCTCGACGGTCTCGTCCTCGACGGTCTCGTCGGCAGCGGCCTCGTCGGCAGCGTCCTCAGCAGCGTCGGCCTGGTCCTCGTCGGCGGCCTCGACGATGTCCAGCTCGTCCTCGACGGACTCGGACTCGAAGGCGTCGTTCAGGTTCGCGTCAGACACGGTGGCTGCTTCTTCCTGCGATACAGATGGGGTGGAACAAAAAGTCAGCCGAAGACGTACTTGACTGCTTCCTGGAAGCCATAGTCAATCACGGTGACAAGGCCGATCATGATGACGACGAAGATGATCACCACGGTGGTGTACGTCGACAGCTGGCTGCGCGTGGGCCAGACGACCTTGCGGAGTTCCGCGATGATCTGGCGGTAGAAGAGCGCGAGGCGGCCCAGAGGGCCCTTCTTCCCGCGCTTTCCGCCCTTGCGGGACTTCTTCTTCGACTCTGCCGTCTCGTCGTCGGCATCAGGCGTGTCGATGGAGCCTACGGCGTCCGTCACGATGTCTCACCTGATTCCGGGTCGGCCGTGCCGCGCCCGGGTGGAGCCGCACGGCGGTGCAATGAAGTACGTACATGCGCACAACACCTGGCGGTGTGTGTAGCAGGGCCGGAGGGACTTGAACCCCCAACCGCCGGTTTTGGAGACCGGTGCTCTACCAATTGAGCTACGACCCTTTGTCAGTGCCCCAACCTACCGCATCGTGAGACGCGGCCGGTGCGGACCAACGAGGAGTGAGCATACGTGGTCTTGGGCCCCTACGTCGAACAGAAGCCGCCCCGACCTGCCGCAGACCTGCCGCAGGACGCGTGTACGACCGGGAATGACCGTTCCTGTCCGGTCCGTGAAACCTGTGTGCCCGGCCAGGACGCGGTCTGGGACGATGGGCCGCATGAGCGCTGCTACCCCTCCCACCGAGCGTCGGGTCTCCGCCCGTATCGGTGCGATCTCCGAGTCCGCCACCCTCGCCGTCGACGCCAAGGCCAAGGCCCTCAAGGCCGCCGGCCGTCCGGTGATCGGTTTCGGCGCGGGCGAGCCCGACTTCCCGACCCCCGACTACATCGTCGAGGCGGCCGTGGAGGCCTGCAAGAACCCGAAGTACCACCGCTACACGCCGGCCGGCGGCCTGCCCGAGCTGAAGTCCGCCATCGCCGCCAAGACGCTGCGCGACTCCGGCTACGAGGTCGACCCGTCCCAGATCCTGGTGACCAACGGCGGCAAGCAGGCGATCTACGAGGCCTTCGCCGCGATCCTCGACCCGGGCGACGAGGTCATCGTCCCGGCGCCGTACTGGACGACGTACCCCGAGTCGATCCGTCTCGCGGGCGGCGTGCCGGTGGAGGTCGTGGCCGACGAGACGACCGGCTACCGGGTCTCGGTGGAGCAGCTGGAGGCGGCCCGCACGGAGAAGACCAAGGTCGTCCTCTTCGTCTCCCCCTCCAACCCGACCGGCGCCGTCTACAGCGAGGCCGACGCCGAGGCGATCGGCCGCTGGGCCGTCGAGCACGGCCTGTGGGTCCTCACGGACGAGATCTACGAGCACCTGGTCTACGGCGACGCGAAGTTCACCTCGCTGCCGGCGCTGGTGCCCGAGCTGCGCGACAAGTGCATCGTGGTCAACGGCGTGGCGAAGACGTACGCGATGACGGGCTGGCGCGTCGGGTGGATCGTGGGCCCCGAGGACGTCGTGAAGGCCGCCACGAACCTCCAGTCGCACGCCACGTCCAACGTGAGCAACGTCGCGCAGGTCGCCGCGCTCGCCGCCGTCTCCGGGAACCTGGACGCGGTCGCGGAGATGCGCACCGCCTTCGACCGGCGCCGCCAGACGATCGTGCGGATGCTGAACGAGATCGAGGGCGTGTACTGCCCGACCCCGGAGGGCGCGTTCTACGCGTACCCGTCGGTGAAGGGGCTGCTCGGCAAGGAGATCCGCGGGCAGCGTCCGCGGACCTCGGTCGAGCTGGCCGCCCTGATCCTGGACGAGGTCGAGGTCGCGGTCGTCCCGGGCGAGGCCTTCGGCACCCCGGGCTACCTGCGCCTGTCGTACGCGCTCGGCGACGAGGACCTGGTGGAGGGCGTGTCCCGGATCCAGAAGCTGCTGGCCGAGGCGACGGACTGATCGCAGTCCTCAAGTAGAGCCGGTCCCGATATTCCGGGACTGCTCGCCCGGTTCGCCGCGGGCCCCGGTTCTTCGGAACCGGGGCCCGTTTCTGCGTTCGGGAGGGCCCCGATCGGGGAAAGGGGCTGTCCTCCCCCATTCGGGTGCGGCAGGATCGGTCGATGGAGCACAACGACCGCGACCTCACCCTGTTGCCCAAGGCCCATCTGCACCTGCACTTCACCGGTTCGATGCGGCCCACGACGCTGATCGAGCTGGCCGACAAGTACGGCGTGCACCTCCCCGAAGCGCTGAGCAGCGGTACGCCCCCCAAGCTGCGGGCGACCGACGAGCGCGGCTGGTTCCGCTTCCAGCGCCTCTACGACATCGCCCGCTCCTGCCTGCGCTCGCCCGAGGACATCCGGCGGCTGGTCCGCGAGGCGGCCGAGGAGGACGTCAGGGACGGTTCGGGGTGGCTGGAGATCCAGGTCGATCCCACCTCGTACGCCCCGCACCTCGGCGGGCTCATCCCGGCCCTGGAGATCATCCTGGACGCGGTCGAGTCGGCGTCCCGGGAGACCGGGCTCGGGATGCGGGTCCTGGTGGCGGCGAACCGGATGAAGCACCCCCTGGAGGCGCGCACCCTGGCCCGGCTCGCGGTGCGGTTCGCGGACCGGGGCGTGGTGGGCTTCGGGCTCTCCAACGACGAGCGCCGGGGCATGGCCCGGGACTTCGACCGGGCGTTCGCGATCGCCCGGGACGGGGGCCTCCTCGCGGCCCCGCACGGCGGCGAGCTGACGGGCCCGGCGTCGGTGCGGGACTGCCTGGACGACCTGCGGGCGGCGCGGGTCGGCCACGGGGTGCGGGCGGCGGAGGACCCGAGGCTGCTGAGCAGGCTCGCCGAGCGGGGGGTGACCTGCGAGGTCTGCCCGGCGTCGAACGTGGCCCTCGGGGTGTACGAGCGGCACGAGGACGTACCGCTGCGGACGCTCTTCGACGCCGGGGTGCCGATGGCGCTCGGCGCGGACGACCCGCTGCTCTTCGGCTCGCGGCTCGCGGCGCAGTACGAGATCGCCCGCCGCCACCACGGCTTCACGGACGCGGAACTGGCGGAGCTGGCCCGGCAGTCGGTGCGGGGTTCGGCGGCGCCGGAGGGGGTACGGGAGAAGCTGCTCGCGGGGATCGACGACTGGATCGGGTCCTGAACGGGCCCTGTCAGGGGTCTTGAGCGGGTCCTGCCACGGGGGAGGCACGGAATGACGAGGTTCACCGTCTTCGGCGCGACCGGCGGCGTCGGCCGGGAGGTCGTCCGCCAGGCGCTGGCCGCGGGCCACGAGGTGACGGCGGTGGTGCGGGACCCGGCGCGGCTCGCGGTGAGCGGCACGCGGCTCGTGGTCCGGCGGGCCGAGGACCTGTCCGACCCGGAGGCCCTGCGCGCGGCGGTCGCCGGCCGGGACGCGGTCCTCTCGGGCCTGGGCGCCAGGAGCCGCGCGGACGCGGGCGTGGCGGCCCGGCTGACCCGCTCGGTGCTCGCGGCGGCGGAGGCCGAGAAGGTGCGCCGCCTCCTGGTGGTCAGCGCGGCCCCGCTGGGCCCGGTCCCGGACGGTCAGGCTCTCGTGGACAGGGCGGCACGCGCGGTCGTCGGCGCCGTCCTGAAGGACGTCTACGCCGACCTGCGGGCCATGGAGTCCGACCTCGCCGCGAGCGGTGCCGACTGGACCGCCGTGCGCCCGCCCCGGCTGACGGACGGACCGGTCACCGGCCGGTACCGCACGGTCGTCGGCGGCACCCCGCCCCGGGGCCGCTTCCTGTCCCGCGCGGACGTGGCGCACGCGATGCTGGCGATGGTCGACGAACCGGCGACGGTGAAGCAGGGCGTGGGCGTCGCGTACTAGCCGTACCGGCCGTACTAGATCTCGACGCCGACGGTGACGGGCTCGTTGACGAGGGTGATGCCGAAGGCGTCCCTGACCCCGGCGACGACCTCGCGGGCGAGGGCGAGCAGGTCCTCGGTGGTCGCCTCGCCCCGGTTGGTGAGGGCGAGCGTGTGCTTGGTGGAGATCCGGGCGGGCCCGGAGCCGTACCCCTTGGTGAACCCGGCCCGGTCGATCAGCCAGGCCGCCGAGGTCTTCACCGCGTCGTCGCCGGCGGGGAAGGCGGGCGGGGCGACGTCCGGGCCGAGGCGCTCGGCCACGCGCGCGAGGAAGGCCTCGTACTGCCCGGCCGTGAGGATCGGGTTGGTGAAGAAGGAGCCGGCCGACCAGGTGTCGTGGTCCTCCGGGTCCAGGACCATGCCCTTCCCGGCGCGCAGCTTCAGGACGGTCTCGCGGGCGGCGGCGAGCGGGACGCGGTCGCCGACCCCGACGCCGAGGGCGCGGGCGGTCTCGGCGTACTTGATCGGCGCGGAGAGCCCGTCGGCGTCTTCGAGGTCGAAGCGGACGCGCAGGACGACGTACCGCTCGGGGTGCTCCTTGAAGCGGCTGTGCCGGTACGAGAAGGCGCACTCGGCGTTGGTCAGCGTGACCGTCTCGCGGGTGGTCCGGTCGTACGCGACGACCTCGGTGACGGTGGCGGAGACGTCCTGCCCGTACGCGCCGACGTTCTGGATCGGGGTGGCCCCGGCCGAGCCGGGGATCCCGGCCAGGCACTCGATCCCGGCGAGCCCGGCCTCGACGGTCCGCGCGACGGCGTCCGTCCAGACCTCTCCGGCGGCCAGCTCCAGGCGGGTCCCGTCGAGGGAGAAGCCGGTGGTGGCGATCCGGAGCGCGGTGCCGTCGAAGCCCTTGTCCCCGATGACCAGGTTGGACCCGCCGCCGATGATCAGCAGCGGCGTCCCGGCGTCGTCGGCCTCGCGAACGGCCGCGATCACCTCGTCGTCGGTGGTCGCGGTGACGAGCCGGGAGGCGGGGCCGCCGAGACGGAAGGTGGTGAGGGGGGCGAGGGGGGCGTCGTTGAGGAGCTGCACGGGGCCAAGGTTACGGCTTGCTTTTTCGCGAGCGAAAAAGCAAGCCGTAGTCCGACGTCCGTCAGGCGAGCCGCACCACGGCCCGGCTCATCCCCAGGACCTTCTGGCCCGCGCTGGTCGCCGTGAGGTCCACCCGTACCAGGCCGTCGTCCAGCTTGGCCGCGACCTTGGCGGCGACCTCGATCAGGGCGCCGGTGTCGTCGTTGGGGACGACGACGGGCTTGGTGAAGCGGACGCCGTACTCGATGACGGCGGCGGGGTCGCCGGCCCAGTCGGTGACGACGCGGATCGCCTCGGCCATGGTGAACATGCCGTGGGCGATGACGTCGGGCAGGCCGACCCCGACGGCGAACTTCTCGTTCCAGTGGATGGGGTTGAAGTCCCCGGAGGCACCGGCGTACCGGACGAGGGTGGCGCGGGTCACCGGGAAGGTCTGCGCGGGCAGTTCGGTGCCGACCTCGACCTCGTCGTAGGCGATCTTCGCGGTCATGGTCAGGCCTCCTCGGGCGCTCGGGAGACGAGCTTGGTCCAGGCGGTGACGACGTGCTCGCCGGTCTCGTCGTGGACCTCGCCGCGGATGTCCAGGATGTCGTTGCCGGCGAGGGACTTGATCGCCTCGATGGTGGAGGTGACCGAGAGCCGGTCCCCGGCCCGTACGGGGCGGGTGTAGGCGAACTTCTGGTCGCCGTGGACGACCCGGCTGTAGTCGAGGCCGAGCTGCGGGTCCTCGACGACCTGTCCGGCCGCCTTGAACGTGATGGCGAACACGAAGGTGGGCGGGGCGATCACGTCGGGGTGGCCGAGCGCCTTGGCCGCCTCGGCGTCGGTGTACGCGGGGTTGGCGTCCTCGATCGCCTCGGCGAACTCGCGGATCTTCTCGCGGCCGACCTCGTAGGGCGGGGTGGGCGGATAGGTCCGGCCCACGAAGGACTGGTCGAGCGCCATGGACTCGATACCTCCTGGAATTCGTTTCCGACAAACGACACGAGGCCGCCCCCGAGTGGGGACGGCCTCGTGTACGAGCCTGATTAACGCGTCTCGCGGTGCGCGGTGTGCGAGTTGCAGCGAGGGCAGTGCTTCTTCATCTCAAGACGGTCCGGGTTGTTGCGCCGGTTCTTCTTGGTGATGTAGTTCCGCTCCTTGCACTCCACGCAGGCCAGCGTGATCTTCGGGCGGACGTCGGTGGCAGCCACGTGAGTGCTCCTTGGACGGACGGTTGGACGGATGAACGCATAAAAGGGTAGCCGATCGAAGGACCGACCCCGCAATCGGCTACCGTGTGTAGCGGTGACCGGACTTGAACCGGTGACACAGCGATTATGAGCCGCTTGCTCTACCGACTGAGCTACACCGCTTTGATGATCCGGATCCCGCCCGAAGGCGGGTCCTTCTCACCAGAGCCCCAATACGGAATCGAACCGTAGACCTTCTCCTTACCATGGAGACGCTCTACCGACTGAGCTATTGGGGCGAGCGAGGAAGACATTACACGGTCTCCGGCCCATCTCCCAAATCCGTTTCCCGGAGCCGTTCCGGCCCTTCTCACCAGGCGTCACGTACGCCACACGTGCCCTCATCGGGTACGCCCGCCGCGCCCCTCCCCGCAGGTCATCGCGGGCGCCCTAGGCTCGGGCCCACGCCGGGTGATCCCGATCCCGAGGAGGCGCGAGGAGCCGGATGTCAGCCGACAGCAAGCAGCCCCGGCCGCCCGAGGACGGGGCCGCGGCCGGCGCCGGACCGACCTCGCTCCTGCTCTCGCACGCGCGGCTCGCCGACGGGCGGACCGTGGACGTGCGGCTCGTGGGCGACCGGATCGAGGCGGTCGGCACGGCGGGCAGCCTCGCGCCCGTGACCGCGAGCGCCCGGGTGGACCTCACCGGCCATCTGCTGCTGCCCGCGCCCGCCGAGCCCCACGCCCACGCCGACAGCGCGCTCACCGCCGACTCCCCCGGCCCCGTCCCGTACGGCGGGGAGGAGGTGCGGCGCCGGGCCACGGAGGCCGCGCTGCTCCAGCTCGGGCACGGCGCGACCGCGCTGCGCGCGCACGTGCGGATCGGCGACGACCGCGGGCTGGGGCCGCTGGAGGCGGTGCTCAGGGTCCAGGGGTCGCTGCACGGCCTCGGCGTGCTGACGCCGGTGGCGGTGCCGCGGCTGCTCGGCGGGGCGGCGGGCGCGGAGGGGCGGGCGCTGCTGCGGGACGCGGTGCGGAGGGGCGCGGGCGCGGTCGGCGGACGTCCGGACCTGGATCCGGATCCGGCCGGGCACCTGGCGGCGGTCCTGGAGGTGGCGGCGGAGCACGGGGTGCCGGTGGACCTGCACACGGAGGGGGACGACCCGGCGTGGCTGGCCCGCCTGGCGGCGATGGCCGAAGGGCTGGTCCCCGGGGTGACGATCGGACCGTGCGCGGGCCTCGCCCGGCTCCCGTCGGAGGTGGCGGGGCGGGCGGCGGACCGGCTGGCGGCGGCCGGCGTGGCGGTGGTGTGCCTGCCGCAGGGCGGGTGCGCGGACGCGGGGGCGCGGGACGGAGGGCCCCGGGGCGTGGCGCCGGTGGGGCTGCTGCGGGCGGCGGGGGTGCGGGTGGCGGCCGGGAGCGGGGCGCTGCGGGACGCGGCGAACCCGGTGGGGCGCGGGGACCCGCTGGAGGCGGCCTATCTGCTGGCCTCGCGGGGCGGGCTCTCGCCCGAGGAGGCGTACGGGGCGGTGAGCGCGGAGGCCAGGGCGGTGATGGGCCTTCCGGAGGTGCGGGTGGAGGCGGGCTTCCCGGCGGAGCTCCTGGCGGTGCGGGGCGAGCGGCTCGCGGGCGCGCTGTCCCTGGCGTACAGCCGGATCGTGGTGCACCGGGGGCGGGTGGTGGCGCGGACGAGCGCGGTGCGGGAGTACTGCGACTCGGCGGCGGCGCTCGACCTGCCGCGGCAGGCGCGGACGAGGCGGCCGCCCGAGCCGGGGAGCCCTCAGGCCGGTCCCGTCGTACGGTCGTGAGTATGCGCATCGTCATCGCTGGAGGACACGGACAGATCGCCCTGCGCCTGGAGAGGCTGCTCTCGGCGGGCGGACACGAGGTGGCGGGGATCATCCGCCGGCCGGAACAGGCGGCGGACCTGCGGGAGGCGGGTGCCGAACCCGTCGTCCTGGACCTGGAGACGGCGTCGTCCCACATGGTCGCCGACGCCCTGCGGGGCGCCGACGCGGTGGTCTTCGCCGCGGGCGCGGGCCCGGGCAGCGGCGCGGACCGCAAGGACACGGTGGACCGGGGGGCCGCGGTGCTCTTCGCGGACGCGGCGGAACGGGCGGGGGTGCGGCGGTACGTGGTCGTCTCCTCGATGGGCGCGGACGCGTCCCACCCGGGCGACGAGATCTTCGACACGTACCTGCGGGCCAAGGGATCGGCGGACGACGAGATCCGCTCCCGCACGACCCTGGACTGGACGATCCTGCGCCCGGGCGCCCTCACGAACGACGCGGGCACGGGTCTGGTCCGTCTGGAGGCCCGCACGGGCCGGGGCCAGGTCCCCCGCGACGACGTGGCGGCGGTCCTCGCGGAACTCCTGGAGACCCCGGCGACGTCCGGCCTCACCCTGGAACTGACCTCGGGCTCGACACCGGTCTCGGTGGCGGTGAAGTCGGTGGCCGGAAACTGACCCGTCCCCTGGCACAACGAGAGAAGGTCCCCGGTGCAAGCACCGGGGACCTTCTTCATCGCGTGGCGACGCCAGGATTCGAACCTGGGTAGGCTAAGCCGACGGATTTACAGTCCGCTCCCATTGGCCACTCGGGCACATCGCCATGAGATCGCTGCCGCGGAGCCGCTTTTCGGCGGTGTTCCTTGGCAACGACGTAAACAATACCCGATCCCCCGGGGTGCTTCGCCACCGGATTGATCAGCGGTTGGGGCCGTGGCTCACCCCCTAGGCTTCGGTCTGTAACCCACAGCATCCGAGCAAGGAGCCACGAGTCATGGCCGACTCCAGTTTCGACATCGTCTCCAAGGTCGAGCGGCAGGAGGTCGACAACGCCCTCAACCAGGCCGTCAAGGAGATCTCGCAGCGCTACGACTTCAAGGGGACCAACGCCTCGATCTCCTGGTCGGGTGAGAAGATCCTCATGCAGGCGAACGGCGAGGAGCGGGTCAACGCGATCCTCGACATCTTCCAGTCCAAGCTGATCAAGCGCGGGATCTCGCTCAAGTCGCTGGAGGTCGAGGGCGAGCCGCAGCTCTCCGGCAAGGAGTACAAGCTCTTCGCCTCGGTCACCGAGGGCATCTCGCAGGAGAACGCCAAGAAGGTCGCGAAGGCCATCCGGGACGAGGGCCCCAAGGGCGTCAAGGCGCAGGTGCAGGGCGACGAGCTGCGGGTCAGCTCGAAGAGCCGGGACGACCTCCAGGCCGTGCAGGCCCTCCTCAAGGGCAAGGACTTCGACTTCGCGATCCAGTTCGTGAACTACCGCTGAGTCACGCCGCCGGCCTGCGCCACAGCGCGGTCGGGCCGGTCCGAGGACACGACACGGGCGGATCACCGAGGACGGTCTCGGTGATGCGCCCGTGCTGGTGGCACAGGGAACCCTTGTCACTCACCGTCCCGCGTCTGCGTCCGATCGCCGGGCGAGCCCTCGCAATCTCGCGCAATCCCTGCCCGGCCGCCTGCCACCCCGCGCATCCTGAGGCTCCGACGACCCGACACGGACGGAGCCCACCGCATGACGCTCAGGTTCATCGGCACCACCAGCGACTCCGGCGACTGCCCGACCCTGTACGAGGTCGAGGGGACGGACAGCGTCCTCGCACAGGGCGATCGCGTCACCGACCCCGAACACCTGGCCCGGCTCCGTCACGTCAAGGAGCACGAGACGTTCGTGACCGTGCCCCGCGACCTCCTCCTACGGTTCGCTCCGCGCGCCGAGCGGCGAGAAATGGTTCCGTTCTCCGAGATCGCCCATCTGTTCCGCGAGTTCCGGCACACCGCCTGGCGTCTGGAGACCCGGCGTGGCTACGCCACGGACCGCGACAGTCCGAAGTGGGCCCGGTGGAAGGCCGGTGCCGACATCGCCGCCGAGCCGTTCGACGCCTGGCGCGAGAACGTCGCCGCCGCCGTCGCGGAGGGACGTCGTTTCGAGCGGGTCCGCGTCGTCGACGAACCCCTCACCGAGGGACAGCGGTTCCTTCTGGACTCCGGTCTCGGCAACGTCGTCGCGGGTGAGGACATCCGTAACCTCCCCCGTATCCGGGCACAGGCGCTCGGCCTGCCCGACCACGACTTCTGGCTGTTCGACTCCCGCGTCCTGGCCCGGTTCGTGTTCGACGAGGACGACACCACCCTCGGCGTCGTCCTCAGCGAGGACCCCGCCGAGGTCGCCGCCGCCTGCCAGGCCCGTGACGCCGCATGGCATCACGCGGTCCCCACCCGCGAGTACGCGCGGCGAGTACGTTCGGACGCGTGACGACCGACTTCCAGACCGGCCGGGACGCCCTCGGCGCGCGCCTGCGCGAGCTGCGCGTCGAGGCCGGCCTCGACGGCAAAGCCCTCGCCGAGCGGCTCGGCTGGCAGCGTTCGAAGGTGTCCCGGCTCCAGAACGGCAAGCAGACCCCCAGCGTCGCCGACGTGGAGGCGTGGGCCGCGGCGGTCTGCCGCCCGGACACCGTCGCCGAGCTGAAGGGCCGCCTGTCCGGTCTGGAGAGCCGCTACCGGTCCTGGCGCCGCCAACTCGCCGCCGGCCACCGCGCCCGCCAGGAGCAGGGTGTCGCCGAGACCGCCGTCACGACCGTCACGCGGGCAGTCGAGGCCGTCCGGATCCCGGGGCTGCTCCAGACCCCGGACTACGCCCGCCACACCCTCGCCACCGCCGCCGAGTTCCGCCGGGTCGAGCGCGACGTCGACGATGCCGTACGTGCCCGCATCCGCCGCCAGGAAGCCTTGTACGACCCCGACAAGACCTTCCGGTTCCTGATCTGGGAACCCGCGCTGCACGCCCGTACCGTCCCGCCCGGCGTCCACGCCGCGCAGCTCGACCGGCTCCTGAGCGTGATCGGCCTGGACACCGTCGACCTCGGTGTCGTCCCCCTCGGCGCCGAACTGCGCCGCGCCCCGTCCCACGGGTTCTGGATCTACGACCGGCGCCTCGTCGTCGTCGAGACCATCGGCACCGAGATGTGGCTCACCGACGACGACTCCCTCGCCACCTACGAACGGGCCTGGGACTGGCTCGCCGAGGCCGCCGTCCACGGCGAGCGGGCGCGGCGGCTGATCGGTCGCGTACGGGCCTCGCTCGGCACTGTGTGAGCCAACCGGCGCCAACCCTCCCGACGGCCCGCACAATCCGGCGCAATCGCTCTGTCCGTCCGTGAT
The DNA here is from genome assembly GCF_053618675.1 of Streptomyces sp. NPDC055632. NCBI lineage: Bacteria > Bacillati > Actinomycetota > Actinomycetes > Kitasatosporales > Streptomycetaceae > Streptomyces > Streptomyces sp. NPDC055632. The sequence continues at coordinate 18,716 of NZ_JBSHHY010000003.1, read as the reverse complement.
CGGCCGCCCTACGGTCACGGTCATGGCGACGACAGACGACCTGACGGCCGTGGAGCTACCGCGTCTCGGAACCCTCACCCAACGGCAGCAGCGCGGCCAGGACTGCGTGTGGTGCGGGATCACCCTCGCCCCCGGCAAGGTCGTCGACCTCGGCCCCCGCCGCCTCCGGATCGCCGACTGGACCACCGAGTGGTACCCGCGAGCCTGCGAGAAGCACCCTAGGGGTGGGCGGCGGTGACGAAGGTCTGCGCATACTGCGAGCAGCCGATTCTCGGCCTCGCCCTCCCCGTCACCGATGACGCCGGCACGGGCGCCCATGTCCCCGTCCACTGGCACGCCGAGCCCTCCGAGTGCGGGCCCCGCGTCCGCCGCGTCACCACGCTCGACGATCGGCAGGCCCCGCTTCGACAGGCCTGCACGGAGCAGCACACTTCCTGACCCTCTCGCCCGAGGGCAGCGCGTCGATCCGCCCGCAGGCAAGGAGGCCGAACCGAGAGCCCGGAGCATCTGCTGCTCCTTAGGGGGTGCTCACGACTCGGCTTCTTCGTTCTCGAGCACAGCCAACCGGTCGGCGAGCCGCCGCAGCTCCATGGCGTGTGCGGTGAGTGTGCCCGCCAGCCGCCGGATGCCTTCGGCATCAAGGGTGGCCGCGTAGCCGCTCTGTTCGACATACAGACCCGTCCGGCAGTGTTCAGGGTCCGTGGAGCACGGGTACTGGCTGAGCACGGCGCGCATCAAGTCGTTGCCGTCGAACAACGTGAGCCGATGCTCGGTACCGGTGTGGGAGAGGTCGACCCGGTGGCATGGGACATGATCGGCGTGGCCGGTGCACCACGACGGTTCAACGAGGCGGGCCTCCTCGCCGTCGAGGATGGGCAGGGAGATGATGTCCACCGAGCCACCCTGCGCGACGAGCTGTGACCGCGCCATGCACTTTCCGCATGTCTACTCGATCGGGTCGGAGAGAAGTACGCCGAGTTCCCTCTCGGTCGCCTTGGTCGAGCAGCAAGCCAAGGAGGCGCCGGAGGGGCGTGGTTCCGTACGGATCAGGAGACTGCCGTCGGCCCGTCGAAGGTCGCGTCCGAATCCCGCCAGCCCCTCGGGTCGGCGGGCCCGCACACTGGGTCGTGGAAGGCCCGTGCGGGAGAGGAAGCAGTCATGACCGTGTACGCGTACGTCGACGGCCCCCTGGGCGAGATGCTGCTCGTCGGGCGGCTCGCGCCGGGGGGTCGTGTCGTGTTGCGCTCGCTGTCCCTGCCGGGGCAGAAGGGGGGCGTCGTGGTCGAGGACGGGTGGACGTCCGCTCCGGGGGCGTTCGAGGAGGTCGCCGGGCAGTTGCGCGAGTACTTCGCCGGGGAGCGGGAGCGGTTCGAGCTGGAGTTCGACGGTGACGCCGGGACGGAGTTCCAGCGGCGCGTCTGGCGGGCCCTTGAGGAGGTGCCGTACGGCTCCACCGTCTCGTACGGGGAGATCGCGCGGCGGGTCGGCTCGGCCGGGGCCGGGGTGCGGGCCGTGGGGACCGCGATCGGGCGCAATCCGCTGCTCGTGGTGCGGCCCTGTCACCGGGTGATCGGGGCCGACGGGGCCCTGCGCGGGTACGCCGCCGGGGTCGAGCGGAAGGAACGGCTGCTGGGCCTGGAGGGGGGCCTGGTGTGAGTGAGGGGCTCTTCCCCCGGGAACGGGTCGTCGTGGCGCCCGGGGCCGTGCACGTGCCCGCGTGGCTGCCGTTCTCGCGGCAGCGGGAGCTGGTGGACGCCTGCCGGGAGTGGGGGCGCGGGCCCGTGCCGTACCGGCGGACCGTGCTGCCGGGCGGGGGCGTCATGTCGGTGCGGTCGCTGTGTCTGGGGCGGCAGTGGGTGCCGTATCGGTATCTCGACGCCGCCGGCCTGGAAGTGCCCGGCTGGCTGGTGGCGCTCGGGCGGGAGGCCGTTGCCGAGGCTTATGGGGAGGACGGCGGTTTCACGCCGGACACCGCGCTCGTGAACTTCTACGCGCCCGAGGCGCGGATGGGGATGCACCAGGACCGGGAGGAGCGCTCCGGGGCGCCGGTGGTGTCGCTGAGCCTCGGGGACCGGTGCGTGTTCCGCTTCGGGAACGCGGAGGACCGGGGGCGGCCCTACCGGGACGTCGAGCTGGCCTCCGGGGACCTGTTCGTCTTCGGCGGTCCCTCCCGGTGGGCGCACCACGGCGTGCCCCGGGTGTTTCCCGGGACCGCCGAGCCCGCCCTCGGGCTGAGAGGGCGGCTCAACATCACCTTGCGGGAGACCGGGATCCCGCAGTCCGGTCAGTAGCTCTGGGGGACGTGGACGCCCGCGGCCCTGTCCGTGGAGACGATCTCCTTGCCCAGGGGCAGCAGCGAGACCGGGATCAGCTTGAAGTTCGCGAGGCCCAGCGGGATGCCGATGATCGTGATGCAGAGGGCGATGCCGGTGGTGATGTGGCCGAGCGCCAGCCACCAGCCGGCGAGGACCAGCCACAGGACGTTGCCCACGCAGGAGGGCGCGCCCGCGTCGCGGCGGTCGACGACCGTCTTGCCGAAGGGCCACAGGGCGTAGAGGCCGATGCGGAAGGCGGCGAGCCCGAAGGGGATGCCGATGATCGTGATGCAGAGCAGGAGTCCCGCGAGCATGTAGCCCAGGAACATCCAGAATCCGCACAGGATCAGCCAAATGACGTTCAGGATCGTCTTCACGGGCGTCGACCTGCCATCTGTTCGAGCCGGGCGATGCGCTCGGCCATCGGCGGGTGGGTGGAGAACATCTTGGAGAGGCCCTGGCCGGGGCGGAACGGGTTCGCGATCATCATGTGGCTCGCGGTCTCGATCCGGGGCTCGGGCGGCAGCGGGAGCTGCTTGGTGCCGGCCTCCAGCTTCCGCAGGGCGCCCGCCAGGGCGAGCGGATCGCCGGTGAGCTGGGCGCCGGAGGCGTCGGCCTCGTACTCCCGGGAGCGGGAGATGGCGAGCTGGATGACCGAGGCGGCGATCGGGCCCAGGATCATGATCAGCAGCATGCCGAGCAGTCCGGGGCCGTCGTCGTCGTTGGAGCGGCCGACCGGGATCAGCCAGGCGAAGTTGACCAGGAACATGATCACGGAGGCGAGCGCTCCGGCGACCGACGAGATCAGGATGTCCCGGTTGTAGACGTGGCTCAGCTCGTGGCCGATGACCCCGCGCAGCTCGCGCTCGTCCAGGAGGGCGAGGATGCCCTCGGTGCAGCAGACCGCGGCGTTGCGCGGATTGCGGCCGGTGGCGAAGGCGTTGGGCGCCTGGGTCGGCGAGATGTAGAGCCGGGGCATGGGCTGGCGCGCCTGCGTGGAGAGCTCGCGCACCATCCGGTAGAGCGCGGGCGCCTCGAACTCGCTGACCGGGCGGGCGCGCATGGCCCGCAGCGCCAGCTTGTCGCTGTTCCAGTACGCGTACGCGTTGGTGCCGAGCGCCACGACGAGCGCGACGATCAGTCCCGTACGCCCGAAGAGGCTGCCGATGACGATGATGAGGGCCGAGAGCCCTCCGAGGAGTACGGCGGTCCTCAGCCCGTTGTGCCGGCGGTGCACGGTACGCCCTCCAAGTGGTGCGGCAGGGGAACCCTTTTCTTCGTGGTGGTCCACTCACCCAGTGGACCCTTCCGTACTGGTCAACGCCAGGCGGGAGGTTCGGGTTCCCCGGCCGTGCCGGGGTGTCCGTGTGGGCCGTTCGGGTGATCAGCGGGGCGCCGGGAGCCAGGGGGTGTCTCGTCGATCGGGCCGGATCAGGGAGCGGTGTCCGGTGCCGTGCATCGCAAGGCGGAGGAGGGAGTCGACGCGGAGCGTCGGCGAGTGACGACAACGCGGCGAGGTGCGGTGCCGGACGCCGCGAGCCCGGCACGATCGACGAGACACCCCCTAGACCTTCTCCAGGAGGGTGCCGACGGGCTCGACCTCGCCGGTGCAGAAGGCGCAGCGGGAGGCGATGGCCGGGATCTCGCTGTAGCAGTGGGGGCAGTCGCGCTTCTCCGACTTGGGGTCGGCGGCCTCTTCCTTGGCGAACTTGTGCTGGATCCCCGTCATGGGGACGACGATCAGGAAGTAGAGGACCGCCGCGGTGATGACGAAGGCGATGGTGGCGGAGATGGCCAGGCCGTAGGGGAAGACGGTCCCGCCGATGTGGAACGTCGCGTCGTTGAAGTTGCCGACGGTTCCGGTCGCGAGGCCGATGAGGGGGGTGATGAAGGCCTTGCTGAAGCCCGTGACGACGGAGGTGAACGCCGTTCCGACGGCCAGACCGATGGCCATCGAGACGACGTTCCCGCGAAGTATGAAGTCCTTGAATCCGTTCAGCACGGGTGATCTCGCTCCTGGTTCTGCTCGGGTCGGGGTCAGAAGAGGCTGTTCGCCGCGAAGCGGAGGGCGAACTGCGGGTAGCCCGACAGGACCGCTCCGGCCGCGGTGGTCAGCGCGATCGCCAGGGTGATCGGCGCGGAGGGCCGGCGGAGGGCGACGCTGCCCTCCGGGGCGCCTTCCGGGGCCGCTCCCGACGCTTCTCCCGGTGCTCCTTCCGGGGTGCGGAAGAGCAGGGCCGTCCAGCGGAGGTAGTAGTACAGCGCGATCACGACGTTGAGCGCCATGACCACGGCCAGCCAGCCCAGGCCCGCGTCGACGGCCGCCGAGAAGACGGTCACCTTGGCGAAGAGGCCGATGATACCCGGGGGCAAACCGGCCAGATTCAGGAGGAAGAAGGCGAGCGCGAGGGCGGCGGCGGGGCTCGCCGCGTACAGGCCCCGGTAGTCCTCGATCCGGTTCCGGGGGCGCACGCGCGCGACGAGCGCGACGACCGCGAAGGCGCCGAGGTTCACGACGGCGTACATCAGGGCGTACGCGACGGTGGCGCCGATCTGGTCGTTCCCGGAGTACGCGGCGGCCGCGATCGGCACCAGGAGGTAGCCGGCCTGGGCGACGGAGGACCAGGCGAGCAGCCGGACCGCGCTCCACGCGCGCGTGGAGGACTGGCGCAGGGCGGCGACGTTCCCGGCGGTCATGGTGAGCGCGGCGAGGACGGCGAGCGCCGGGCCCCACACGTCCGCGTACGAGGGGAAGGCGACGACGGTCACCAGGATCAGGCCGGTGAAGCCGACGGCCTTGCCGACCACGGAGAGGTAGGCGGCGACGGGCAGCGGGGCGCCGACGTAGGTGTCCGGGACCCAGAAGTGGAAGGGCACGGCGGCCGTCTTGAAGGCGAAGCCGACGAGGGTGAGGGCGACGCCCGCCTCGGCGAGGGTCTGGAACTGCCCGGGGACCTCGTCGAGGCGCTGGGCGATCTCCGTGAGGTGGAGGGTGCCGGTCGCCGCGTACACGAAGCTCGCGCCGAGCAGGGTGACGGCGGTGGCGGTGACGGAGGAGAGGAAGAACTTGAGGGCGGCCTCGCCGGACATGCGGTCGCCACGCTTGAGGCCGACGAGCGCGAAGGCGGGCAGGGAGGCCACCTCCAGGGCGACGACGAGGGTCGCGAGGTCCCGGGAGGCGGGCAGCAGGGCGGCTCCGGCGGCGGAGGAGAGCAGCAGGAACCAGTACTCGCCGGCCGGGAGCCGCTCGCGGGTCTCGTCCAGGGAGAGCAGCGCGGTGAGGAGCGCTCCGCCGAGGACGAGGAGCTGGACGACGAGGGTGAAGTGGTCGGCGGTGTAGCTGCACGCCGTGACCCGCGTGTCGGGGGTGAGGCAGAAGGTGGAGCGGTCGCCGGCCCGCAGCGGGACGAGGAGGGCGAGGGCGGCGGTGAGGCCGCCGATCGCGGTCCAGCCGAGGATCCGCTTGCGCTCCGGCGGGAGGAAGAGGTCGGCGACGAGGACGGCGAGGGCGACCGCGGCCGTGAGGACGGGGGGCGCGATCGTGAGCCAGTCGACGGACTGGACGAGCTGCGACGTCACTGGGTGCCTCCGGCGAGGAGCTTCTGGACGGCCGGGTCGGTGAGGCCGAGGAGGACGGCGGGCCAGAGTCCGGCGAGGACGGTGAGGGCGACGAGCGGGGTCCAGGCGGCGAACTCGTACCCCTGGACGTCGGCGATCGGAGTCTCCCCGGCGGGCCGGGGGCCGCCCATGCAGACGCGGCGGACGACGATCAGGAGGTACGCGGCGGTGAGCAGGGTGCCGAAGGCGCCGATCGCCGTGAAGGTGAGGAAGGCGGGGCGGCTGAGGCCCTCGGCGGGGTCGAAGGCGCCGAAGAGGGCCAGCATCTCGCCCCAGAAGCCGGCCAGGCCGGGCAGGCCGAGGGAGGCGACGGCGGCGAAGGCGAGGAGGGCGCCGAGGCGGGGCGCGCGGCCGTAGAGGGCGGCCCCGGTGGCGCCGGCGAGGGTGTCGAGGTCGGCGGTGCCGTACCGGTCCTTGACCGCGCCGACCAGGAAGAAGAGCAGTCCGGTGACGAGGCCGTGGGCGATGTTGGCGAAGAGCGCGCCGTTCACGCCGGTGGGGGTCATGGAGGCGATGCCGAGGAGCACGAAGCCCATGTGGCCGACGGAGGAGTACGCGATGAGGCGCTTGAGGTCGCCCTTGGCGCCGGGGCGCGCGAGGGCGAGGCAGGCGAGCGAGCCGTAGACGATCCCGGCGACGGCGAAGGCGGCGAGGTACGGGGCGAAGGTCCGCATGCCGTCGGGTGCGATCGGCAGGACGATCCGGACGAAGCCGTACGTGCCCATCTTGAGCAGGACGCCGGCGAGGAGGACGGAGCCGACGGTGGGGGCGGCGGTGTGGGCGTCCGGCAGCCAGCTGTGCAGCGGCCACATCGGGGTCTTCACGGCGAGCCCGAGCCCGATCGCGAGAACGGCGATGACCTGCACGGACGTGGTCAGCCCACGGCCGTTGTCAGTGGCGAGTGCCACCATGTCGAATGTGCCCGATTTCACACCGATGAGGAGGAGGCCGAGCAGCATGACGACGGAGCCGAGGAGCGTGTAGAGGACGAACTTCGTGGCGGCGGCGCGCCTGCCCTCGCCGCCCCAGCGGGCGATGAGGAAGTACATCGGGACGAGGACCATCTCGAAGGCCAGGAAGAACAGGACGAGGTCGAGGACGGCGAAGGTGGCGAGGGTGCCGGACTCCAGGACGAGGAGCAGGGCGACGAAGGCCTTGGGGGAGGGCCCGCTCGGCATCTTGAAGTAGCTGTGGAGCGCGCAGAGGAAGCCCAGGAGGGCGGTCAGGACCAGGAGGGGGAGGGAGATGCCGTCGACACCGAGGTGGATCCGCACGTCCAGTGCCCTGATCCAGCTGATGTCCGTCGTGGCCTGCATCCTCGACGGGTGGTCGTGGTCGAAGCCGAGCGCGAGGACGATCGCGGCGAGCAGGATCGCGCCGGTGACGGTGACGCCGTGGCGCAGGACGGCCTGGTCGGGTGACTTCCCCTTCAGTCCGGGCGGGGCCGGGAGGAGGGCGGCGGCGGCGCCGAGGAGCGGGCCGGCGACGATCAACGCCAGGAGGAACTGCATCACGGATTCGCTGATATCGATCACGGCTCACGCTCCGGCGACGGCGTTGGCGAGGGCGACTGCGGCGATCGCCAGGACGACGGAGCCGGCAAGCAGGGCGCTCAGATAGGTCTGGACGTTGCCGGTCTGGGCGCGGCGGACGAGCCACCCCAGGCCCTTGGCGGAGCCGGCGGCGCCCCGGACGTAGGTGTCGACGACCTCGCGGTCCAGGAAGCGGACCAGGGAGGCGGCGGCGAGTACGGGGCGGACGAAGGCGGCCCGGTGGACGGCGTCCAGGTGGAAGCCGTCGGCGGCGGGGCGGTACAGGCGTCCGAGGAGGACGCGGCCGGGGTCGGCCGGGTCCTCGGCGGGGTGCGGCAGGTGCAGCGCCTCGGCCTCGACCAGGCCCGCCTCGGCGTCCGGGTGGGCGACGTGCGGGCTGGGTGCGGGGACCGGGGCGGTCAGGGCCCGGGCGGCGAGGGTGCGCCAGACGGCGTAGGTGACGGCCGCTCCGGCGACGGCGAGGCCGGTGCCGAGGACGGCGGTGGTGAGGGTCGGGGCGAGTCCGTTCCCGTCGAACCAGTCGGGGAGGTACCGGACGGTCAGGCCGAAGCCGAGGGAGGGGACGGCCAGGACCCACAGGACGCTCGTCATCGCGATCGGCTGACGGCCGTGGTCCGGAGCCTCCGCGCCCCGGCCCCGGAAGGCGCGCAGCCAGAGGCGGAGGGCGTAGGCGGCGGTGAGGAGGGCGGTCAGGAGGCCCGCGACGAGGACGGTCCAGCCGGCTCCGGCGGGGGCGACGGTCCGGTCCCCGAGCGCGGTGTGCTCGGCGGCCACCAGGACGGCCTCCTTGGAGAAGAAGCCGGCGAAGGGCGGGATCGCGGCGAGCGCGAGGAGGGCGACGGTCGTCGTCCAGTACGCGTCCGGGATCCGCTTCGCGAGGCCGCTCATGCGGGACATGGCGGTCAGCGAGTTCGTGCCGGCGGCGTGGATGACCGCCCCGGCGGCGAGGAAGAGGAGCGCCTTGAAGGCGGCGTGCGAGAGGAGGTGGAAGACGGCGGCGCCCCGGTCGCCGACGGCGAGGGCACCGGCCATGTAGCCGAGCTGGCCGATCGTCGAGTAGGCGAGGACCCGCTTGATGTCGTCCTGGGCGAGCGCGGCGAGCGCCGAGCCGACCATCGTGATCGCGGCCATCACGGCGAGGACGGTCATCGCGGCGGCGGAGGCCGCGAAGACGGGGAGCAGCCGGGCCGTGAAGTAGATGCCGGCGGCGACCATCGTCGCGGCGTGGATGAGCGCGGAGACGGGGGTGGGGCCGGCCATGGCGTCCGGGAGCCAGGTGTGCAGCGGGAACTGCGCGGACTTGCCCGCGACGCCGGCGAGCAGCAGCAGCGCGATCAGGGTGGGGTGGTCGAGGCCGCCGGTCGCGACGGCGCCGAGGACCCCGGTGATCCGGAAGGTGCCGGCGTCGACGGCGAGCGCGAAGAGCCCGATGAGGAAGGGGACGTCGCCGAGCTTGGTGACGAGGAAGGCCTTGAGGGAGGCGGACCGGGCCTCGGGGGTCTCCCAGTAGTGGCCGACGAGGAAGTACGAGCAGATGCCCATGACCTCCCAGCCGACCAGGAGCACCATCAGGTCGCCGGAGTAGACGACGAGGAGCATCGCGGCGGTGAAGAGGGAGACGAGCGCGGCGTACGAGGGGTAGCGCGGGTCGTCGCGGAGGTAGCCGGTCGAGTAGATCTGCACGCAGGTGGCGACCACGCCGACGAGGACGGCGACGAGGGCGGCGAAGCCGTCGACGTGCAGGGCCAGGTCGATCGGGACCGAGCCGGTGGGGGTGAGCTGGGTGGCGGCGTCGATCGCCTTCCCGCCGCCCTGGCGGACCGCCACGAGCACGGCCAGGACGGCGGCGGCGAGGGTCGGGAGGACGGCGAGGGGGCGGACGAAGCCGGGGGCGGTGCGGCCGAGGAGGAGGCCGGCGGCGGAGCCGAGGAAGGGGAGGAGGGGGACGAGGACGGCGAGGGTGGTGGTGGTCACGCGGCGGCCTCGGCCTTCTCGTCGTGCGGGGCCGTGTCCGGGTCCGGGTCCGCGTGCGGGTTCTCCGCCGTGTCGCGGAGGCGGTCGACGTCCGAGGTGCCGCGGTTGCGGTGGACCATCAGGACGATCGCGAGGCCGATGCCGATCTCCGCGGCGGCGACGGCGATGGTGAAGAGGGTGAGGGCCTGGCCGGCGTGGAGGGCGTCGCGGAGCCAGACGTCGAAGGCGACGAGGTTGAGGTTGACGGCGTTGAGCATCAGCTCGACGGACATCAGGACGAGGATCGCGTTGCGGCGGGCGAGGACGCCGTAGAGGCCCGTGCAGAAGAGGAGGGCGGCGAGGACGGCCGGGTAGGCGAGGTGCATCAGCGTTCCCCCTCCTTCTTCTTCCGGGAGAGCACGATGGCGCCGACCAGGGCGGCCAGGAGGAGCACGGACAGCGCCTCGAAGGGCAGCACCCAGTGCCGGAAGAGGATCGAGCCGGTGACCTCGGTGGAGCCCTGGACGGCCCCGTCGAGGTCGATCCAGGTCGTGCGGAACGCGTCGACGACCACCCAGACGAGCGCGGCCGCGGCGGCCAGGGCCACGGCGAGGGCGACCGGGCGGTTGCCCGAGTCGGTGTCCGGGGAGCGGCCGATGGGGGCCTTGGTGAGCATGAGGCCGAAGAGGAGGAGGACGACGACGGAGCCGACGTAGATCAGCACCTGGACCCAGGCGATGAACTCGGCGGTCAGGAGCAGGTACTCGACGGCGAGCCCGCCGAGGGCCACGACCAGCCAGAGGGCGGCGTGCACCAGTTGGCGGGTGGTGACGGTGACGACGGCGGCGCCGAGGGTGACGAGGCCGACGAGGAGGAAGGCGATCTCGACGCCGGTGGGCGAGAGGAAGCCGTGGCCTTGCGCGGCCTGCTGCTGTGCCGTGTGTACCGCTGTCAGGATCACCGCTGCTCCCCCTCGGCCGCCGCCGCTGCCGCCGCGGCCTTCTCCGCCGCCTTGCGGGCGGCGGCGATCTCCTTCGGTTCCTCCGCGCGCGGGTCGAGCGCGGGCGGTTCCGGGACCGTCCACATCCACTCGCGGAGCTTGTCCCGCTCGTGCGTCAGCTCGTGGATGTCGGTCTCCGCGTACTCGAACTCGGGCGACCAGAACAGCGCGTCGAAGGGGCACACCTCGATGCAGATGCCGCAGTACATGCAGAGCGCGAAGTCGATGGCGAAGCGGTCGAGGACGTTCCGGCTGCGCTCGCGGCCGCCGGGGGCGGCGGGCGGCACCGTCTCCTTGTGGGAGTCGATGTAGATGCACCAGTCGGGGCACTCGCGGGCGCAGAGCATGCAGACCGTGCAGTTCTCCTCGAACAGGCCGATGACCCCGCGGGTGCGGGGCGGGAGTTCGGGCTGTACGTCGGGGTACTGCGCGGTGACGGTCTTCCTCGTCATCGTGCGGAGGGTGACGGCGAGGCCCTTGGCCAGGCCGGAGCCGGGGATCGGTGCCATTACTGGATCGCCACCTTCACGATGCCGGTGAGCGCGATCTGCGCGAGGGCGAGCGGGACGAGGGTCGTCCAGGCGAGGCGCTGGAGCTGGTCCTCGCGCAGGCGCGGGTAGCTGACCCGCAGCCAGATGACGACGAAGGCGAGGACGGCGGTCTTCAGGAGGGTCCAGACCCAGCCGAGGCCGTCGGCGCCGAGGGGGCCGTGCCAGCCGCCGAGGAAGAGGACGGTGGTGAGGCCGCAGAGGACGACGATGCCGGCGTACTCGGCGAGCAGGAAGAGCGCGAAGCGGAGGCCGGTGTACTCGGTGTACGCGCCGAAGATGATCTCCGAGTCGGCGACCGGCATGTCGAACGGCGGCCGCTGGAGCTCGGCGAGGCCGGCCACGAAGAAGACGAGCGCGCCGACGATCTGCCAGGGCAGCCACCACCACTCGAAGGCGTTCAGGATGCCGGGGAGGGAGACGGTGCCGGCGGCCATCGCGACGGAGGCGGCGGCGAGGAGCATCGGGAGCTCGTACGCGAGGAGCTGGGCGGCGGTCCGCAGACCGCCGAGCAGCGAGAACTTGTTCGCGGACGCCCAGCCGGCCATGAGGCTGCCGAGGACGCCGACGCCCATCACGGCCAGGACGAAGAAGATGCCGGCGTCGACGACCTGACCGACGGCCCCTTCCTCCGGGCCGACCGGAATCGCGACGAGGACGAGGAGGTACGGGAGGAGGGCGACGGCCGGCGCGAGCTGGAAGACCCGCCGGTCGGCGTCCTTAGGGACCACGTCCTCCTTCTGCGCGAACTTCACGCCGTCGGCGACGAGCTGGGCCCAGCCGTGGAAGCCGCCGGCGTACATGGGGCCGAGGCGGCCCTGCATGTGGGCCATGACCTTGTGCTCGGTCTGGCCGACGACGAGGGGCAGCACGAGGAAGACGGCGAAGACGACGAGGAGCCGGAGGGCGACGTCGAGTACGTCGTTCACGCGGGATCGCCTCCGGCGGGGTGGGTGGGGTCGGGGTCGGTGGGCTTTTCGTTGCCGGGTCCGTCGGGGCCGTCGGCGGCGGGGGCGTCGGGGCCCGTGTCGGACTTGGAGGCCGTGTCGGGGCCGGTGGCCGTGTCGGGGCCGGTGGCCGTGTCGGGCTCCGCCGGGGCGGTGGGCTCGGCCGGCTCGGGGGCGGTGTCCGGTTCCGCCGGGGTCTCCGGAGTGGCCGGTTCCGTCGGAGTGGCGGGCTCGGCCCGGGTCTCCGGAGTGGCCAGTTCCGCCGGAACGGCGGGCTCGGCCCGGGTCTCCGGGGCGGCCGGGGCCGCCGGTTCTGCCGGGGTCTCCGGCTCCGCCGGTTCCTCGTCGAAGGCCGGGCGGGCGTGGTGCCAGGGGGCGTCCGTGCTGCGGGTGTGCCGGGGGGCCGTCGGCTCCTGGGGCGTCTGACTCACCGAGCCGTCGGCCGCCGAGCGGGAGCGGCGCGGTGGGCGCGCCGCGTCCGGAGGCGCCGTCTGGCTCGCGGAGCCGTCCGAGGCCGAGCGGGAGCGGCGTACCGGGGCACCCGGCTCCCCCGCCGTCTGGCTCGCGGAGCCGTCCGACGCGGAACGGGAGCGGCGCGGCGGGCGCGGCGTCTCGGGCGGGGTGCCCGCCGTCGCGTCTCCTGCCTCGGCCGCCGTCGCGTCCCCCGCCTCGGCCGCCGTCTGGCTCGCCGAGCCGTCGGCGGCCGAGCGGGTACGGCGGGGCGGAGCCGCCGTCGCGTCCTGGCTGGCCGAACCGTCCGACGCCGAGCGCGCACGGCGTACCGGAGCCGCCGTCCCCTCCTGGCTCGCCGAGCCCTCCGACGCCGAGCGCGTGCGGCGTACCGGGGGCGCCGCCGTCGGGTCGGCCGGAGTGGCCTCCGTCGTCGTGCGGGTGCGGCGGGCCGGGCGTTCGGCTCGGGTGGGGGCCGGGGGGAGCTGCCCCTTGAGGGGGCCCCACTCGTTGGGGTCCGGGACGCCCGGGGGGAGCATCTGGCGGCGCTTGGGGCCGCCGTCGTGGGACTCGCCCGGTTCCTTCGCGCCCGGCCACGCCTTGGCGACCCGGGCCGCGAGGACGAAGTCCTTGCGCAGCGGGTGGCCCTCGAAGTTCTCGGGGAGGAGGAGCGGGGCCGGGTTCGGGTGGCCCGTGAAGTCCACGCCGAACATCTCGTGGGTCTCGCGCTCGTGCCAGCCCGCGCCCGCGTACACCCCCACCGCCGTGGGGAGGACGGGGGCCGCGTGCGGGACCGTCGTACGGACGAGGAGGCGGCGCGGACCGCCCTCCGCGAGGGACACCACGTGCGCGCAGACGCGGAATCCGGTGCCCGGTTCGTCGACCGCGCTCAGCCAGTCGAAGTAGGTGCAGCCCAGCACGGTGCGGGCCGTGGTCAGGGCGGTGATCCAGGAGGACGGCGGGACGTCGACCGTCAGCAGGTCGTAGGCCCGTTCCGCCGTCGCCTCCTCGCCGAAGATCTCCGTCACCGCGTCGGGGAGGCCGTCGTACGCGTTCATGCCGTGCCTCCCGGCGGGGGCGTCAGCGGGCTCGTCAGCTCCGGCACCGACGCGGACCGCCCGTAGCGCTCCGCCAGGCTCTCCCGGGCGATCTTCTCCTGGAGCTTGAGGATGCCCTGGAGCAGCGCCTCGGGCCGGGGCGGGCACCCCGGCACGTACACGTCGACCGGGATGATCTGGTCGACGCCCTTCGTCACGGAGTACGAGTCCCAGTACGGGCCGCCGCAGTTGGAGCAGGCGCCGAAGGAGATGACGTACTTCGGCTCGGGCATCTGCTCGTAGAGGCGCTTCACGGCCGGCGCCATCTTGTCCGTCACCGTGCCCGAGACGATCATCAGATCGGCCTGGCGCGGTCCGGGCGCGAAGGGGATCACGCCGAGGCGGATGAAGTCGTGCCGGGCCATCGACGCGGCGATGAACTCGATCGCGCAGCAGGCGAGTCCGAAGTTGAAGACCCACAGGCTGTAGCGGCGGCCCCAGTTGAGGACCACCTTCATCGGTTCGGGGGCCAGCCGGGCGAGCGGCCCCAGCTTCGGAGCGGGCAGGGCCACGGGCTCGGCGGCGGTTCCGGGGACTCCGGGTGTTACGTCCACGTCAGGACGCCCTTCTTGTACGCGTAGAGCAGCCCCACGGCCAGGAAGCCGAGGAAGACGAACATCTCGACCAGGGTCGTGGCGCCGTAGCCGGGCGCGGCGAAGACCGTCGCCCAGGGGAAGAGGAAGATCGAGTCGACGGCGAAGATCACGTAGAGGAAGGCGTACACGTAGTAGCGGACCTGGGTGTGCGCCCAGCCCTCCCCCACGGGGTCGACGCCGCACTCGTACGTGAGGAGCTTCTCGGGCGTCGGCACGACGGGCCGGAGCAGCCGGCCGGCGCCGAACGCCACGGCGACGAAGAGCACGCCGACGACGGCGAGCAGGCCGACGACGGAGTACGTCTGGAAGTAGTCCGCCGCGTCGGCCGCGACAACGGTCGGTTCCCGCACGTCCGCCCCTCGGTCCAGGTGCCCCATGGGTCACTTCTGTTCTGTACAGACGCGAGTCTAGGCCCTGCTAAAGGGACCGTAAGCAGTTGCGGTGGCCGGTTCCGGTGGGGTTAACCCCCTCTCCCACCGGCCCACCTCCCCCATGGCGGCGCACGAGCCGCGCCGGGCACCCTGGGGCCCATGAGTGCCGATCACGACTCCGCCGCCGGCTCCGCAGCCGCCACCTCCACGGGTTACGCCGCCGGCTCCGCAGCCGCCTCCTCCACGGGTTCTGCAGCCGCTCCGGCGCGCCCCCGCACCGCCTACGGGAAGGAGACCTGGAAGGAGATCGCCTTCCTGCTCTCCAACCTGGTCACGGCGCTGGTCGGTTTCGTCTACGCGGTGGTGAGCGTCCTGCTCGGCGTGGGCCTCTCGGTCACCGTGATCGGCCTGCCGCTGCTCGCCCTCGGCCTCGGCGGCGCCCGTCTGATCGGCCGGTCGGAGCGGGCGCGGGCCCGGGGCCTGCTCGGCGTCGCGGTCCGGGAGCCGTCCCCGCTGCCCCGGCGCGGCGGTCTCTTCGGATGGCTGTGGTCGGCGCTGAAGGACCCGGTGGCCTGGCGGGCCCAGCTCTACCACCTGATCCGGCTGCCCTGGGGGATCCTGACGTTCACGGTCACCCTGGTCTCGCTCCTCGTCCTCTGGCCCGTGCTCCCCTTCGTCTCGCGGCTGCTCGCGAGCGCCGACCGGGGCATGGTCCGGGGGCTGCTCTCGCCCTCCGACGAGCTGGAGCGGCGGATCGTCGAACTGGAGACGGACCGGGGCGTGGTCGTCGACACCGCCGCCGCCGACCTGCGGCGCATCGAGCGCGATCTGCACGACGGCGCGCAGGCCCGGCTCGTCGCCCTCGCGATGGGGCTCGGCCTGGCCAAGGAGAAGCTCCTCGACGACCCGGAGGCCGCCGCCGCGATGGTCGACGAGGCCCACGGCGAGGTGAAGCTCGCGCTCCAGGAGCTGCGGGACCTGGCCCGGGGCATCCACCCGGCCGTCCTCACCGACCGGGGCCTCGGCGCCGCCCTGTCCTCGGTCTCCGCCCGCTGCACGGTGCCGGTGCGGGTCGACGTCGACCTGACCGAGCGGCCGGCCGAGGCCATCGAGGGCATCGCGTACTTCACGGTGTCGGAGCTGCTCCAGAACGTCTCCAAGCACTCCCGCGCCCGGTCCGCCTCCGTGGAGGTGTGGCGGGCGGGCGACCGGCTGATGCTCCGGGTCGAGGACGACGGCACCGGCGGGGCGCGCCTCGACGGCGGCACGGGGCTCGCCGGGCTCGGGGAGCGCCTCGGCGCGGTCGACGGCGTCCTCGCCGTGGACTCCCCGGCGGGCGGCCCGACGACGGTCACGGCGGAACTGCCGTGGCGGGACCGGCCGGTCGCGCGGTAACCACTCGCCTCCCGGGCCCCGGAGCGGTCCCGAACCCCGGGTGGCCCCGGTCCCGGGGTGGGGAAAACCCCCGCCCGCAGAGGCCGACCTCCCTCATGGTCCGGCGCCGGCCGGAACGGAATCCTGGAACACGCACCGCCCCGAGCCCACCGGCAGGACACCAGCAGGACACCCGCAGAGAAGGACGTTCGCCATGCCCTCCCACCGACTTCCCGCCGCGATCCGCGCGCCGTTCGAGGGCCGCACCTGGCGCGCCCTCGGGTACGTGCTGATCGGACTTCCGCTGAGCGTCTGCTGGTTCGCGCTCTCCGTCTCCCTCGTCTCGACCGGCGCCGGGCTGCTGATCACCTTCCTCGGCGTGCCGGTCCTGGCCGGGGCGCTCGCCCTGTGCCGGGGCTTCGGAGCGGTGGAGCGGGCCAGGGCGCGGGCGCTGCTCGGCCTCGACGTGACGGCGCCGGAGCCGGTGCGCGGCCGGACCGGCGGGGCGTTCTCCTGGATGGGGGCCATGTTGAAGAGCGGAGCCTCGTGGCGGCACCTGCTGTACGCGATCGTGCACATGCCGTGGGCGATCTTCTCCTTCTCGGTGACGGTGGCGTTCTGGGGGTGGGGCTGGAGCCTCTTCACGTATCCGCTGTGGCAGTGGACGTTCCCCGCGTACGTCGGGCAGGACGGGATCCAGCTGTACGGCGACGGGACGCACGGCCTCTACCTGGACTCGCCGTTCGAGATCGCGGCGACCTGCCTGGTCGGCCTGCTGTTCGTGATGGCGGGGCCGTGGCTGCTGCGCGGGTTCGTCGCCGTCGACCGGTTCCTGGTGGCCGGGCTGCTCGGCCCGTCCCGGCCGGCCTCGCGCGTGACGGAGCTGGAGTCGGACCGGGGCGTCCTCGTGGACACCGCCGCCGCCGACCTGCGGCGCATCGAGCGCGCGCTGCACGACGGCGCGCAGGCCCGGCTCTCGGCGCTCGCCATGGACCTCGGCATGGCGAAGGAGAAGCTGGCGGAGGACCCGAAGGCGGCGGCGGTCCTGGTGGAGGAGGCGCACGGCGAGGTGAAGCTCGCGCTCCAGGAGCTGCGGGACCTGGCCCGGGGCATCCACCCGGCCGTCCTCACCGACCGGGGCCTGGACGCGGCCCTGTCGGCGGTGGCCTCGCGCTGCGCGGTCCCGGTGTCGGTGGACGTGGACCTGCCGGCGCGGCCGGTCCCGGCGATCGAGGGCATCGCGTACTTCACCGTGTCGGAGCTCCTGCGGAACGTCACCGAGCACGCGCGGGCGCGGCGCGCCTGGGTGGACGTGTGGCGCGCGGGCGACCGGCTGATGCTCCAGGTCAGGGACGACGGCGTCGGCGGCGCGGAGACGGCGGCCGGGCGGAGCCTGGCGGCGCTCTCCGAGCGGGTCGGGGCGGTGGACGGGGTCCTCGCCGTGGACTCGCCGGCGGGCGGCCCGACGACGGTGACGGCCGAACTTCCCTGGCGCGCACAGGGCTTGTCCGGCGGACCGGGGTCGCGGCCCCGGCCGTGATCCGCCGGACAGGCCCTGGGCGTCCACCGGCTCCCGGGTGCGATGCTGGGCTTCTACGGAAGACCGGACGACCTGATCATGGGGGCTGTGGGGCGTGGGAGAGCGGGACGTGGCGGGGCGCGTGCGGGTGGTCATCGCCGAGGATTCGGTACTGCTCCGGGAGGGGCTGACCCGGCTCCTGACCGACCTGGGGCACGAGGTCGTCGCCAAGGTCGGCGACGGCGAGGCGCTGGTGGAGACGGTGGGGAAGCTCGCGGCCGAGGGGGCGCTGCCGGACGTGGTGGTGGCGGACGTGCGGATGCCGCCGACCCACACGGACGAGGGCGTGCGGGCGGCGGTGCGGCTGCGCAAGGACCACCCGGGGCTCGGGGTCCTCGTCCTGTCGCAGTACGTGGAGGAGCAGTACGCCACCGAGCTCCTGGCCGGTTCCAGCCGGGGAGTGGGCTACCTCCTGAAGGACCGGGTCGCGGAGGTCCGCGAGTTCGTGGACGCGGTCGTCCGGGTCGCCGGGGGCGGTACGGCCCTGGACCCGGAGGTCGTGCAGCAGTTGCTCGGCCGCAGCCGGCAGCAGGACGTCCTGGCGAACCTGACCCCGCGCGAGCGGGAGGTCCTGGGCCTGATGGCGGAGGGGCGGACGAACTCGGCGATCGCGAAGGCGCTGGTCGTGAGCGACGGCGCCGTGGAGAAGCACATCAGCAACATCTTCCTGAAGCTGGGGCTCTCGCCGAGCGACGGCGATCACCGACGGGTACTCGCCGTGTTGACGTACCTGAGGTCCTGAGACGCCCCGAGGGGTCCCGAAAGACCCTGAGGGGGTCCCGAGAGATCCTGAGGGGGTCCCGAGAGATCCTGAGGTGGCCCCGAGACGGGCTCGCGGGGCGGGCTCGCGGGGCCTTAGGGGGTCCTTAGGGGACCCTGAAACGACAAAAAACCGGAATCAGACCTTCCGTAGCACTTCGGACAGTGGCACAGCGTGACGAATCCTGACAGAACGGATCTCGAAAAGCGGTCCATGATGCAAGAAGTCCAGGGAGACTCGACCCCGCCGTCGTAGGGTGGGCAACGGGACGGACGGTGATCGGCCGACCGCGCCCCGAGCTCCTCCCCGCCTCCGGCGGAGAGTCCCCTTGCCACGAGGGAGGTCCAGTTCAGTGACCAGCCAGGTCAGCAGCGAGGCCGGCGAGGCCCTGCTCGGGGAGCAGAGAGGCGCCCCGGCCACGCCCCACGACGGCAACGCGAAGGAAGTCCGTCGACTCGATCGGGTGATCATTCGTTTTGCGGGTGATTCGGGTGACGGTATGCAGCTCACCGGGGATCGGTTCACGTCGGAGACGGCGTCGTTCGGGAATGATCT